>CBDTTM010000339.1:0-1511 GCA_965363355.1 uncultured Selenomonadaceae bacterium | reverse complement strand
ACAACTCTATCAAGCAATTGTCTCGTTGATAAAAAATGGACAATTAGCACCTGGTTACCTTCTGCCTCCGGTGAGAAAATTTGCTGGCTTCTTAAAAATCAACGCCAGTACGGTTGTAAATGCATATAAGGAACTAGAAAATGCTGGCTATATTTTTTCAAGAGCTGGGAGTGGCAGCTATATCGCGGATCTTCCAACCATCATTGACAAAGAAGACCCCATTGAATTGATTGACTCCACACCAGAAGATCCCGAAATCCGTTCTTTAGCAAACGACCAATCCCTCATCAATATGGCAAGCATTTCTTTAAATCCGGATATTGTTTCAATTGAAAAATTTAAACAAGTCATGATCGAAGTGCTCGACCGCGATCAGGGTTATGCATTCAGCTATCAAGAAAGCCAAGGGTTTTTGCCCTTACGTGAATCCATTGCTATGTATCTCAATAATGGCGGAGTTAAGGCCTCCATCGAAAGCGTCCAGATTATTTCCGGTGCACAGCAGGGCATCGATATCGTTGCCCGAGCACTGCTTAACCATGGAGATTATGTTTTTGTCGAAGCGCCTACGTATCCTGGGGCAATTGCCGCCTTTCGTTCTCGTGGGGCAAAGATCATCGACATTCCCCTCGAAGAAGATGGCATCAACATTGAAGAACTTGAGAAAAAGCTGCGTTCATTCCGCCCAAAACTAATCTACGTCATGCCAAACATCCAAAATCCAACAGGCATCTCTTACAGCATCGAAAAACGAAATCGTCTTATGGGTCTAGCCCGTTATTATAATGTTTTTTTGTTAGAAGATGACTACATCAGCGAATTATCCTATCTGCCTTCGCCGCTGGCACCACTAAAGGCTTTAGACCGCGACGACCGTGTCATTTACCTGAAAAGCTTTTCCAAGATTTTCATGCCCGGACTCCGCCTAGCTTTTTTGACCATGCCCAAAAGCCTTGCAACTAAGCTATTAAATGTCAAACATCTTTCGGATATTTCCACTTCAGGCCTCACGCAACGTGTTTTCGATCTTTACCTGCGCCGCAGCATCTGGCAAAAACACATTGCCGCAATTCGCCAGGTTTATCAAGCTCAATTTGAGTTCACCTGCAAATGTGCAAAAAAGCATTTACCCGCGGGAATTTCTTATGTAAAACCGTCTGGTGGCCTTTCTTTGTGGTTAGAACTTCCCCATCAAGTTTCAGCGGCAAAAATCACTGCAAAAGCAAAACTTGATGGCGTTTTATTGACCGATGGCTCTGCTTTTTTCCCCAGGCAAAGTACGGATCGTTATATTCGAGTCAGTTTTGCTACCATCAGCTTACAAGAAATCGATGCCGGTTTTCAGATTTTTGCCCAAGCTATAAAAAAATGTACGCCGGAGTAATATTGTTGGAAAAAATCTACAGAATCTCTTGATTTTTTCCAACAATAGTCATATAATAATTATTGTGTTCAGCGGGATGTGGCACAGTTTGGTAGCGCGCATCGTTCGGGACGATGAGGCCGCAGGT
>CBDTTM010000338.1:0-1536 GCA_965363355.1 uncultured Selenomonadaceae bacterium | reverse complement strand
TATGGGCCTGATAAACCCGGCTTATTGGAAAGGATTCCACGATTCTCTTATGGGCACGCTGCATAGCATAGGCATCTTCCGCATAAAAAGGACTTTCATGCTGGTTTACCATAATGCCATCTTGCTTTAATGCCTTATAGCAATTACCATAAAATTCTTTTGTAAATAGGCCCTCACCCGGACCAAAAGGATCCGTCGAATCAACAATGATCAAATCATACATATCCTCACAATGACGAATGAATTTAAGGCCATCCTCAAAGTGGAAGTTCACTCTTTTGTCATTGAAACAACCTGCGGTTTGCGGCAAATATTTTTTACAAACCTCGACGACGAGTTCATCGATCTCGACGAGGTCAATGCTTTCAACTGTCGCATAACGAAGCAGTTCCCGGCAAGTTCCGCCATCGCCGCCACCGATTACCAATATTTTTTTCGCGGCTGGATGAACTGCCATCGGCACATGAACAATCATTTCATGATAAATGAATTCATCTTTTTCTGTCAGCATCATATAGCCATCTAATGTCAAAAAACGGCCAAATTCAGATGAATCAAAAATATCGATTCGTTGAAATTCCGATTTTCCCGCATACAGTTGTCTATCGACCTTTATTGAGAAATTTACATTATTTGTGTGCTTTTCTGTAAACCAAAGTTCCACATCAATCAGCTCCCACCATAACATTCAAATGTTCTATATTCATATCCTCGGGTCCTGTAAGCGAGCAGCCTTTTTCTTTGGCATAGCTTATATAATCGAGGATTTCTTCCGTAATCAGCTCACCTGGAGCCAAAATCGGTATCCCCGGTGGATAGCACATGACAAATTCACTGCAAACCTTACCGGCCGCTTCTTTAAGCGGTAGTGCCTGTTTCTTGCCATAAAAGGCATCCTGTGGTGCGGCACTGACTCGTGGATTTATGTATTCCGCTTCAAGCATCCCCGTTTTGTCTTTTTTATAATGGCGACGGATTTCTGCCAAAGCACTGACTAAACGTTCAATGTCCTTGGGACGGTCTCCGACCGACACATAGGCCAACAAGTTTCCAATATCGCCGAATTCTGCCTGAATATCGTATTCATCGCGCAAGATATCATAGACCTCGATTCCAGCCAAACCAATATCAAGTGTGTGTACCGACAATTTGGTGACATCAAAATCATAAATAGAATCGCCATTGACCAGTTCCTTGGAATACGCATAATAATCACCGATATGATTGATTTCATCGCGGGCATATTGCACTAAATCGATGACCTGATCAAAGACTTCCTGCCCATGTAGTGCCAAATTTCGGCGCGATATATCGAGGCTTGCCATTAAAAGATACGACCCACTAGTCGTCTGCGTCAGATTTATGATTTGGCGCACATAACCTTCCTGTACCGCAGGACCAATCAGCAAAAATGAACTCTGCGTCAAAGATCCACCGGATTTATGCATGCTGATCGCTGCCATATCCGCCCCAGCTTCCATCGCTGCAACCGGCAGTTTGTCACTAAAATAAAAATGCGTTCCATGCGCCTCATCT
>CBDTTM010000337.1:0-1545 GCA_965363355.1 uncultured Selenomonadaceae bacterium | reverse complement strand
GAAGATATTAAAAAGATTTGCAGCTTTGTCAAAGAAATAAAAAAAGACTGTATTTGTTTTGTGGATAATTGCTATGGTGAATTTGTCGACATAGCTGAGCCGACAGAGGCAGGTGCGGATATTATGGCAGGCTCCTTGATAAAAAATCCTGGTGGTGGAGTTGCCCCGACTGGTGGGTATATTGTCGGCAAAAAAGACCTTGTTGAGTTGGCAGCTTATCGTTTGACAGCTCCTGGAATCGGCGCTGAACTCGGCGCATCTCTTGCAAATAACCGATTGATCTTACAGGGTTTTTTTCTTGCACCTCATGTTGTTTCACAAGCAATTAAGGGTGCGGTATTTGCATCTGTTTTCTTCAGTAAACTTGGTTATAATACATTGCCTTTAGCAACGGATGTGCGCGGTGATATCATCCAAGCTATAGAACTCGGTTCAAAAGAAAAATTGATTGCTTTTTGCCAAGGGTTGCAGAAATATTCACCGGTGGATTCTTATGCAAGTCCTGAACCATGGGATATGCCTGGATATGCCGATCAAATCATCATGGCAGCGGGAACTTTTGTGCAAGGAGCATCTATAGAGCTAAGTGCAGATGGTCCTTTACGTGCACCTTATACAGCATACCTGCAAGGTGGACTTACTTTAGAACATGCCATTATCGGTATTTTAGGAGCCGCACAATCCATTGAAGATTTAGGCTAAAAAAAGAAGCGTTGCGGAAAAATTCCGAAACGCTTCTTTTTACATTTGACGATATATACCGATTACTTTGCCTAAAATATTGACATCTGTTTCATAAAATGGCTGCATCGTATCATTTTCTGGCTGCAAACGAATGCAGTCTTTTTCGCGGAAAAATCGCTTGACGGTTGCCGATTCCTGATCGATTAAGGCAACGACGATATCGCCATCATTTGCCGTAGATTGTTCTCGGACCATGATATAATCACCGTCAAAAATGCCTGCATTTATCATGCTTTCCCCTTGCACTTTGAGCATAAAGGTCTTGTCTTGCGTGCCTAAAAGGTTTTGAGGAAAAGAGAAAACATCTTGTATATTTTCTTCTGCTAAAATCGGTGTCCCAGCGGTGACATTGCCAACCAAAGGGATGGGGATTGTTTTTTCCCAAGGCTTTTCTTCTAAGAGATCAATAGCTCTAGGTTTTGTAGGATCACGCTTAATCAATCCATATTCTTCAAGTTTTGCCAGATAGCCATGTACGGTTGAGCTGGACTTTAATCCAACAGCTTTACCGATTTCTCTGACCGAAGGGGGATATCCTTTTTCCATTAAAAATTCTTTAATGAATTTTAAAATGCTTTTTTGACGTTCGTTAGGACCTTGTCGTTTCCGCATAGAAGTCACTCCTGTTGCAGTATTTATAGTGTTAAGTACGATTATACCACATATATGTTCGGTTTAAAATAAAACCGTGAATTTTTATCGATAATATGTTCGGTTTAGCCTTTCTTTACATTTCATACAATCAGGATTATGATAAATGTAAAGAATCTATGCCGTAGAAGGGAGTTTACCTTATTTCAT
>CBDTTM010000336.1:0-1579 GCA_965363355.1 uncultured Selenomonadaceae bacterium | reverse complement strand
TAGCCTATTTGCGTTTATCTTTCCAGCCTTCGATGTTTTTTTTGGCGTTCTCTGGCAATCGCCAAAGCCTCTGCCGGTACATCTTTCGTGATTGTCGAGCCTGCGCCGACATAAGCGCCGTCGCCAACGGTCACAGGTGCGACCATATTGGAATTGCAGCCGATAAAGGCATCATTGCCAATGACTGTACGATATTTATTCTTACCATCATAGTTGACTGTGATGGTACCACAACCCATATTGACGCCAGAACCCATATCGGCATCACCGATATAGCTCAAATGAGGTAATTTGCTGCCAAGGCCTATATTGGAATTTTTAACTTCAACAAAATTACCGATTTTGACTTTTGCTGAAAGTTTCGTATTCGGGCGCAAATGCACATATGGACCCATGATGACATCGTCACCGATTTCGCATTCGTGTGCATAGGAAAAATGCGCGGTCACCCCATTGCCAATTTTCGTATCAGAAAAGCGGCTGTTTGGACCAAGCTCGCAATTTTCACCGACAACCGTCGTCCCTTCGAGCCAAGTTCCTGGATAAATAACGGTATCACGACCAACCTCAACAGCACAATCTACATAGGTAGTCGCCGGGTCCATGATGGTAACCCCTGCATCCATCAGTTCAATGTTTTTGCGGCGGCGCAAGATTGACTCTGCCCCAGACAACTGAACCCGGGAATTGATGCCCAAAGTTTCTTCATAGTCATCTGCTGCAACTGCCCAAATCTTTTCCCCTTCATTGCGAAGGATTTCAAGCACATCCGGCAAATAATATTCACCCTGTGCATTGTCGCAGCTGACGCTAGCAAGAGCTCTAAACAAATCCACTGCTTCAAAACAATAGATTCCTGAGTTGACTTCTTGTACGCTTAGCTCTTCTGCGCTTGCGTCTTTGTGTTCAACGATTTTTGCTACAGTTCCAGAATCCGTCCGAATGATCCGGCCATACCCTGTTGCATCTGGCATCACTGCAGTAAGAACCGTTGCCTTAGCACCAACTTTTTTATGTTCATCATAAAGCTTTTTGAGGAGCGCACTGGTCAAAAGTGGTGTATCACCACAAAGGACCATTACCGTACCTTGTTCATTTTTGAGTAAATCACTGGCTTGCAAAACTGCATGGCCTGTCCCCAACTGTTCTGTTTGAACAACAAATTCAGCCTGTGTGCCAATGGCCTCTTTTACTTTTTCTCCGCCAAAACCGATGACAACGATATTTCTTTTGGCTCCTGCACTACTAGCAGCATCCAATACATGCTGAAGCATCGATTTCCCACCAACGCGATGCAAAACTTTCGGCAAAGCCGATTTCATCCGAGTCCCTTTGCCTGCTGCCAAGACAACCGTCACTAAACCTGCCATAAATAAATTTTCCTCCAATTCACTCTATACCTGAAATACGAAAGGCTCCAGACCATGTTACCTTGACCAGAGCCCTTCCAATCAATTATCTATAAATAAAACTGTCCTGTTTTCCAATATGTAAGTTACCTATACCATTGTAAAAATTATTTTCAGTATTTGCAAGCCTTATTTAAGATTTTCTGCACATTTTTACGCATGTATTCGAC
>CBDTTM010000335.1:0-1580 GCA_965363355.1 uncultured Selenomonadaceae bacterium | reverse complement strand
TATGAATAAAAAATTTACGGAGTTAAACATTAACCCTCAGGTATGTGAGGTGCTCAAACACAGTGGCATTGTCGAGGCAACGGCAGTACAGACGGAGGCAATTCCTATTGTGCGAAGTGGCCGGGACGTTATTGTACAAGCACAGACGGGAACAGGAAAAACCTTGGCTTTTTTGCTGCCAATCTTTGAAAAAGTTAAAGTAAACGCACCTGTAGTGCAGGCACTTATCGTGACTCCGACACGAGAATTGACCATACAGATATCTAAAGTTGCAGCTAAGGTAGGCGCGGCGGCAGGGATTAGTTCATTGGCTGTTTTTGGTGGACAAGATTTGATGCGGCAAAAACAAAAATTGGGACGAAATCCACATATCATCATCGGAACGCCAGGGCGTCTGCTCGATCACTTGCGTCGTCGGACACTGGATTTGTCGAGCGTTAATAAAGTTGTTTTGGATGAAGCCGATGAAATGCTTCACATGGGCTTTATTGAAGATGTTGAAACACTGTTGCAGGCTACGGCTAATGATCGCCAATTGATGCTCTTTTCGGCGACAATGCCAGATCGGATCAAAGGCCTTGCAAGGCATTATATGCAAAATCCGCAGCAAATAGAAATCAAATCGGATCATGTTACTTTGGATCAGATAGAACAAGTTATCGTCGATACCTCTGAAGATACGAAAATTGATAAACTATGTGCGTTGGTCAACGAATACCACCCTTATCTAGCCATGGTGTTTTGCCACACCAAGCAACGAGTTACGACTGTCACGATGGCACTTGCCCAGCGCGGATATTTGGTAGATGAACTTCATGGTGACTTATCACAGGTGCAGAGAACTATGGTGTTGAAGCGTTTCCGTGAAGCAAAGCTGCAAATCCTTGTGGCAACGGATATTGCAGCACGGGGCCTTGATATCGAGGGCGTGACACATGTATTTAACTATGATATTCCTCACGATACAGAAGCATATATTCACCGTATTGGCAGAACGGGAAGAGCCGGCGAAAAAGGAATAGCTGTTACCTTTGTCAATGCTCGTCAATATGATTATTTGCGATTGATTGAAAAAGGTATTCAAAGCCGCATACAAAAACAGAAAATGACACGCACAGGAGAAAAGAAAAGTCTAGCAAAACCAGCAGACGCCAATGCAGCTGCTAAAACAAAAAATCCTTCAAGTAAAGCAGCAGCTCGTCCTTCAAGTAAATTTGCTGGCCGCAAGAGTGGAAAGTCGGTGGGGTTCAAATCAAAAAGCCACCGGGCAAAGCCGGCTGCAAAAAATAAATCTCCGCGTGGGCGGCGTTAAACAGCTTTAATAATGGGTTAATACAGCGCAAACAGTGGCTTTCATAGCTTGCTGCTTGCGCTTTATCATATCAGGAAAAGGGGGGGGCGCACCAATGAAGGCGAAGGAAAATGGTCGAGCTTATGAAAGAGTCATCGAATATGTCAAAAAAGAAATTATGTGTGGTCAAATCAAATTGGGGGAAAAACTCATACCAGAGCGTGAGCTAGCTGAAAAACTTGGTGTCAGTAGGACTTCTGTAAGAGAAGGTATGCGCCTTTTGGAAAAC
>CBDTTM010000334.1:0-1618 GCA_965363355.1 uncultured Selenomonadaceae bacterium | reverse complement strand
TGTATTTCAAAAAAAACTGTTCGTTCATTGGGCTTTTCAAAATAAAATTTCGTAATGCGAATATCACCATACATGCTATCACCCGTCAAAGGCTGCCCATCTTTCATTATTTTCCCTCCTGAAATCGGGGTTCTAATCTGATAATCAAACCAACGCTGACCACCACTGCTGCGGCGCCTCGTCCAAATCCGAATACCATCTTGCATGATTTCGGCCTTATCCGCATACTTTATATCGGTTACAATATTGGCCGTAGCCAAACGGACCTGCTCTTCTAACTCCAAATCACTCAACTCATGAAAATACAAACGCACTACAAGAAAAAAGGCTCCAGCAACACTTATTAAAAGAAGCGATAACAGCGGCAGCATAAAAAGGAGTTCCAGCAGCATTGCACCTTTTTGCCCTTGTATATAATGAAACTTTTTATTCACCATCGCATCGTACCAGCCTTATAATTTTTATCTGATTTTCTTTTTTCCGCTCTTGCCATTGAACCTTGACTTCAATCTGTTTGAGTTCAGGTGCATCTGTCACCTCACTTAGCCTCGTTATTACAAAAAAGCTTGTTCCATTTTTTGTAATCCTTGGTTCGCCCCCCAATCCCAGCCAAGAAACATCGCCATTTTTTACTCTAAGCGTCTTGTCCCCCTCGACAAAGGCCAGCTGTTTTTGTGCTAAGAATACCGCCGTCACTCGCACTGCAGAACTTTCTTGCGCTTGACTACCTATTCGGCAAACACCAAGAAAAGCTGAAACTGCCAACAAAATCAAACCCACAAATACAGTTTCCAATAAAAAAAATCCTTGCTGATTCATCATTTTTCTTTTCATTTCTTCTGTACTCTTATTCGCCCGACACGATCTATAATAACCAAACGTGTCCCCTTATCTGAGTACACCCATATCGTCAATGGCGTCAACATTTGTCCGTCCATTGCAAAAATAATGGAATTGGTCGGAAACATCATTTTTATACCTTTATAAAAATGGTGCTCTTGCAAAATGATATCGCTTTCAATGCTATATCCATCTTGATCAAATCGCATAAAAACCTTATGTTTTGCCTCTGCTAACATAAAACGGGTATCATACCACTGACTACTCATTGCCAACTGCTGCAACCAACGCAGATCAGAAACAAAATGTGCTACCTCATAATCTAAGCGCAAATTATCCAGCATATTCACTTTAGGTAATGCCTGTATGGCAAAGATAGATATGATTGCCATTACACAAAGCAATTCGATAGCGGCCATTCCTCTCTGCTTCATAAAAACAGGACCACATACATATCGAGGATCTCCTTCCCCCATACATAACTCAAAAAAGCGGATCCAGCCAAAAAAGGCCCAAAGGGAATCGTATCATGTCGTTGCTTTTGCTTTAGGAAAATCAATAAAATCCCCATTAACGCCCCGCTTACGAAAGCTAAAAAAATCGCTAAAAAAAGGACCTGCCAACCAAGCCAAATGCCTAAAACGCCAACAAACTTAATATCTCCACCGCCAATACCACCATGAGATATCCAGCATAGCAGAGCTAGAAAGCCACTGCCTAACAAAGCACTAAAAACAATATCAGTCCAGATCAACTGAAAACAAAAATAATTGATAAC
>CBDTTM010000333.1:0-1654 GCA_965363355.1 uncultured Selenomonadaceae bacterium | reverse complement strand
CAAAACATCGACAGCAGGTCGATGACTAGCTAGGGGAGGATCTTGATTTAAAACAATTACATACGAGGCGCCCTGTTTTTGGACTTTCATATGATAATCTCCCGGTGCAATGTACACATGCCCCGGCCTTATCACATCATTCGCCTCTGCTTCTTTCACTTTCACAGCAGATAACGAATCCAAGCGTTCTGCCAGCGATTTAGTGAACCCTGGCGGCATATGCTGTACGATTACGACTCCACAAGGTAAATCTTTGGGTAGCTGCGTTATAATCTGCTGCAATGCCCGAGGACCACCAGTCGAAGTACCAATTGCCACCAGCTTATCCGATCCGCCAAAAGCGTCACGCGGACCAGTATCCCTAAAGTTCAAATCCACCGCCCCCGGCAATCGTGTTTTTTTCTCAGCAGGTTCTAAACTGCTATTGCTTTTTGATGTGCCGCCAGCCTTTTTAAGCATTCGCCAATTAGACGAAGCCGCCGTACGACATTTTTCTATAATTTCATCCTGAATCGTCGTAATGCTCGATACAGGGCCTGAAACCTTATTGATAAAATCAACGGCTCCCAGTTCAAGAGCCTTTACCGTAGCATCCGCACCGATTTTAGTCATACTGCTTATCATGACTACCGGCAGCGGATGGTCTTTCATAATCCATTCCAATGCAGTCAATCCATCCATAATTGGCATATTAATATCTAGGGTAAGCAAATCCGGCTTAAGCTTTATCGTTTTTTCAACGGCATCTTTACCATTATAAGCTACATCAACAACCTCAAAATCCGGTTGCCGAGCAAACAAGTCGGACAGGACTTTCCTCATAAAAGCTGAATCATCGGCAATCAAAACCTTAATCATCTGCTCACCCCATTTATTATTTTAATCGTTTAGCCAACTCTTCCCTTTGTTTTTGGAATACAAACTGGACCAGTTTATTTTGTAAAGGTCTTGCAAGTCCAATGAATTTAACTCCAATCCAATACAAATCACGACCAGGTACAGGTTTGCTGCAGCGAACGACTTCAGCAAAAGTTTTTATTCTTCCTACCTGTGCTAAAACTTCCGTTTCCAAGACAATCTTGGTTTTCAGTGCAACAGGTTGTTTAAATATAAATAAAAAACCACTGCCGCTGATATCCTTTGTCTCCGTCAATTGCGGAGAACTAAGGCCTCCATCTTCATCCGGAATCTGCACCTGTATGGGAATCGCTGCCGGAACCCGGACAAATTTACGATTCTGTTTTTTCTCGACCTCAACCGGTAAAGAAACAATCCATACAGGAATCGGTGCTGCCAGCTTGTCTTTATATTTTGAAAAGAATTGATACACGCACTGATCACTGAAAATACACGCATCAATTTTTGTGCCGCTTTCTGGAAGCAGTGGCCGACGCTTTGAATCGAGCGGCATAGCCAATATCAAATCCACATCATTGAAATCTTCGATTCGACTTGAGTACGGCTGTCCATCTACTATAATTTCTACTCTTTGTCCTACTTTTAAAACTTTTTCTGCTTTTATGAATTCCCGCAACTCCATTTGCATCTGCCCCCTCTCCTTATATCATCTAGAAAAGTCTATATATTTCTGTAAAAAAGATTTCCAACCCCGCCGAACTTTGACATTGCCACCATGAAGCAACGCAATTGCTAT
>CBDTTM010000332.1:0-1716 GCA_965363355.1 uncultured Selenomonadaceae bacterium | reverse complement strand
TGAGTCGATGCACTGAGCAGCACTTTTTGCCCCATAAAATCTTCCCTTGCAGCCTTATTTGGCGTTAGATAAAACGCATAATAGTTCTTTCCTTTTTCTGGATACTCCACCGACAAGAGATTCCGATCTGGATATTGCTCTTCAAGCCAAGACATCGCCTCGCTTAAACTTCGTTGCTGCGTCATCGGAACCTTAGCGAATTGCTGACTTCCTTTCACATCAATGCCGTGAAGATACGCACCATAGCCAAGCGAAAAAACGACAATCATCGTTCCACTGACACATAACAAAAAAGCCCATACTCCGGCTATCATGCCGATAAATTTATGAGTATCCGCCAGAAAAACCGATCGGCTAAAGTCGCGAACCGTACCAAACGATATTTTTTTCATCATGGGCCAATACAAAAACAAACCAGTCAAAACAGAGAATGCACTCAAGGCACAAAAAATCCCCAAAAACACCATGCCACCTTGCCCAAAGCCCAACCGCAAATGCAAGACATGCATAAAGTGCATAAAGTCTTTGATTGCAGGATACCTTACTACCGCTTGCGAATGCTGGAAAAGACTATCGCTATCGGGTGAAAAAGCCAGCTGCTCACCGCCCATTTTCATTCGGGCATGACCGGCCATCTCACCCGGATTTTCTACACGAAAAAGCAACTGTCCTTTTTCCGCATCTGCCGAAATCGCCTTGACAATCTTACCAGGATACTCCCTCGAAAGCTGTTCCTGACCTTTGCTGACCGTATCCCATAATGCATCATATCCCATTGGCTGCATTGGCACATTTTCCACGCTGTTTAAAGATGATATCTCATCTTTAAACAACAACGGCAACCCCGTTATACATAAAAGCAAAAAAAAGGCAGCACAAAGAAAACTCACCCAGCGGTGCAAACGATAAAGCCAAGAAACATTCTTAAAAAAATTCTGCATACGATTAACCCCTTTAATAAAATTGCATAAAAAAAGAACTTTTCCGACAAGAAAAGCTCTCTATTATTCATAAAAAGAAATCCCCATCCCTATCGCGCGTAGGTCAAACGGCAATCGTCCATAAGGCAGTTCTCCTGGCTCTAGATCATCACTCCTCTGCGCCTTCCCAAAGCTCTCGCTCCAGTGACATAACTATGCAGATTCATTCCCTATTACAGTGGCGGGACCGCACCGGTTTTTCACCGGACTTCCCTATTAAGTCTTGCGACACCTTATCCAATCGATATTGAATTTTCATACACTCATGCTGACTCTTTTTATTCGTAATGATTCTAGCATTAAATTCTTTGCAAGTCAATTATTAAAAATATTTAATTCATTAAATGAATTACCCGCTTAAACCTTAAACAACCTCCAGCAAATCACACAAAAATAATGTATAATCATTATACAAAAATAGATCCAACAAGGAGTGCATTTTCATGAATATACGATATGATATTCCCCCAGCCACAGATTACATTTCACTACGATTAAAAACAAACATGGGAACGAAAGATTTGCAAAGAGCTCAAACCGCTCTCAAAAATTCACTTTTCAGCATGTCTTTATGGGACGACAATGCCATGATCGGTTTTGGGCGAATCGTTGGCGACAATGGCATAACCTATATCATTTCTGACATCATGGTCGATCCAGCTCATCAACATAAAGGCTATGGTAAAATCATCATGCACGAAATCGATGTGTATTTGAACCAACATACCGATAAGCA
>CBDTTM010000331.1:0-1729 GCA_965363355.1 uncultured Selenomonadaceae bacterium | reverse complement strand
TGAAATCATTGTATATGTCCTTAAAAAATCTGTCCAGTTTATTGTAGCCTATCCAATGAAGGCTGGCATCTGGCAATGAAGCGTTATGAAAAATTTTTGCAGGACCATGCAAAAGAAGATATTCTTTACCTTGAGCTTGGCGTAGGTGCAAACACACCAGCGATTATAAAATATCCTTTCTGGGCATTGACGGCTAAAAATCCGAAGGCGCGATATGTATCGATAAACGAAGAAGCGTTTAAGATGCCAGCAGCAATTTCCCAGAGGGCGGTTGGGCTTAAGATGGATATAGGCGATGCCTTAAAATATGCAGTTCTGAAATGAATTCACAGAAAAGATTGTATCCCGTTAGGCCCGGATACAGTCTTTTCTATTGTTTTTACAGGAAAATCCTTTACCGTTTTTGAAAATTTAAAAAAGTATTGACTTGTAGTTGGCTTTAAGTTGTAGAATGAGCTTGAAAGATAATATGTCAACATTTTAAGGAGATGCAGGTATGGGGATTTCAAGGCGAGATTTTGTTAAATTAGCGGGAACAGCAGCTGTTGGGGCGGCTTTTTCTGGAATTGGCGGGATGGAGAAGGTTTTTGCGCAAGCACCTGTTATTGGTAGTACCGACGTAACTGGTGAAAATGCAGCAGGTTCTAAAGCCAAAGTATATTTTACGAAACATATTGATGCAAAGCATTTGATTCGTTTGTATGATGAAATCAATGAAAGCATTTATGGAAAAGTGGCAATCAAACTGCATACTGGCGAGCAGCATGGCCCTAATATATTGCCGCGTGATATGGTCAAGGCATTCCAGGCACATGTACCTGATAGCGCGATTGTTGAAACCAACACCATGTATGCCGGAGATCGGGATACGACAGAAAAACATCGTAAGACACTTGAAGTTAATGGCTGGACTTTTTGTCCTGTCGACATCATGGATGAAGAGGGTGCTGTCATGCTGCCCGTACGAAATGCGCTTCATTTGAAAGAAGTGTCAATGGGTTCACATATCGTAAATTACGATGCAATGATTGTGCTCACGCATTTTAAAGGCCATGCAATGGGCGGCTTTGGTGGTTCGCTCAAAAACATCGCTATTGGCTGCGCCGATGGTAAAGTGGGTAAGCATATGGTCCATGGATTTAATCAAGATGGCACACCACAGGCAGCTGATTGGCAAAATGCGATGCTTTCTAAGGATGCATTCATGGAAAACATGGCGGATTCGGGTAAGGCAACGATTGATTATTTTGGTAAGCATATTATTTACCTCAATGTTTTGCGCCGGATGTCGGTAGATTGTGATTGTGCGGGTATCAGTGCAGCGCCGCCTACAATCCCTGATATTGGGATTTTGGCATCGACGGATATTTTGGCAATCGATCAGGCTTCGGTGGATTTGGTTTATGCAAGACCAGAAAAAGAGAAGCATGATCTTGTCGAACGCATTGAATCGCGCCATGGTTTACATCAGCTCGATGCGATGGGCAAGTTGAAGATGGGCAATGACAAATATGAACTGATTTCACTCGATTAAGAACCTAGGAATTTTATAAATCGCAAAAAGCGCCAGCAATGTGTACAATTTGCCGGCGCTTTTTGCTTTTTTTATGTAAAAATATTTGCGAAATGATAAGGTAAAATATATAATGAAAGTTCAAGCATTCTTACTATGTGGCTGGGGATGCAGAACAAGTGATTTTGTTTATAAAGAAAAATTGAAAAGGATTGG
>CBDTTM010000330.1:0-1747 GCA_965363355.1 uncultured Selenomonadaceae bacterium | reverse complement strand
TATAGGATATGGTATTGCATCTACGGCGACAAGCACGATTATTTCTTCTATTATTCCAGCAACTCGCAGAGGTGAGGGGATAAATTATTATGGGTTGAGTACAAGCTTGGCTGCTGCAATTGGTCCTTTTTTTGGAATGTTGCTGCAAACGTATTTTGATTTTACCTATATCGTTGAATTCTGTTTGGTTTTGTTGATTGTTTGTTTCGGTGCGTGTTTATGCCTGAAAGTGCCGGAAATCGAATTGACGGAAGCAGAAAAGGAAAATCTGAAACATTTTCGGTTGGATAATTTCTTCGAACGCAGAGTGTATCCGATAGCTCTAGTCGGGTTGATCATGGGATTTTGCTATTCGAGTGTATTAAGTTTCTTGGCGGCATATGCACAAGAAGCTAATTTGATGCTAGCCGGAACATTCTTCTTTGTGGTGTATGCGCTCGTTATTACGATTACACGGCCGTCTACAGGGGTACTTTTTGATCGCAAAGGTGAAAATTTTGTTATGTATCCATCGTTTGTTTTTCTGGCGATTGGGCTCTTGTTGATCAGTTTATCGCATCAAAGCTGGTTACTGTTGCTGTCCGGTGTCTTTGTCGGGCTAGGGTATGGAACATTTATGTCAAATGGTCAGGCTGTTTGCGTTAAACTCTCACCATCGTATCGTATGGGCGTTGCAACGTCGACATACTTTATTGCTTTGGATTTGGGGCTTGGCATAGGGCCGTATTTACTTGGCTATATGCGCCCTAGTATAGGGTTTTCAGGAATATATATCACAACGAGTGTCTTGGCTCTTCTTTGTGTAGGCTTGTATTATTTGGTCTATGGCCGTTATAGAGGCTGGGAAGATGGTAAACAATTGGAATCAAATCCTCAAAAGTTAGTCAAAGTCAATGAATGATCTTAAAATATTTATTTCGAAATTGCCATAAATTTTCCGGATTTAAGCAGGTTTTTTCTAATAAAGTAAGTAATGTAGAATAATATAAATGTTCATATCTTGTTTATCGGAAAAGAAGAAGTGCTGCTTTTTGCTGAGGGGCAAAGAGCAGTGAAACCTTTGTGAAAATAAAATGATGGAGGGATTTTAAATGGACTATGTAAATATATCGTTACCATATGATAAAAAAAAGATTGAGGCAAAAATAAATAAGGCAAATTTAGCGGGTGTTTTAGTTTCGGCAGCTGCAAGCTATTTGGCTGATATAACGCAAGAAGAATTAGTAGAGAAATCACTCGATGCTCCGATCGGGTCTTCTAAATTAGAAGAGTTAGTTCGTGGAAAGAAAAACATTGTGCTAATAAGCTCAGACCATACAAGACCGGTGCCATCAAAAATTATTACACCAATTCTATTGCGCCGTATTCGTTCAATTGAACCAGATGCAGATATTAAAATTTTAGTGGCGACAGGCTTTCATCGTCCATCGACAAAAGCTGAACTCATAGATAAATATGGTGAAGACATCGTTATGCATGAACAAATCGTTATGCACGTGTCTACCGATGATATTGCGATGAAGCAAATCGGAACGCTTCCTTCGGGTGGCCCCTGCATAATCAATCGAATTGCAGCGGAAGCAGATCTCCTCATTGCAGAAGGCTTTATCGAATCCCATTTTTTTGCAGGCTTTTCTGGTGGCAGAAAATCGGTTCTTCCGGGAATTGCTTCATATAAGACAATTATGGCAAATCATTGTGGTGAATTTATACATGCAAAAGAAGCACGTACAGGGAATTTGGAAGA
>CBDTTM010000329.1:0-1753 GCA_965363355.1 uncultured Selenomonadaceae bacterium | reverse complement strand
ACAGCTTCTTTCAGTATGTAATCAGGCTGTGCGGTCAACTCACCAGAGAAGGCTTTGGCTAAGAGGGATTGTTTGAGTTCGGCTAGTGCGGTGAGTTTTTTTTGGTAGATGGTTTCGAGGCTATTGGTCTCTTCTTGCAGATCATCGAGTTTTTTAACAATTAGTCTCTGTTCTGATATGGAAGGTGCAGGGATTGGGTATCCCTTTAACTTTGTGCCGTTGATGTTTGCTTGATTAACACTCGAAATCACCACCGTATTACCGTAGTTACGAGCAATTTTACTATTTAGAAAATAAGTTAAATAATCCCCATCCAACAAATCTTCCTTTCGATGGACACGAATTAAGTAGCCTGCAAATATAGCAGGCATCTCGCTCTTGTAGATTGCGGTTTTGCCAACCAGTTCAGGGCTATTCGTGCGATTAAATAATACGTCATTATTTTTGAGCAAATATTTTTCTATTTCATCTTTATCATCTGTATAAACAAGTTTTTCCCAATCAAGCTGCCCGTTTTGAATATTTCCCATGCGCAGTACGGGAACATTTCCCTCCTTCTTCGATTTTGCCGAAGAACCATATTCAACTCCGTTGCATAAATCTTTCAGCTTTTTCCATTCCCATTTTTTGTCCAGCAAGACGGAGTGCAGATAATTGTCAAACAGCTCTCTTGCATTAGTGAGGTTTTTTTCGGTGTTGGCAATCGAGGCGTTTATGCCTTCGAATGCTTCATCTAAGATAGCTACAATGCGGTTTTGTTCATCAACTGAACTCGGCAACAATACTGGTAGCTCTTCAAAGTGTCGTTGCCTCAATGATTTTACAGTCGCTCCTACAGCAACTTTTTGAAAATATTTATGGGTATAAGTAAGATAATAATACAAATAGTTTCCAATCAATAAGTCACCAAACCCAAAAATAGCATAAGCTCTTTGGTGTAAATCGAATTTGCCTAAATGTTTTTTTGGTAAAAATTCAGCGCCTTCACCGGCAATTATGATTGCTTCGCAATCAAATAGAAATCTGTCACTTCGTTTGGGAGTTTTAGAACGATCAAAAAATTGATAGGCACCATTTGGAACAGCATCTTTAGTGTTGGAGCTACCACTTTGAATTTTGCAAAGATTCCCCAAACGATCTTCTCTCCACCCTTCTCTCATAACATGCCTCGAATATTTTCTAGAATGTCGGCGCTTTGTGCATCGAGCGCGACTATCTCAGAAATGATCTCTTCAGGCTCGCGAAGTGGTGCTTCTTCAGGGACATTCGGGTTTTTGACAGAAAGATCAAAACTTGCCTGATCGATTCCAGAGGCATCAACAACCCAAGATTTTTCAGTATTCGCAGAGCTTGCTTGAAGCTCTACGAATTCATTTAAATCATTATCATTGAGAGAATTGGTCTTGCCCATATTGCGGCCAGGATCGAGCTGGTAGTACCAGATATCACGAGTAGGTGCGCCCTTTTCAAAAAACAGCACGACTGTCTTAACCCCTGCACCTAAGAACGTTCCTCCAGGACAATCCAGCACAGCATAAAGGTTACAGTTTTCAAGAAGCTCTTGACGCAATGCCTTTGAGGCATTGTCCGAGTTCGACAAAAACGTGTTCTTGATAACAATGGCCGCCCTGCCCCCTGCTTTTAAATGCTTGATGAAATGCTGTAAGAACAAAAAGGCCGTCTCACCGGTTTTGATCGGAAAATTCTGCTGTACCTCTTTGCGCTCCTTGCCACCAAAAGGTGGATTGGCAAG
>CBDTTM010000328.1:0-1762 GCA_965363355.1 uncultured Selenomonadaceae bacterium | reverse complement strand
TGTTTATTCGAACTATGATGTGGATGAAGAAGAATAAAAAATGCAAGTTTAAATAAAAGGCAGGTGTCCCTCACTTTGTTCAGTTCGTTTGAATCGAAGTGGGGGATTGCTTTAGTTTGGAGAATCAGCAATGCTAGCACTAGGAATAGATCCAGGAACCGCGATTTGCGGATATGGTTTGGTTGATATGCAAGGCAGCAACTTAAAAGCTGTTGCTTATGGTGCTGTAATCACCAGCCCTAAAAGTCGCCCGGAAGACAGGCTGCTCAAAATATACACGGAACTCAACGATTTGATTAAAGAATACAAACCAGATGTCATGGGCGTAGAACAGCTGTTTTTTAACCGGAATGTAACCACGGCAATTCCTGTAGGTCAAGCCCGTGGTGTTATTTTACTGGCGGCGGCGACGAACCATATTGAGCTGGTAGAGCGGACGCCGCTGCAGGTCAAGCAGTCCGTTGTTGGTTACGGAAAAGCAACAAAAGAACAAGTAATCTATATGGTGCAGAAAATATTGCATCTGCCAAAAGCTCCGCATCCTGATGATGTTGCAGATGCTTTGGCAATCGCTATTTGTACGACGCATTGTATCAATAGTCTTGCTTGGAGAAACAAGCTGTAAAAACAAAGAAAAAGAGGTGAGGCTATGATTGGTTATCTGCGCGGGAAAGTCACGCATTTATTGGTGGATTACTGCCTGCTCGATGTACAAGGAGTAGGTTATAGAGTATTTATTGCCAATTCGACTCGGACAAAATTGCATCTGAAGGAAGAGGTCACATTATTTACATATCTTAATGTACGTGAGGATGCGATGCTTTTATACGGTTTTTATTCGCAGGACGAATATGATTTGTTCCATAAATTGATTTCGGTTTCTGGAATCGGCCCTAAGGTGGCACTTGGCATGTTATCAGCCATTACGGTAGATAATCTTTGCCGAGCTATTGAACAAAAGCAAATCGGAATATTGACGAAGCTGCCGGGAATCGGCAAAAAATCAGCAGAGCGGCTTATCTTAGAGCTTAAAGATAAAGTGCAGTCAAGTGGGAAAGATGAAGATTTCTTAGTATATCAAGATGATGGCGTAATAGGCGATGATTTGATTTCAGAAGCGTCGGCTGCATTACTGGCACTTGGTTATACACAAGCGGAAATCATGCCGATACTTAAGAAATCTGCAAAATTGACATCGGTTGAAGAAATCATTAAATTTGCATTGAAGGAATTTGCGGGAAGGAGGTAAACTATGGATGAATTTGAAAATCGGATTGTTGTTGGCGAAGAGCAAGAGGTCGATCAATGGCAATACAGTTTACGTCCGCGAAAATTTGAAGAATATATAGGACAAGATAAGGTAAAAGATAATCTGTCGATTTTTGTAAAAGCGGCATTATCTCGTGGCGAAGCACTCGACCATGTTCTTTTATATGGCCCGCCGGGGCTTGGTAAAACTACCTTGGCAGCGATTATTGCCAACGAGCTTGGCGTTAATTTTCGGGTAACTTCAGGTCCAGCAATCGAACGGTCGGGCGATTTGGCAGCTCTTTTGACAAACCTTGGCGAGCGTGATGTGTTGTTTATCGATGAGATTCATCGACTATCGCGCAGCGTTGAAGAAATCTTGTATTCGGCAATGGAGGATTTTGCCTTAGATATCATCATAGGAAAAGGACCAAGTGCCAGATCGATTCGCCTTGATTTAGCGCCGTTTACCTTGATTGGAGCGACAACAAAAGCCGGTGCTTTAGCGCCGCCG
>CBDTTM010000327.1:0-1772 GCA_965363355.1 uncultured Selenomonadaceae bacterium | reverse complement strand
TCTAAAATTTATTATCAATTTAACTTAAATGACCAGTAAAAATACAAAACACAAAAAAACCATATGACCGCATACCTATAAAACTGTAAAATATGCACAGCAAATAGATTAAACCTGTCATATGGCGCCATTGCCATGTTTTATAACTTTTCTTACAGGGGTTATAATACCATATTTCTATACATTTTGTCTAGCGCTTTTTTATGTATACAAGCCTCAATGTTTTTATAACAAAAGCTTTTTTTCTTCTCCAGTGGGCATTATTTCAACATCTTTCAATTTTCGCTCGATTGTGCGGCTTTTTCTAGCAGCTGTATCAATGGAATTGCTGGCCTCTTGCAGTTTTTTGTGCGTACGGTCGAGCAAATCACCAAATTTACCAAACTCAGCTTTTACCGCACCTAAAATAGACCAAACTTCAGCACTACGTTTTTCAATTGCCAAAGTTCTAAATCCCATTTGGAGGCTGTTTAACAGTGCAGCAAAAGTAGTCGGTCCTGCCGGGATCACATGATAGGTATTGAGTAAAGCCTCACAAAGACCTGGACGCCGCAGCACCTCCGCATACAGACCTTCTACCGGCAAAAACATGATACCGAATTCCGTCGTATGTGGAACACTGATATACTTGCTATAGATGTCTTTAGCCTCTGCCTTTATGCGAATCTCAAGAGCTTTGCCCGCAGCTTCGGCATCCGCTGCACTGGCCTCCTCCTGCGCTGTCATCAGTCGCTGATAATCTTCTTGCGGGAACTTAGCATCAATAGGCAAATATACAGGTTTATCGCCATTTCCTGGCAATTTGAGGGCAAACTCTACTCTCTCCGAGCGGCCAGGGATCGTCGCGATGTTTTGTTCGTATTGCTGCGGGGCCAAAATCTGTTCTAAAAGGTTTCCCAATTGAATTTCGCCCCAAATTCCGCGAACTTTCACATTGGATAATACTTTTTTCAGATCACCTACACCACTTGCAAGAGTTTGCATCTCACCGAGCCCTTTATGCACCTGTTCAAGCTTATCACTGACTAAACGAAAACTTTCGCCCAGTCTCTTTTCCAAAGTATCACTGAGTTTTTCGTCGACGGTTTTTCTCATTTCCTCGAGTTTGGTTTGATTATCATCTCTAAGCTCTTTTAACTGTCGTTCGACAGTTTCTCGCAGGGTTTCAAACTTATTTTCATTGAGCTGTGTCAGCCTCGCTAGCTGCTGAGAAAAACTGTCGAGCTGTCCGAGCTGCGCATGATTGTTTTCATAAATCCGCTTGACGATTGCTTCATTGAATTGATTTACGACCTGCAATAATTCTTCGCGAAAATTACGTATTTCTTGTTTATTTTCTAAACGATTTTCTCTGTTGTCATCGTACATTCGCATCTGTATCTGCTCAAGAGAAGAATTCATTCTATCCATTTGCCTTGAAAAATCTTTGCTCTGATTTCGTCCTTGTAATATACTATAAAAAAAGCAAAGCAAGAGTATAATCTGCCCAGACAGCAAAACCATAAAAATTGCATCCATAAAAATACGCCTCCTATAAAAAAAGACTGCCGCAGCAGTCTTCTGTTTATTTTTTTAAAGATGTTATATGGTCGACTAAAAGATCGACCCAAGAAGCATCAAATCCAACTTCCATCAACAATTCTTCTACAGTGCTGATTCGCGGCTGCTGCAAAAACATCCGAACTCTTGCCTTTTCAATCAACCGAAAGACAAAGAAGTCTTGTGGAACCGTAGTTTTTTCTGGAAAGGCTACCGTATACTCATGATAAAGC
>CBDTTM010000326.1:0-1791 GCA_965363355.1 uncultured Selenomonadaceae bacterium | reverse complement strand
CCTCTCCTTATATCATCTAGAAAAGTCTATATATTTCTGTAAAAAAGATTTCCACCCCCGCCGAACTTTGACATTGCCACCATGAAGCAACGCAATTGCTATGGCTCGAATACACTTAGCTGAAACAGTATCTGGATAAGCAACCAATAATGGCATTTGTTTTTTGACCGCATTCATCATATTCCGGTCTTCATAGATATTGCCCAAGGTTTTCAATGGCAATCGCAAAAAACGGTCTGCCGTTCGCACCAGCTTTAACACGACATCTTTCTCTTCTGCTTCATCAAAGACTCGATTGACCACTAACTTAATGTCTTTTGTCGAAGCATACATGCTATAAGCTTTCATAACGGCATAAGCGTCAGTCATCGCTGTAGGCTCTGGAGTCGTCAGCAAAATCACTTCATCTGCGGCTACGATAAAATCGAGCACATTGTGACTGAGCCCAGCACCTGTATCAACCAAAATAATATCGGCTATTTTCTCACACTCATATAGTTTCTGCATCAATCGGTTTCTATCCTGCATAGAAAGGTTCGCCATTTGTTCCATTCCCGATCCACCGGAAATAAATTGTACACCATAAGGCCCTTGCATGAGGATATCCTTAACCGTAATCCCATCTTCTAACAAATGCATCAAATTATATTTTGAAACCGCTCCCAAAACTACATCTACATTTGCCATGCCTAAATCCGCATCGATAATCAACACTTTTTTCCCAGCCATTGCTAATGCGATTGCCAAATTGACCGTCAGGTTCGTCTTGCCAACGCCCCCTTTGCCACTGGTAACTGCTATAATTCTCGATAATGGCTGCTGTTGATTGAGTGCTGTAATGTTTTGTTTGAGGTTAGCTTCTGTGAATTGTTGTTTGTTTTCTACTAATTTTCTAAGTCTTGCTGCTTGATCGGCCATCATTTTACCTCAACAACATCTCAGCCAAAGACTTTGGTTCGGCTGGAATAATGTCATCGGGAACACTCTGTCCATTTGTCAGATAAGATAATTTTATAGAATACTGCTGTGCCAAATTTATGATGAGCCCAATACTGCTGGTTTCATCTGTTTTGGTGAACAAAACTCGATCTGGAAGGCACGGCGAGAATTTTTTTATGATATCGACAGCATCTTTGTATTTTGTTGTCGCACTCAAAACCAAATGCTTTTCAATCAAAGGATCTACTGCCAAAAATTCTTTGAGTTCATTGATTTGGAACTCATTATGTTGACTGCGCCCAGCCGTATCAATTAAAATCAACTGCTTATCGCGGTGCTTTTCCACTGCAGTCTTGAGCTCCGTTGGAGAATATACGATCTCCAGTGGCAGCCCGATGATATCAGAGTAGGTCTTTAACTGTTCAACAGCTGATATCCTATACGTATCCGCTGTAATAAGCGCTACACTTAAACCTTTTTCTAAAACAAATTTTGCCGCAATCTTTGCAACAGTTGTCGTTTTACCGACGCCAGTCGCTCCGATCAACGCAACGATTTTGGTCTGCCCAGTCGGTATTTCAATGCCTTCTTGGCATATGCTCAGTTCATCTTCAAGATATTCAGTCAAATAAGATTCGGTTTCAGGATTCTCTTTATCAAGCAAGATCGATAAATTCTGCGTCCCACTGACAATATTTTCAATGATATCTTTATTGACTTCTTGCTCTAATAAAGCTTGCTTTAATGAAATGACATTCGATCCTGATGCAGAATTCTCAACCATGACTTTTTCAAGCATAAGTTTCATCTGGCTGAGTTCTTGTTGAAGCTGTTCGATTTTCTTTTCTTGTG
>CBDTTM010000325.1:0-1800 GCA_965363355.1 uncultured Selenomonadaceae bacterium | reverse complement strand
AAAAACATAAAATCGTTTTATACGGCAAGCAAAGGCATCCCCCCCCCCCCAAAAAAAAAATGAAGTAAAGAAAAAGGCGAGCGGCTTCCCTTACGAGAGCTTGGCGCTAGCCTTCGACTTTCTGGCACGGTATAATCAACTTGATTTTGTCGCTTTTTGAGTTATAATTAAAAATAAAGAGCTAGGGAGGCTCTGATTAAATCTGGTGTGCGGCACGGCGGATGGCGTGCGATAGACGGCGTGATATGCGCCAAGCCCTCAGGGCACGATTTATTCAGAGGTTTCCTAGTAGTCGTAAAAGTGCAATGAAGGGAGTCCAAATGGCAAATCGCCCAAAATTAACAATAGAGGATCAAGTGGCGTATATGAAAAACAAAGGGATTACCTTTGACCACTGTTCTGAAAAAGATGCCGTGCGTTTTTTGCAGGAAAGCACATACTTCTTTAAGGTTAAAGCGTTCGATAAAAATTACATTGCTCATCCAAAGACCGGGCATTATTATAATTTGGACTTTTCTTATCTCATGGAGCTTTCAACCTTAGATATGCGCTTGCGAAGGCTTATTTTACACGCAACTTTAGATATTGAACATTTCCTAAAAGTACAACTGATTCGAGATGTAAGTTCAAATCCGGTTGAGGATGGCTATCAAATTGTCGAAAAGTTCTTTTCTGAAAATTCCAGCGTAAAAAATTCCATCAGTGAAAAATCGAAGAATTCCATGTGCAAGGATCTTGTGGAAAAGCTGGAAAGTGAAAATTATGCGATTTGGAATTTGATTGAAGTCCTCTCCTTTGGTGACTTTGTGCGGCTCTATACCTTGTATGATAGGGAGTATGGGAATCACAATAAAGGGCTCATTCAATGCCTTTATGCCGTAAGGTGCCTCCGGAATGCAGCTGCCCATAACAACTGCTTATTAAATAGTTTAAGGTTGCCCTATACGCGTAAGATTCACTCCTCCTATTCCATCAGCCGCGCTGTGAGTCAAATTCCCAACGGACCAAAGACAACATCCCGCGAAAAAAAGCTGGCCAATCCGGTGATTCATGATTTTGTCGCAATGCTGTATGTATACAAGAAAATTGTATCTTCGCCCCGCACAGCAGAGCATTTCACAAAGGAATTGCACGATTTATTCGACATTCGTATGAAACGGCATAGCAACTATTTCGAATCAAATGAGTGCATATCATCTGCCTATCACTTTATGAAAACTGTGATTAATGATTGGTTTCCATCAGGCCAGGAGTTATGAGTCTATATTTGTGGTTGAAAAATCCATTGACATCCCGATTGGAATTGAGGTATCCTATTAAGGATGAACAAAAACAGGTCACTGTTTTTAGAGGGCTGGTGCACGCACCAGCCCTTATTTTTATCCTTATCTAAGCATAGCTGAGTCCCTTGGTAAAATATTATAAAGGCAGCGCCGCAATAAGCGTATTGTTACCCTTATAAAAAGGCGGATTTCCATAGCTTCGTTGGCTGGTCAAACATTAACCTCATATCGTTGGCCTGCAGGGATATTTGCAAAGCAGGGAAGTGTCGCAAATTGGCCTTCAGGACTCCTTTGCCGAAAGAACCGCATTGGAATATATCGTATCAACAAATTATTTTGACGGATACTTTGCCTTAACCTGATACACTACGCTAGAGCACCTGACTGTTAATCAGGGTGTCGTCCGTTCAAGTCGGACTGGGGCAGCCAAATAAACCTTGAAGCTTCTGCTTCAAGGTTTTTCTTTTATGGCAATACCGCATAATTCTAAGTGCCGATACGGCGAGCGAGGTGCGGC
>CBDTTM010000324.1:0-1828 GCA_965363355.1 uncultured Selenomonadaceae bacterium | reverse complement strand
GGAGCAGGGCGATATTTTGATCTTTTTCAAAGGGATGGAGCACACCATGGCCAGTGCACCAAAAATCAAGGCCGAGCCTGCGGTCGAATTTAGAGCTAAAGCCAACCTCACCGAAGCTCAAGTTTTGGAATACGGTGATCAGAGCAAGCTCAAAGCCAACGTCGTTTGCGGACATTTTTGTTTTAATGGCGGACCCGATCATCCATTCTTAAATTCGCTGCCAAATGTCGTGCATATCAAGAGTGCTGATAACTCCCACTCGCCTTGGCTTGCCATGCTTTTAAGTATTATAGAGCAGGAAGCAAAATCAGGGCTTCCTGGAAGCAACACGTTAGTCAGAAAGCTGACCGAAATTATCTTCGTGCAAGCGTTAAGAATCCACATGTACAAATCCAATAAAAATGCTGGATTCTTCAAACTGATCGAAAATCCGCAACTCAGCAAAACCTTGGAAGCTATTCATCATAGTCTCGATAAAAAATGGGGTCTTGACGATCTCGCCGGGATTGCGGGGATGTCGCGTACGAACTACAGCGTCAAATTTAAGGAGCTGTCAGGCATGACACCTCTTGATTATTTAACCTATTGTCGGCTTGAAAAAGCAAAGCAGCTGCTTAAAGAATCCGGTAAGTCTGTTCCCGAAGTGAGTGAAGCCATTGGGTATCCGGCACATGAACACTTTCAAAAGTTGTTTAAGAAAAAAATTGGCAAAACTCCTAGCGCGTACAGAAAAGAAAATTCTGAAAAGGTGTAAAAATGAATATCTATAACTCTCCTGTTACCAAAATAGCTTTCTGGGTCATAGTCATTGGTGGTGCGGCTTGCCTGCTTATCCCTTTGTTTGCACCTCTTCTTCCGCTGCAATATTTGAAAGGTTATGGCGAAATAGGAGATGCTCTTGGAGGTATTTCAAGCCCATTTCTACAAATTCTGGGTTCAGTGCTTCTCTTTCTGGTGTTAAAAGCTCAGATTGACGCTAATGGCATCCTCCATCAGCAAATCGAAAAGGAATATACGAAGGAGCAACTGAGGCACGAGTTGAATCAGCTTCACGAACTTTATATGTTCGTCGAAAGAAACATTAAAAATTTTAGCTACGATCAGGAAAAGATGATTGATGGCAAGTCGCAAATGATCCTTTTGCATTCCCGGCGAGCGATTAAATGTTTCATTGAGGATCTAGAGAGCTTAGATGTTGATATTCACAAAGATGACGACATTTTAAGGTTCGACGGGGTTAAAGAAATTATGAGCATTTTGAACAGCGTTGACCTATATTTCGACAAAATCAAAGACAGCGAGATTGCACCTTATCATAAGAGTTTTTATAAAACGCTTATGCAGCACGAACTTCTCTTCAGCGTTTTTCCTTATCAAGATCTCGACAATCAAGCGTACCTAAAACAAGAGCATTGCCCAGAGTGTGGTGAATATCATGCAAATTATCCGCCACTGATTTATGACCGGTTACAGAAAATTAAAAAAAGTTTCTCCTGATGTATTATGGATATTTATTCGGTATCGGTCCTACCAAAAAGCTATTTGTAGTATCTCGAGTACGTGCTGTGGTGTAGTAATTCCAATCTTAGAAAACTCAAAGCTTATTCTGAAACTATCGGAATTGTCGGTTGGGTGAGACTTAGTCGCCCCGTAAAGCCTTATCGGGGCGGCAAAGATAACTTTTTATATCACTGCTATTGATGACGTCCTTTGTTTACTAAAGTTGTAAGCCCTTATTCTTTGTTTTAGACCTTCAACCACTCCGGGCTTGTCACTAGGAGAGTCCCCTTGGCTAACCTTAGCCGTCAGATCGTATTCAGCGATTTCT
>CBDTTM010000323.1:0-1847 GCA_965363355.1 uncultured Selenomonadaceae bacterium | reverse complement strand
TTCTTTTTTTTGCAAAAAAAAGCCGCCGCACGTTTTTGTAACGTGCGACAGCCTCTTTCTGAGCCTTTTAATTTTTGATGATCAGTGCCATGAAGACTAGATTGCCTTCACTGGCGGTGTTTTCTAGGCCATGGCCTTCGCCGCTTGGACAGAAGGTTGTGTCGCCGGCTTTGACGGTGATATCTGTGCCGTTGTCACTGTAGGTGCCGCTTCCTTGCAGGATATAATAAGTTTCGCTTTCACCGTGATGTTCATGATAGCCAAGAGAACAGCCCGGTTCTAAAGTTACCTGAGCATAAAGGCCGCATTTGCCGGCGAGTTCTTTTTCACCGAGCAATGGTTCGATGAGAACATGGCCTTTGCCACCAGCTTTTTTTTCTGCACGGAGGATTTCTCGATTGTTGCGTAATGCCATTGTGAACGCTCCTTTTTTATTGTAATCGATATTGATATTTATGTATCAAACTTAATATTCTAGGTGTGGAAGAATATACCTTTTGGAAAACGTTTTTTTATGCGATTCGTCAGAATATGCCAAAGATTTGAGGGGAAAAGATGATTTATTTGTTGAAATTCGGGGCGAGTTTTGTTTTGCCGCCGGGAATTTTTTTTGTCGCATTTATTATTGTGGCAATATATGCATGGAAACATCACCAACGAAAAGTTTCTGGATGCATTGTTTTTATCACGATGATTTTTTATTTGATGTCTTTGCCACTTGTTTCAGAAAAGCTGCTTGGCAGTTTGGAATCTGTTTATGAACCGCCAGCGATACCTGAGGGGGATGTCATCGTCATGCTTGGCGGCGGGGCTTTGCCTGATACACCGGATGTCGATGGACAGGGAAGCCTATGCAGTTCTCCGTCAAGCCGATTGCTCGCGGCAGTGCGCCTTTATCGTCAATACAATTTACCGATATTGCTTTCGGGCGGACAAGTCTATGCCGATAGTGGGCAGGAAGCTTTGATTGCCAAGCGGGTCTTGACGAGCCTTGGTGTTCCGGAATCGGATATCCTAGTGGAGTCGCACAGCCTCAATACGAGGCAAAATGCTGAATACACGGCACAAATCATGAAAGAACATAATTTGAATCGCCCAATTGTCGTGACATCGGCGTTTCATATGGAACGGGCTATGTTGAATTTTACGAAAGCTGGCCTGTCAGCGCAGGCGTATCCGACGGATTATATGATCAATCGAGAGCACAAGTTTCATTATATCAAACTGGCCCCATCGGTAAATGCATTAAATGATACGGTGATTTTCTGCCAGGAAAAGCTGCGGACTTTCGTCACCAGGTATTTGGAAAAATAAGAGGAGAGTCAAAGACTCTCTCTTGATTTTAATTTTAGAAAATTTAAAATCAACAAATAATATTGAAAAAACACAAGATAACAAAGAAAAGGGCTGGACAGATGAGGACAAAGACGTTAGAATAAAAGCAAGAAGTGTTATGCACTTCTGTTAAACGGTTTCGTAAAACGAGTTTTGGTGCAGGCCATTACGATAGGGGTTCAATTTATGGATGTAAGGAAAAAAAGCATAACGATTATCGATGTGGCAGCTGCGGCAGGTGTTTCCAAAACAACCGTATCACGTTATCTAAATGGCAAGTTCGAGTTCATGTCAAGTCAGTCGCGTGAACGGATCGCGGCGACAATAGAACAGCTCAATTATCGGCCGAATAATTTGGCCAGGGGACTAAAGTCGAAACGGAGCAAGCTGCTTGGCGTCATTGTATCGGACATCAAAAATCCGTTTTCATCGATTTTGCTCAAGGGCATCGGCGATTGTTGTGAACGTTATGGCTAGAAAACGTAAACGCACTACAAACTCTCGCGGCGGCA
>CBDTTM010000322.1:0-1903 GCA_965363355.1 uncultured Selenomonadaceae bacterium | reverse complement strand
ATTGTTGTGCGGCAATCAAGTCCTGCGGTTTATCGGGCATCCTGTTCAAGGCCATTCATAGCTTGAAAAGTAAATAAAGCTCTGCAAAAGAGGACGGTAAAAGTCATACCGTAACAGTTTCACTATATAATTGTAGAGATAAAACGATTGTTTTGCCTCAAAATGATGCGATCATAACATCTGATGAATTTGCATTCGCTAAATGAGCCATTTTTGTACATTTCAAAAGTACCATTTCTTCTTTTGCGATACATAAATGTTATATTTGACTTTTTAATAAATGTACTATGATACGTTAAAAGATGGCGCTTGAATGATGAAATATGACAATGATAGGATCTGTCTAAAATAAAAGGATGCATTTGCGTACAAAGAAGTTGTAATAGCGGTATTTTCACGAAGGATGGAAGCATACATGGTAAACAGTATCAGATTTTGAGGAATATGACATAGAAAGTGATTTATAATGTCTGTAGTGTAGTTATCTTCTATACTGAAAATCCGGTCGAATCTGATTTTTCAAATGTGACTATTTGGAAAAGTTGAAACTTTAATTATTAGTTCAGGCATAATCCAAAAGTAACATTTTCAGCAAAATAAAAGTGCAACATTTTTAGGTGGGTTAATTCCGTTGCCTAAAAATGTTACACTTTGTTTTTGCTTTATTGCACTGCTGTGACAATTTTGTGTCTCTGCTCGTCTGCGGTACGGAATGGAACGTACAAATTTTATGATAATAAATCAAACGAAATTCTCCTGCACATTACGATTCTAAAATACTAAGGCCCGATTCTATGTCGTAGACCCCGAAAATGAGTACGCGCCGCTTGTGCAAGAGTTGGGCGGCGAGGTTGCCAATATCTCGGTGGACAGCAGTACCTATTTCAACCCGCTGGACTTCAAGCCGGACAAATCCACTGATATCCCACCTTAGAAGTGAGAAGTGGCAGTGTGCGGAAAGATGCAATGGACTTTTTCGCGTGATATTTGTAGGAAATTTTCTTCCGGCTCCGACATAGCATAAGGCGTTTTGAAAAAGGTGAAAAGTAACGAATAAACGATGTGTTGCGTTTCTTGAAGGATCTTGAATTTCACTTTTCACTATTTTCCTCAAAAAATGTTATTTTGATTTTGCCGCTCGATTCGGATTTTTCAAAAAAGGCAATTTCAAAATAAACTGTGTCATTGCGCTTATGCAGATAGTTTGGTAGACTCAAATCAGAAATAAGCTACAGGATCTGAAGAAGCTGATGGACAGCCTAACGCTCAAGGAAAAAATCGGACAGCTGGTACAGTTGGATGGTAGATTCTTTGGCGCAGAAGAAGTGCCTACCGGCCCGTGCGCCGAACTGGGAATAGAACCTTGGGTGGCGGAAAATGCCGGTTCTGTTCTGAATGTTCTGGGTGCTGAAAAGGTATATGATGTTCAGAAACGTCATTTGGAGCATAGCCGAATCCAATTGCTATTCATGACGGATATCGTGTACGGGTACATAACAAGTTACCCCATTTCTCTTGCACTGGCTTGCAGCTGGGATATGGAGCTGGTGGAGGAGTGCGGAAAGCATACCGCTTATGAAGCTTCCGCAGACGGTGCGCATGTCACATTTTCCCCAATGGCTGATGCAAGACACACTGCGCAAAAAATGGGGCTTTGATGGTGTCGTTATTACGGACTATGCAACCACTCATGAACTGATAGCACATGGTGTTGCAGAAAACGATGCCGATGTCGGTATGGATATCGATATGCAAACATCCTACTATTGTCAGCGATGATTTCTCACGTTGCAAAGGTACCCTTTATAAGGTATAATCTACTATAATAAGGTAAGGCAGGTGAGCAGACGTGCGTTTTTTTTTGATGCAGCGTGACCATCAAGTTGCAGTTATTGAAATAGCT
>CBDTTM010000321.1:0-1903 GCA_965363355.1 uncultured Selenomonadaceae bacterium | reverse complement strand
ACTAAAACTGCCAATATCTAAAATGGGCTTTGAAAATTCAAGGAAACAAGGGGCAATGCCATTAAGCCAGTTGTTCGAAGTTTTGTTCGATAGCTCAGTTGTTGTCAAATATCCGATATTTTAAACTCAAAAAGCCAAAAACAGGTATGCCAAAAAGACAGATGCTGTCCATCTGCCAAAAAGAAGGATATTCAGTTGCAGAACTTACCGATATCCAAAATGAATTGCGCTGATTCCACGGAGAGGCCGTTGAAACTGCCGGAACCTGTCTTTCACTGCGTGGACATATTTCATCATCAGCCGGATAATATCGATGTGCCTTCCAGAATCCCTGCGCATGAAGAACTTTCTGGCTGTTTTTAATGCTGAAGAAAAGTCAAGTTCATAGAGATACTTGTTGCTACCATCCCGTTTCTTTTTCCGGTTTTCTTCTGCCGCTTCGTTTGCGATAAAAATGCCGAAATTGTACAGAATCAGGCGGGAATAGATTTCCTGTTTTAGAAATTCCGGCTGTTTTGAATGAAAGTACAGAAGCCCGGCCGCATGTTTGAGATAGCGGAAAGAAATTTCAATGCCCCATCGCCAGTGATAGCATTCCCGGATATCGTCCAGAGTAAATGAGAAGGGAAGGTTGGTAATGAGATACTCATATGTATTCTCAGAGGTTTTGATCTTAACAACGCGAAACTGCAGGAAATAAAGATGACTGTGTTTTTTCCTGAGAAGCTCATAAAAATGAGGGGTATTTTTACTGGGATTGATGTAGCGGTAAACATCTGACTGGCTTTTCATAATATTTGTGGCTTTATCCGTAAAAAAGCGCTTTATCGTAACGTCGAATTCTTCAAGATCATCCGGAAGCTCAGATGCATAATAAGAAAGAATGCTTTTTGGGGAAGATGGTGATTTTACACGGAAAACGTAACCCAGGTTTTTGAGCTCACAGTGGAACAGGAGATCATAGGATTCGTAACCGCGGTCTGCAGTTATAATATATTTTTGCGGATCGTCGGGTGTGAAATGATCCAGCATGGAGTGGAGCGCTTCACGCTCATCCGGCTGCTGTCCGGGCTGTATGACGACATCAAGGAAGGCTTTGCTGATAACATCAACAAAACCATTTAAGTGCATGTGGTTGTAACCTTTATAGTCGATAAGCCGGGGCTTATTATAGTCCTCGATAATATCAGAATTGGTAGCATAGACAACGTGGCACCCATCGCAGGCGAGAATACAATGGTCTTTGAATTTGTCCGTAGTGGATGGAAAAGAAGAAGAGAATTCCGAAAAAAGGTATTCAAAAGCAGAGAGGGAAATCTGTCTGCGGCGCTGGCAGAAAGCAGACTGTGAAGGGATAAGGTCAGGGTCCAGGTCAAAGTAATCCATGATCTCATCATTCGTGCTGCCTTTCCCCATGCTTATGATCAGACGCATGGTATCATAAAAAGATAGTTTCCCAAGATGCTGGCGTGTAAAATCGTGGCCAGGATTTTTGGAAAAGAGCCAGTGATGTTCAGCCATGGATAAGATGATAGAATTCAATTTTTCTTTTACATTTGACGGATAATGGTTCATAATAAAAATGTGCCTCCTTAGTTTTGCAGGGTTTTGGGATAGAATGATTCGTGGTGGAATCAATTCCCTTTATAAACTAAGGGGTCACCTTGTTGTCCCAATGGACAACAAGGTGACCGCACATTTTTTATTGCATGTCAATAGAAAAATGCAAAAAAAAAACATAAAATATGTTACATAAATGTTAAATAAGTGCCAGCCCCAAAATAGAACAAAATACGAAAAGCTGTGTGTTGTCAGTGTTATAATAATTTTAAAAAAAGTGCTGTTAAGCTAGAGAAGCTAAATGGCATTGCGTGTGGCGGAAGCAAAACAGGCGGCACATGTA
>CBDTTM010000320.1:0-1913 GCA_965363355.1 uncultured Selenomonadaceae bacterium | reverse complement strand
TTTTAATCCATGTATGCCAAGATGATTGATTTTTGCCATATCAACACTGATATTGTACAGTGTTTGAGATTGGCTGTCCAAAAAGTTGCGAGTTTTTTTGATAATAATATAGCCACCAAGTCCCAAAACAGAAAGTAGCAATAATGACGGAATAAACGATATGCGTATTAGCCCTGCAAGCATGGTTGCAAGCATGACAGAGCTGGCGAAAAGTTCCAGCAGGGTTGTCAGCGTAAAAGAAAGGTTGGCGGAGGCCCTCATACCAAAGCCCAGTTGGGCCGGGCCTTGGCTGAGAATCCAGAGGTAGGGGGCTTTTTGGTAGAATCGAAAGAGATGGCTTTGCGCTATCCGCCCTGTGCTTTCTGTAAAATCTGTCAGCTGCCATTGCTGCAGCATGATCAGGGCATTTTTGAGCAAGACCGCCAGCAATATTCCCACAAGGCCAACCAAGGCCAAAATTCGAGGATCGTCGGCAAAAGTAAAGATGTCATACGCGTTCAGCCATGGCATTTTTTTATGCAACACAGCTTCAGGGGAGCTGAAGATGGTGGCAATAAGCGCCACCATACCTGCGAGCAGTAACTCTGAAAGAGCCATAACCATGGCAAGGCCCAAGAGAAAGAAAAATTGCCATTTTTTTTTAGAAGGCAGCAAGGGTAAAAGGGCAATCAGGCAGTGTATAAGCCCCTTTTGGGGAGTCATGACGAAGCTCCAGCGTTTAAATTGATGTGACATCATTCATTGAAATAGACGGAAGCGCCAGATGGACTACATCATATGTGTGATTCATAGACATCATTTTGGGCAGCAAAAGTCCTACCGTCAGACGCACTGCTTGGCTGGTCGCCAACCTCAGCATACAGGCCGGAGAATTCACGCTCAAAAATACCTCCCAAGGGATAGCCCGCGCCAGAATAAGCAGCGGAGCTTTGGTCTTCACCTGCTCGGGCAAGTCCGGGTACAGCAGGTGTCTTTGCTTCTGCGAGGAAAGCGCCTCGCCTTCATGAAAATCCTGCTCTGTTTCAATCAGCTTTTTATAGAGGATGCTACTTTTCCTGTTGAAACCGTTACGATATTTTATATTACATTTAGGGGATGTCCTAGATAATTAGTTTAAATTATCTTTAACCATCTGTTTTAACATTCGTAATTTTTCTCTTGGATCACTGTTGTTAAAACGCCATTCGCACTCTTTTATAAAAAGATAGAAGTGTTCTTTGGGGACACCGTTAAACTTGCGCAAATGGCGTTTGGCTTGATTCCAAAAGTTTTCGATGCCGTTGATATGATTGGTTCCGCTAGCAAACAACTCGCTGTGATTTATACGAAGGTGCTTGAATTCACTCACATCAAGAGCATTGTAACTGTTAAATGAGTCTGTATAAACGATACTATCCGGCGTTACCTGTTCCCGAATTATGGGCAATATTGTGCCGCCTTTGGCATCGGGAATAACCACCGTGTAAACCTTGCCTACGCTTTAACAGGCCAAAAACAGGGACTTTTCCACCAGCTCCACGTCCACGCTTGCCTTTTCGCTTATCGCCGAAGTAAGACTCATCAACTTCGATTTCTCCGGTGAACATTTCAAGCTGTTCGCTATTGGCGTAGATCAATTCACGTAAACGATGGAAATAATAGCTGGCAGTAGTTTTGTTAACTCCAACCAAGGATCCTGCAGTGCGAGCGGTTGCGCCAGCTACAAATAACTCTAACAGCTTATCCTGTTTGTATTTGCTGAGACGGCTTTTTCTCATGCGCCAATCCTAGACGATTTACATTATCTAGGACAGCCCCTAATTTAATATACACTATACTTCCTATCTAATGTGTAAAGTTATATAAAAAACGAACGATATAAAAAAAGAGAATCAGTCAGGTACCCCCGGCAAAGCCGGGGGCTTGTAGGGTGA
>CBDTTM010000319.1:0-1931 GCA_965363355.1 uncultured Selenomonadaceae bacterium | reverse complement strand
TGCAGAAGACGAGAGGTGTATGACAATGTATGGAGTAGTGCTTATCATGGTCTTGGTCATCACTGGCGGGGTCATTGCTTTTATCGGAGACCGACTGGGTACGAAGATCGGCAAGAAGAAATTGTCTATTTTTGGATTAAGACCGCGACATACATCAATCGTTGTAACCATTATTACAGGAATCCTCATTACGACCTTGACCTTTATCGTCATGGCAGCTGCTTCGGAAAACGTGCGGCTGGCGCTTTTTGGCATGGAAAAGCTCAACAATGAGATGCATTTGGCCCAGACCAATTTGGCACAAGCATCTTCAGATTTGACGGTAGCGAACAAAGCTCGCGACCAGGCCAAAAAAGACTTGAAGGTCACGCAGGATAATTTGGAAGAACTCCAGCAAAAACAGGCTTCCCTTTTGAGCCGCAATGCGGAGCTTGAAGCCGGGAATAAAGCTCTTGAAGCCAACAACGAACAATTAAGTGCCAATAATGCAGCGCTTGAATCGGCTAAGGAAGCGTTGCAGTCCCAAAATGCAGGCTTGACACAAAACAACAGCGAACTCAACACAGCCAATGGAAAACTCACTGCAGAAAACACGAGCTTGGAAGATCGCAACAAAACGCTTGGTGAAGGCCTGCAGATGATCCGTGAGGGTGACATCATATATCAAGCCGGTGAAATCATCGCCAGTGGAGTCATTGGCAAAGGCAAGGACAAACAATCCATATCGGCAGAAATGGCGAGCATTGTTTATCTTGCCAATCGGAATGTCACACAAAAGACCGGAATGAAGACAGACGATGGCGGTGTCTGGATTTACCAGAAAGAATATGAGCAGGTTATCGAGACGCTCGAAAAGGCCGATACGGATGTTGTCGTGCGCATTGTTGCTGCGGGCAATCTCATCAAAGGTGAACCGGTTCGAACGCATATCGAGCTTTATCCGAATCGCACGATTTATGAGAAGAACGAATTTGTCTTTTCACAGAAATTCTCGCTTGCAGGGAAAGATAGCAATGAAGGTGAACGCACGGTTATTTCTTTCTTGAAAAACGTGAATGCTACAGCTGTACAAAAAGGTATTTTGCCAGATCCAATTAAAGGCTCTGTCGGAGTCATTGGTGGAACGCAGTTCTATGATGTGGTCAACAGCCTTGTATCGATACATGGGGATATACTGCTGTCTGCTTACGCAGCACAGTCGACAGATGCTGTGGGGCCTTTGCGCCTTCGCTTGAAGGTCGAACAATTTAAATAGAGGATGATTGCTTTATGAATATTATTGCAGTAGATCCTGGCCGCGAAAAATGCGGGATTGCCGTCATGCAAAATGACGGCAATATTTTTTATCAGCAGGTCATTGCGACTGCTGACCTAGCACAAACGGTCAGAGATTGTTATGAGAAGTACGGATCGACTTGCCTCGTAATCGGTGACGGTACGACGAGTAAGGACGCACAAGCAGCCATTAGGGCGGCGGTAGAAGAACTTGAAATCTGTGTCGTCAATGAATATCGCACGACCGATAAGGCGAAGATAAGATATTGGCAGGAAAATCCACCAAAAGGCTGGCGGAGATTTTTGCCCGTGACCATGCAAGTGCCTCCAGTACCAGTGGACGACTATGTTGCCGTAATCTTGGCTGAGCGTTATTTATTTCACGAAAACGTGCAATAAATAGGAAATTTGACGGATTTTTCGTGTTTTTAACGAAAAATTAACAAAAACTTAATCTCAGATTCTAAAAAAAACTTGAAATAGTCTGACGTTTTGTGGTAATATGAAAAAAGGCTGAAAACCATATGGAAAGAATATGTTTTTATGAGGAAACGTGGAAACTCAAAAAGACTCTTCCTGTAGGTTGCTTAGCCAAAAAATTTTTAGGAGGAGTTCTTAATGAAAAAGACTCTTGTAACTGCAATCACTACTGCATT
>CBDTTM010000318.1:0-1946 GCA_965363355.1 uncultured Selenomonadaceae bacterium | reverse complement strand
TACAGAAAAAATTGCTGGGGTACTCAAGGAAGTAGGTGTCAAACAGGCGATGGTCGTTAGCAGTGGTGATGGGATGGATGAAATTTCCACGCATGCCAAGACAAAAGTCAGTGAACTGAGAAACGGGGAAATCAAAACCTATGAGATCAATCCAGTAAATTATGGGTTTAGCGCGGGGAGCCTAGAGGAATATCGTGGCGGTGGTCCTATTGAAAACGCAAAAATTTTGCAGGCTGTTTTGCAAGGCGAAAAAAGTGCGAAACGAGATATTGTACTTTTGAATGCCGCCGCCGGGCTTTATATTGCCGGAGCCGCTGTATCTATCGAAGAGGGAATAACATTAGCAGCGAAGGCGATTGACTCAGGAGCCGCGACAGATAAGCTCAATGACCTTATTGCCTTTAGTAACGAAAGCTTGGCAGCTGCCTTATGATCGTAAAAATCTGTGGGATACAATCGGTGGAAATTGCTAAGGCTGCTGTAGAGTGCGGTGCGGCTTTATTAGGATTTGTCTTTGCACCGTCTCGTCGTCGCATTTTACCAGAAGAGGCACAGAAAATCAGCTTGCAGATAAAAGCTGCAAAAAAAGTCGGTGTCTTTGTCGATGAGGATCCAGGCGAAATCAATCGCATCGTAAAGCTTTGCCAACTTGATTACGTACAGCTTCATGGCAAAGAAACTGCTGCATATTGCCGGGGAATAAATGCACCGATCATCAAGGCATTTCGGTTTGGTGAAGATTTTTCCGCAGATGTAGCAAATGCTTATCCGGCAGATTTGATCTTGGTCGATAGCTGGCAAAAAGGAAAGGCTGGCGGTACGGGAAAACCATTTGACTGGCAAGCAGCAAAGAACGAGTTAGCAAAACTGAAAAAGCCTTGTCTGGTGGCAGGTGGCATAAATGCGGCAAACGCCGCCGAAGCCGTACAAAGTTTTTTTCCTTACGGTCTGGATGTATCCGGTGGTGTGGAAGAAAATGGCGTTAAATCGCCAATGAAAATCAAAGAATTTATGAGAGTGGTTGAGCAGGCTGAACGGAGGATGTAAAATGCGAGATATTTTAGATGAAATTGTGCAAAAGAAAAAGGAAATTGTTGCCGTAGATAAGCAGCAACTATCCCTTTATGATATGAAACAGGAAATTTTGCCGGGGACGTTTGCCATGTCAGGTAAAATTAGAAACCAGCCGTGGAGCCTTATTGCGGAATGCAAGCTCCAGTCTCCAGCGAAAGGCCGTTTGTGCAGCAGCCATTCCGTTGTGGAGCTGGCAAAAATCTATGCAGCCAATCAAGCAAGTGTCTTGTCGGTGCATACGGATCCCCATTTTCTTGGGAAAAATGAAGATATAAAAAAGGTTAAAGCCGCAGTTGATTTGCCGGTTCTGCGAAAAGATTTCATTATTGATCCATACCAAATCTATCAGGCTCGTTACCTTGGTGCGGATGCAGTTCTTTTGATTGCGAGGATACTTTCGCCGCAACAGCTCAAAGAATACCTATACACGGCATGGGAGCTTGGGCTCGATGCTTTGGTTGAAGTACATGATGAAAAGGATATTTTATCAGCCCAGGATACACCGGCAGAGTTCATTGGCATCAACAATAGAAATCTCAAAACATTTACGACGGATATACAAAATACGCTGGATTTATTGAAATACTGCGATAAGGATAGACATCTCATCAGTGAAAGCGGCATTTATGGCATCGAAGATGTCGAGTGCTTGCAAGCCGCTGGTCTGCAAGGTGCACTTGTTGGCGAAGGGCTGGTTCGAGCTGAAGATATTGCCAGGAAAACTAGAGATTTGGCATCGTCAAAGGCAGCAAAAATCATTCAATCCGCATAAATTAAAAGCGATTTTGCTTTTACTAATATAATTGGAGGAATATACAATGGAAGATAATAAGATTGGTCGTTTTGGTCCGTATGGCGGGCAGTATCTTCAG
>CBDTTM010000317.1:0-1948 GCA_965363355.1 uncultured Selenomonadaceae bacterium | reverse complement strand
CGGATCCGGAGACGGGGACCCACAACATGGGTGCGGTGTAATATTCTATACAGCGTTCCTAAGTAAAACTAAAGGGTTTTTTGGCGGTTAGTCAAGTCTTTGTGTTTCGATGATTTAAGCCGTAGAATTGAATAATTTCCTTGGCAAAGATGATCCCTGCATCTAAGCTAGTTTGCGCGCGAGCATAACGGCCTTAAATATTTTCCGAAGAAAATGCCATGAGCGCAGCAGCCAGAGCGATGAGCGAAGGAGGCTCCACAGCAGTAAAAAAAAGTCCCTAATCCCAGGTAGCCGAGTGGCTCTCATCGTGAGGGGCCGATGCATGGCAATTTTCAAGGAGAAAATATTTACAGCCATGATTTTTTGCTGCTTTTTCATCAAGGAAAAAGCAGGAGAGCTTCCTTATAGAATATAACGAGCCCATGTATGTGGATCGTCGAGGATCCCAGGCGGCGGTTTTTGTGGACTTTTTGCCGCCAAAAAGTGCAAAAAGGCTGAGGAATAGTTCAATTCACTGTGCAGTTCGGAGAACAAGAATTACCTCAATAATTTCATCTAGAAGCCCCACGCAGTGGAAGAAAAGAACCACCTCTAGGCGGCAGTTTTTGGGAAGGTTTTTGCTGCCAAAAAGCTTCGAGAAATTCTTCAAGGAGAAAATATTTACAGCCTTGACTTTTTGTTGCTTTTTTGTCAAGAAAAAAGCAAGAAGAGTTTGACGAAAAATTCATATAACTGCGAAGTGCGGAGGAAATAAATTAATCAATAATTGCAAATAGCAGCCCACGCAGTGGGAGAAAAAGAACCATCCACCAGGCGGCGGTTTTTGCAAAACTTTTTGCCGCCAAAAAGTTTAAAGGAAGACACTCATTCCTCCTCCCTGGCAATTTCAATATCCTGTGCAACCCACTCCGTGATCTTAACCCAATCGATATATCCTACACGGTTGGTCCAGATTGGATTAACATTTTGCTCCAGGGCATTTTCCGCATATGTTTTCCATGACTGCAGGGCGTTCTCCAACTCTGTAATTGCAGCAGCCTGATATTTTTTATCCTTTGTTTCTCTATACAAGGCCAACTGCGTGGAACCAGCAATCTTGTACGCATAATATTTGCCAAGGGATGCCATCGTTTTAATGTCATGTAAAGTAAATGCAAGTTCTCGATTTTCTCCACTCGACAGAGTGCTGAGAATTTTCATTGCTTTGTCCGCATGGTCATGCAGCTTTTTTGATACCTCGAGTGGAGTTCGCAATTCGGCAGAACCGCCTTCGGAGATCATTTTTACATAATCAGGAATGGACTGGAAACCAGCGTATTTATGAGGTGGTAGATTGATAAAACGATTTACATCGTGAAACCCAGTTTCGTTTTGCGCATATCCGGGTCGACTTTTGCATGCTTCAATATACCATTGAAAATCGAGTGGTCCCCAATGGAAGCCCGTAGTAGTTGGATAAATCATCGAAGCTTCCTGCCATGCCTCCAACAGTTGGGCGCCATCAACCTCTGGAAAATGACTTTCTAATATTTGAATAAATCGCTCGTTTGGTAGATCGGGATCATATCCCAATCGGCCCCACATCATCCAGTGATACCAATGTTTTACGATCTCAATCTGGCGCTGACCCTCTGGATTCTTCATGGTAAACTCGCGGCCCCATACCCAGCCGTCAGAGCCATAATAATATCCGCGGGAAATTTCCATGGGAATGTTCTTGATAAACTCACGAACAAAATTTGGTGCACCCCATCGATAAAAATAGTCATCGTCGTTTCGCAACGTCCAAATGGTTTTCATATCCCCGATATCATGTACAAAGTCTTCGTGATACGGTTGTTTGGTCGCACTCATGACATGCGCTTTTGCATATTTAAAACTAAATATGAATTCAATGTTCTGATGATCCACCAGTTTTTGAAATGTATGCGCGATTTCCTGGGCACCT
>CBDTTM010000316.1:0-1957 GCA_965363355.1 uncultured Selenomonadaceae bacterium | reverse complement strand
ATGGTGGAAGCAGAGTTGGCTTTGGTCAGCAGTCATTCAGGCTGTAATGCCGACAACATTGTTGGGAACGCTTCCGATTGGCGCATGGCTTTATATGACTGGAACATTACCATTATCAGATTTTATCACTTGCATTATCCTTCCTATTGGATTTATTGCCCCGCTTATGCGAGTAGGAAAATATTCTGAACAATTTAATATGGTGAAAGCCTGCCTCGATCAAATACGGGATTTTATTGAAAAACCGGAACTGAAACGTCCAGAAAAAAATGTTGCACTGGATGAAACAGCCTATCGCTTTGAAAATGTTTCTTTCGCTTATAACGAGACGGAAGTTCTGAAGAATGTATCCTTTGAAATCAAACCAGGTACTGTTTCAGCAATTGTCGGCCCTTCCGGTTCCGGAAAATCAACGATTGCAAAACTCATGGCTGGTTTTTGGGACGCCACAAAAGGAAAAGTTATTTTTGGCGGAAAGAATATTAAAGAGATTCCTTTCGCACAGTTGATGGGTGAAGTCAGTTATGTTGCACAGGACAATTTTCTGTTCGATGAAAGTATCCGTGAAAACATCCGGCTCGGAAAACCGGATGCGACAGACGATGAGGTGGTAGCTGCTGCAAAAGCTGCCTGCTGTCATGAGTTTATTGTAAAGTTGGAAAACGGATATGATACAAATGCCGGAGACGCAGGAGGAAAACTTTCTGGCGGAGAACGTCAGCGAATTACTATCGCAAGGGCAATTCTAAAAAATGCAAGAGTAATTATTCTTGATGAGGCCACGGCCTATGCTGATCCAGAAAATGAGTATCTCATTCAAAACGCTATCAGTAAACTTGTAAAAGGAAAAACCCTCATCGTAGTAGCTCATCGTCTTGCGACCATCCAGAAGGCTGATCAAATCCTTGTGGTGGAAAATGGAAAGATTGTTGGCTGCGGCAGGCAGGAAGAGCTTTTATCAGAATGCCCACTTTATCAAAGATTATGGAGTGATTATGTGAGTTCAGCTGATCAAGTGGAAGGAGGGACATTTTAATATGTTTTCAATTATAAAAAGGATTTTACGGTTATCTGGGAAATATCGTCCCCGTGTAATTGCCGGACTGATCTTCAATGCTCTGAAATCCTGCTGCGCCGCCTTTGTATTTTTTGCTGTGCTATTGGTAATGTTGAATATCGAACACTTAACAGAGACTGTCATTTTACAGGCATTTGGAATTGTTGCACTTAGTGTTTTGGGCCGCTTTTTGTTTCAGTACCTAAGCGATGTGCTAATGAGTGCGTCTGGATATGAGATTTTCCGGGAAAAGCGTCTTGAGATTGGAAATCAGCTCAAAAGGGCACCAATGGGCTATTTTACAGAAAATAATCTCGGCACCGTACAAACAGTATTGACAACAACAATTTCCGATCTGGAAGGGAATTGTATGCTTGCACTAACATTTTTGGTAGGAGGTTTTGTACAGGCGCTTGCCATGACGCTAATGTTGGGTATATTTTGCTGGCAGATTGGGTTTTTGGCTTTAACAGGAATTTTAGCGGGAATTCTTGTACTGGGCCAGATAAAAAAGCGGGCCGGCGCGCATACGGAAGATATGCAAAATGCTCAGGAATTGTTGGTGGGAAGTGCATTAGAATACATAAAAGGCATTTCTGTTCTGCGCATATTCGGAAAAGGCAAAGAAGGAAAAGGAAAAGTGGATCAAGCCTTTGAAAATAAGTGTCGCAGCGATATAGCGGTTACAATTTCTACTGCCGGAATTATGAAGCTGTATGAAGCCGTATTTAAGATTACAAGTTGCCTGTTATTTTTATTGTCAGCTTTGCTCTATTTGTGGGGAGTTATCACATTGCCCTATTGCCTTTTATTTATCATCTGTGCATTTTTAATGTTCATGGAATTGGAATTGATGAATGACGGGGCCTTTTTGAGTAAAATGCTCGCTACGCAGTTGGA
>CBDTTM010000315.1:0-1996 GCA_965363355.1 uncultured Selenomonadaceae bacterium | reverse complement strand
CGACTGCTGTGGGTGGACATACAAAAGGCGAAGATGCAAGCCAGTTTGATATAGCAGATACACGTTCGGTTGAACAGATGGCACAAATGCTTTATCAGCAGGGGTATCAGCCAATATTTAAAGATTGGCAGGGATTGTATTGAATGCGTTTGAAACAGGATTATCTAAGTATTTAAATCCAGAACAATTGACGAAAATACAAAAGGCTCATATCGGGATTGCCGGAGCGGGCGGACTTGGTTCAAACTGTGCGGCGATGCTTGTGCGTTGCGGGTTTAAGCACATAAAAATAGTAGATATGGATGAAGTGTCAGCATCGAACTTGAATCGGCAAAATTATACACTTGATCAAGTGGGCCGGGGAAAAGTTGCAGCGTTAAAGGAAAACTTATATAAAATTAACCCAGCCTTACAACTTGAAGCGATTCATCAAAAAATAGGAAAAGATAATATTGAATCGATGTTTGCCGATTGTGATATTTTGATTGAGGCTTTAGATGTTCCGGAAATGAAAGTTCTTTTTGTTGAAACGTTTGCTGGGAAGAAAAAGTTTGTGGTTGCTGTATCCGGTTTGGCAGGATTTGGCGATAGCGATAGAATCAAGGTCAAGAAAATCCGACCTGATTTTTATGTGGTGGGCGATTTTATCAGTGACATTGAACGCAAGCCGCCGCTTGCTCCGGCTGTGACGATTGCCGCGGCGAAACAGGCGGATTTGGTGCTTGCACATGTAATTGGATAGGAGGGTTTTATTTTGCGCATAGAAAAAGCACAAGAAAATTTTGCTCAAACAGGCATATATGGTATAACCGCAGAGGCCTTATCGAAAGGACGGAGCAATCTTGACGTTGTTGAAGCAATGCTCGCTGGTGGAATCAAATTTTTGCAATATCGAGAAAAAAACAAGTCTGCACGAGAGATGTATGAGCAATGTCTGAAACTGCGGCAGTTGACACAAGCCGCGAAAGCCACTTTTGTCATTGATGATTTTGTGGATTTGGCCTTGGCTGTCGATGCAGATGGCGTTCACATCGGTCAAACGGATTTACCGCCGCAGGTCGTTCGGTCTTTGCTAGGCAATGACAAAATTATTGGTTGGTCAACGCATAGCGAACAAGATTTAGAAGCTGCGTCTGAACTTGTCGATGTCATTGATTACATTGGCGTAGGACCGGTTTTTGCAACCAAGACCAAAGAAAATGCGGTTCCAGCCGGCCTTGCATATGTCTGCCATGCACAGGCAAAAGCGAAAATTCCTTATGTCGCTATTGGGGGAATTCATATGGGAAACATCGTTGATGTGCTAAGATGCGGGGCCAGAACAATCGCTTCCGTGTCAGCAATCGTTGGCGCTGAAGACATTGCTGGTGAAGTCAGAGCAATGAAACGAAAGGTGACGTCTTTTGACAATCTTTAAAAATAATGATATAATCATCAAGTTAGCTTTGAGTATGAAAGATGATCGCGAGTGCCTTCGAGGCATTTGAGGAAAGTCCGGGCTCCACAGGGCAATGTGCTGGATAACGTCCAGCGAGGGTGACCTTAGGGAAAGTGCCATAGAAAAGTAGACCGCCTGTTTCGGCAGGTAAGGGTGGAAAGGTGCGGTAAGAGTGCACCAGCGGTCAGGTGACTGGCCGGCTCGGTAAACCCCACATGGAGCAAGACCGAATAGGGAAGGGATGATGCTGCCCGCGGAACCTTCCGGGTTGAGTCGCTTGAATCAGCAGGCAACTGTCTGATCTAGATAAATGATCGTCGCCGCGTGAGCGGAACAAAACTCGGCTTATTGATTGCTCAAAGTTTCTTAGCTGATGAACTGCCGGATATACCGGCAGTTTTTTTATGGAAAAAGCAATTCTGAAAAGAAGATGAAATAATCTAAAAAATAAAATAAATCATAAAGAAGGAATTTAGGACTTAATGCCGAATATACTACTATATTGAGTTATAAAATAAGCTGAATCCAGCTCAGGAGCGGGGAAACCAATTTATAGGG
>CBDTTM010000314.1:0-2003 GCA_965363355.1 uncultured Selenomonadaceae bacterium | reverse complement strand
AATTGCAAAATATTCAAATGGCGCGCTCCCGCCATCGCCAATAAAAATCCTACAACTGCATATGGCAATATAATGGCAACATGCGGCCAGCTTCTTGCTGCAAGTCCACCAACCATCCACATCAAAGCTCCATGCACGCGGTCACTATAAAAAATCAGCAATCCCGAAATTCCTGCACCTAAAAAAGACGACACAGCAACGCCAGCCAAGATCACTCGAACCGGACGGATTCCGCCTTTCCATGCCAGCAGATAAACAGCAGCTGCAGCCACCATTGCACCGACAAAAGCAACTGGCGCAATCAAGCTTTCAGCTGCCGGAAAAAGAATCATGATCGTGACTCCAGCCAAACCCGCTCCTGATGAAATCCCAATGATATGCGGATCTGCGAGTGGGTTTTTCATCACCGCCTGCAGGATTGCTCCCGACAAAGCTAGGTTCATACCAACAAGTGCTCCTACGATGGTCCGCGGTAACCGTATATTCATGATGATTTGCTGAGTGCTCCCCTGCAAGTTTCCGGATAACGCTTGTGCTATTTCCGGAACAGATACCGCAACTGCACCTTGTAATAAACTTAATAAACAGGCTCCTAATGCCAAAATGGCAAATACTGTCAAAATCAGTATTCGCCATTTCGCTGCCGAAAAGTTTCTCTTTTTATGTATTCCACTGTTATTTATCATGATTAAAAACTCCTGGATAAACAATTTCAGCCATATTTTCCACTGCTTCTGGATAATGTATTCCCGGATTCAATAGGAACAATTGCTGTGGCAAAAAATAGATTCGCTTCTCCTTTGCCGCTGGCAATGCTTGCCATGCCGGATTTTTAGCTACATTATCCATAAAACTTTGCCGTAGGGTATCCATATCTCCCATACTGGTCACAAAGACGATATCTGGATTCTGTTTGACCAAAGTCTCTAGACTATAAGGAGCTGCGTCCGGATTTTTATCAAGAGGCTGACTATCCGCCGCAACATTAGAAAACCCCAGCATTTTGGCGACAGATCCTGCAATACTGCCATCGAGTTGAACCGTTACATCCTGCGCTGTACTATGTAAAATAGCTACCCGCTTCGAATCCTTCGGCAACTTGGCCTGAACAGCCTCAATTTTCTGGTCCATCTGGTCAATCAAGTTCTGTCCTTTGTCCGTTTCTCCAGTAATTTGAGCAAAAAGCCTTACCTTTTCTTTCACATCTTCATAGGTCTTCATCTCAACGACAATCACTGGAATGTTATTGCTCTCAAGCGAAGCCACAAATTTATCATGCATGCCCTTATAGGCTATGACTAAATCAGGCTGCAATGCAACAACCTTTTCGATATTGATTTGATAGACTGCTCCCACTTCATCAATCTGTTTCGCAGCCTCAGGAATCCCCGTTTTCGAACTAGGCCTCCCTACAATATTTGCATCTACTGCCTGCAATGGTTCCAAAAAGGAAGCAGATAACGCAACGATTCGTTGTGGTTTTTTCTGTAAAGTGACTTGGCGGCCATTATCATCGGTTATACTCATATACGGCTTTTCTCCACTGTCAGCTGCTGACTTTGTGCCAGCGCAGCCAGTGCAAAAAAGCATCAGCAACAGCAACAAACAAAAACTGCTATATATCTTATGTTTCAAAAGAACGGCACCTCTTATCGCAAAATTTTCCAAGCTCAATTACGCCTAGCTAAAATCGTCGATAAATAATTTACTTTTTTATCTTTTTCGGCTTCAATATCGTAAATTTTTTCTTCATCAGGAAGCCCGCACCGACTGACCATAACCGAATTTTTGCTCATTTTATTTTCCGCCAAAAGATCGACCATTTCGCCAAAATTCTTATAGACTTTCATCAAGACAACATTATCACTGACTGCCATGACTTTCTCTATTTTTTCCTTATCAGCAGTTGCTGGAACAATACTTAAGATATCATTTCCTTCTACCAAAGGATAGCCAAGCTTACTGCCAATTGCACAAAAAGCTGGAACACCTGGAATCGTTTC
>CBDTTM010000313.1:0-2032 GCA_965363355.1 uncultured Selenomonadaceae bacterium | reverse complement strand
CAGGCTGTCATATCCCATCAACGACATCGTTTCTGTCAATGCTTTGACCTCATCGGATGTTATGAGCGGAAGCCGCAGCGCCATCAGCCCAAAGCAGAGCGAATATCCCAAAAACACAGCCAGAAAGCCGCCGAAAGCCGTCATTAACACATGGGAAAAACTATAAACGCTGCTATGTACCCGCGGTAAAATACAGTTGATATAATTTTTCTGCACATCCTCCCAGTAACTGAGCGCGAACGGCAATACGACAAGAATTGTATTCGTCACCAGAAACGCACTTACACCGCCGCGCGCATTCACCAGATAATAAACCGAGCAGTTTCCTCCTGATCCTGCTGCTTCAGGGTAAATGCTCAGGAAGGTAAGTACGGCAATAAAGGCAATTGTGAGATAAAATTTCCACGATTTTATCATTCTACTGAAATCGGAATGCAGCATTCGAAAAAAGACCATTTTTTTGTTCACCCCCGTCTCGTATGAATGTTTCATGATACCATTTTTATATTTTCATGATAGCGTAAACGCCTGAAATAGTTTATGACGTTTTCTGAAACTTTGAACAAAAAACTTTTTATTCATTTTATCAAGTTGGAACTTTCTCCACCAGATCTTCTACCGTACATACTAATGCCCGCGCAATCTTCAACAAGGTCTCTGTCTGCGCCTTGTTAATATCCTTTCTTCGCTGTTCATACTGCTGAATGGTCCGAACCGAAACACCTGCCTGCTGTGCCAGTTCACTCTGACTTAGATTTGCAAAAGTACGCAATTCTTTCAAGTTTGTCTCCGGTTTTGCTTCACGATATAATTCATTCATTTTATCTACAAACTGACGAACATCCATTTCATGATATGGCGTGTAGAGCATTCGCACTTCAGTTACAGGAATAGCCTGGTTTATTTCCGCAAAAGACAAACTGGTACTCCACTGATAATAGGCCAACGCCCAGCCTGTCCAATATTCAGGGCTGCGATCGTAAGAATAAGAGGGGGCTTGTTCCGGCTTTGGTTCCCCTGCTTCCTGTAATACTTCATATGCAATTTCAACTCCCGACATTCCCGCTACCACAGAACAGTCACCTCGTTCAAACCGTGACGCTGTATTACTCATACAAAACCACTGCCATACAGTTTCCAACGGCCGTTTTAAATCGTTGACCATATAATCCAGCATGCAGGCAAGATTTTTTTGTGCAACAGAAAGATATAATTTATCGTAAGCGTGGATCATCTGGTTTCATCTCCTCATCTAAAATTGTGGTGATATATAAATCACCCCGCTGACGGCGGTTTCGTTCCAGATCAAAATATTGCCGACGCGCCATATGATCACGGGATGCTTTCCTCTTATACCATTCCTGCACACTTGCAATCTCATACCCTGTAAATTCCAAACGTTCAAATGCTCTTCTGCTTTTTAAAACAAACTGCTGGCCCAGTTTTCCCAGACGCATTGCATTACTCAACTGACGGTAAGAAATTGCACCATTAATAAAATCCGCTGCAAAAGAAAAATAGCTGTCGTCAGCACGATATCCAATGATAATATCTGCCTTTTCATAATCAAGATGAAAATTTTGTAGCAAATATTCTTTTGCTTCTGCCGCCAACGGTGTGGATGCATCAAATTCTCGATTTTCCAACAAAATCGTAAGCCAATGGAGCATTGTATAGTCGCGCATATTCAAATTGAGAACTTTCAATCCATCACATTCAATCTCATATCTATTTGCGTAACCATTTTTATCCGCACTGACACCCCATTCTTTGGCCATATTTTGGTTTTCTGTACAGTAAAATCCAACACCATAATCATTATAAATTTTTCCATAACCATATTTCGGCCGTTCAATAATATGATCCGAACCATGATAAACTGTTTTTTTCATTTTACCACCTCTGCTTCAAATTATACTCCTAAAGGCGTACAAAAACAATAAATAGAAAAATTTTATCCAATGCGTCGTAAAACCCCTTGCTTTAGCTATGGGGATATAAGACGCATTGGATAAGCATCCTCCTTTTTGCA
>CBDTTM010000312.1:0-2054 GCA_965363355.1 uncultured Selenomonadaceae bacterium | reverse complement strand
CCAGTAAAAAAATATATGCCAATTTAAGCCATTACCAATGATAACGGCTTAAATTGGCACGAAATAGATATATTCTACAATAAATCTTTATATCCCTTTTGTTTTCGCCAGGTTGCTTTCTTTTCAACATGTTAGTCCTACATCTTATAGGAGGATGGTCTTTCTTTAATTACACTTTATGCCTGAATAGCTTGCCCATATATGATATGATACGTTGCTGGAATAGCACCATTTTCCACCTGTGATTCCTCATAATGTTTCAACATATCCAAAAGCAGACGCCGACTTGTAAGAACCTTATCTGCCGTTGCTGAATTATTTGCACCAACTTTTTTCACACTGTGAAGAAATTCCTTCGCACTTTTAAAATATTCAACATGTTCTGTCGACTCGTACTGCCCCAGCAAGCCTTCAGCCTTTGAATATTCAGCCAGTTCATCTACTGAACGAAACCGGGGACCAGACTCATACTGAGCACTTATTTTATTTTCTTTATAAGACTCGGCAAATGCCAATTTTAACTCATGGAATGTGTTTTCCCCAAAGGTAGCATATAAAAGCCACCCATTTTTTTGTAAGCTTTCTCGCATACCACGAAAAGCCTTGCGATAATCATGAAACCATTGAAAAACCGCATTGGAAATAATCAAATCATAGCTCCCACCCGCTAATGCTTCACCATCTGCCATCATAAAAGATACATTTGGATAATCGGCTAACTTCGTTTTAGCCGTTTCTAGCATTTCTGCGGAAATATCGATGGCTTGTATTTCCGCATGGGGAAAGGCTTCTGCTAAAAGCTTTGTTAAAAATCCCGTGCCGCAGCCAATTTCTAATATTTTATAGAAACTGCCCTTTTCTTTTGCCATAGCAATCAATCTGTGCGCCATCTTTTTTTGCACACACGCATAGGCATCATATTCCTTCGCCGCCCGGGAAAAATGCGCTGCGACCCGCCCCTTGTCCATCATATAAAGCCAGCCCCTTTCATGATGCTTCTACACTCATCTGCCTTCGTAAAAAAAGGAATATGACCGCAATCTTCAAAGACTGTCAATTTACAATCCGGCAAATTTTCTTTCATATAAACCGCTGCCCCCACTGGGCAAACTGCATCAGCTGTTCCATGAAGGATATGAACCGGCAGCTTAATTTGGGGCAATATATTTCGTAAGTCTGTTTTTTCTAAATAGCTAAGACCTGCCAAAAGAGCTTCTTTGCTTTTAATCATCGCTTTATCCGGGAATTTTGCTAATTGTGCAAGCTCTCCATCGGCAAACATTTGTTGATAAAAATCTTCTTGTGCTTGCGTGGAATTTTTTCGTACACTGCGCCGCAGCCATTGAAGATTGCCCAAAGGAACTCCATGAACATATTCTTTGTCTTGGAGAAACTTAGCTGTTGAACCAATAAGCATCAGCCGGGAAATTTTGTCCGGATACCGCTCTGCAAGCTCTAGTGCAAGCATACCTCCCATAGACCAGCCAACAAGATCAACTTTGCCTTCCTGCTGATAAAGCCGATCCAAATAAGCATCCGCATCAGATAAAGAATCTTCCGTTAGAAAATCATACATATGCACGCCTGGCAATTCACTAAGTTCTTGCCAAACTCGCTCATCTGCCGCCCAACCATTTAAAAACAGCATCCTATTATCGCCCCTTTCGACTAATAATAAAATACTCTATTGCTCTTATATTGTCAACTTAAAGTGTATAATGAGTTAACAATTCTCAATATTAATCTGTACCGCATTTGAATCTTTTTCTTTTTTAGTCAAAATCGTTTAGTACAAAAAATTATTTTTTTGTTATGAAACAAAAGTCTTTGCACTAGAAAATCCACATCTTTCGTTTTATCACTCCAAATCCATTGACAAGTGGACACAATTTTCTCCCCCACGTGAAAAGCATCGTTTATTGAAAAAGTCCACAAACCTGCCACGTAGGCAATCTGCCGTTCTAACCAATCCGATGCAATGATGGACCTTTAGTTTCATTAACAAATTAGGCCTCCTATGATTTTGTTTTATCATAGGAGGCCTTTTCGTATTA
>CBDTTM010000311.1:0-2087 GCA_965363355.1 uncultured Selenomonadaceae bacterium | reverse complement strand
GCTCTTGATGAGTTCATATTCAGCTATACTTAGATGATAATAGATTTTCATCTAAAAGTCAACTTATTTTCACCATGAATTTCTATTAATAGAAATTATCGATATACCTAGTATCCCATAAATATAGATGATAGTAAATTTGGCATTATGGGATACTCGTTTTCCACTCATATAATCTGTTTATTGCCGTACTTTTTTCATCGTCCAAAAACTTCCCAACAGCAAAAGAACAACATAAGAAAAAAGAACAATCCATGAAAGCATATCTACGGCATTGCCTGCGCCTAAAGCGCGTAAGGCCTGACTCGTATGGGTCAATGGCAAAGCTTCGATGATCCAGCGAACTGCCGTGGGGAGTTTGTCAACATTGAAGAAAGTCGCACATAAAAAGGACATAGGCAAAAGCACATAGGTGCTGAAACTTGCCATATCTTCATGTGAATTAATGAGCATTGCTGCAACGAAACCGAGCGAAGAAAACACCATGCAATTTAAGATCAATACCAAACAAAACAGTGGGCCAAGCTCAAACTGTGCACCAAATGCATACGACAAAAGTATGATGATCAACGATGAAATCAAGCCGCGAAAAGTTCCAGACAATACCTTGCCGATAACAAAAGACACGGAACTGATTGGAGCGACTAAATATTCTTCGAGCGTCTTATGATACTGCCGGCTCATATTTAAAGGTGATGCCACCGAATTAAAGCTGATATTCATCGAATTTAACGCCAAAATCCCCGGTACGATATAATCGAGATAATTGCCTGAACTAACCTGGACATTGCGCCCTATCCCCCAGCCAAAAGCAACGAGATAAAGAATTGGCGTGACCATGCGTGATAGTATGAATCGTTTCAATTGACGGCGCAAAACAACCCAGTCGCGCCAAAATACAGTCATAATATCTTGCAGCATCACTGCACCACCTTTCTACCTGTCAGTTCTACGAAAACGTCTTCCAGGTTCGTCTGACGAATGGTTGCAGTCAAATTGAGTTTCCCGGCAAATAAAGCAGCTTCTTCTCTTGCGTGAAAAAATTTCGTTTGCCGTTTATCTTCAAGGTACCATTCCACGACAAAAAGACCGATTCTTTGGCATAAAGCAGCCGGTGTATCAAGCGAAATCAATTTTCCTTTTTCCAGGATCGCTACACGCCTGCAAAGCACTTCAGCCTCTTCAATATAGTGCGTCGTAAGAAGCACGGTCAAATTCTCCTTTGCCAAGCGGCGAATCAAATCCCATAGTCGCCGTCTTACCTGCGGATCAAGCCCAACGGTTGGTTCATCAAGAAATAAGATCTTGGGTTCATGTAAGAGTGCTCTAGCTATCATCAAGCGGCGTTTCATTCCTCCGGATAACTTTTGCACCCGGTCATCCGCTCTATCTTCAAGCTCAACATATTTTAACAAAAGATCTATGCGCTCCTGCCTTTTAGGCTGCGGAATATGCTGCAACCGCCCATGAAGCTCAAGATTCTCGCGCAAAGTTAGGTCGCCATCCAAATTAAAATGCTGCGGTACGATACCAATCAAGGACTTGACCGCACTAGCTTCTGCTGGCAAGGCATGTCCTTGAATGCTGATTTCACCACTTGTAGGCTGCGTAAGCATCGTCAGCATGCGAATCATCGTTGTTTTTCCCGCTCCATTTGGACCAAGCAACCCAAAAATTTCCCCTGCCTCGATATCTAGTGAGATTTTATTGACGGCTGTCCTCTCTCCATATATTTTAACTAAATCCTTTATTTGAATCATATCTATCCCTCTTCATTTCAACGGTAAGACTTCAAAGAGCCGCATCCATTTCTTTCTTCTCTACAAGTGAAAGTGGCATCCATATGGATTTCCCCGCTTCATTGACAAATTTTTCTGCCACTACGCCAAAAACATGTTCAAGCATCTGCTTGGTCAAGACCTCATCGGGCTTTCCCTGTGAAAATATCTGATGATTTTTGATAATAACTATTTCATCCGCATATTGTCGAGCATGATTGATATCATGCAAAACCATGACAACTGTAATCTTGAATTTACGGTTAAGCTCTTCAACAATCTGCATGACTTCTAGTTGATGCGCAATAT
>CBDTTM010000310.1:0-2087 GCA_965363355.1 uncultured Selenomonadaceae bacterium | reverse complement strand
AGGTTAAGAAGGTAGTTATTGCACATGTGATACCACCTTTATAATCTCTTTGCCATTTTGCAAGAGATTTTTTTTATGCCAAAATTGAATTTAAAGGAGTTATTCTACATGAAAGATCATTCCATTCCAGTCGACAAAAAACTTCCATTACTAACAACAATACCTCTGAGCCTGCAACATCTATTTGCAATGTTTGGTTCGACGGTTCTTGTACCTATGCTCTTTAAGGTCAATCCTGCAACGATTCTTCTTTTCAACGGAATTGGAACGCTGCTTTACATCTTCATCTGCCGAGGGAAAATCCCAGCTTATCTAGGTTCAAGCTTCGCCTTTATCTCCCCTGTCTTTTTAGTCTTAAGCCAATACAGTTATGAAGCTGCCCTTGGCGGATTCATTGCCGTCGGCATCGTATTCTGCTTAGTTGCCGGAATTGTTCGCTTGATAGGAACAAACTGGATCGATGTAGTCTTCCCGCCAGCTGCCATGGGCGCTATCGTAGCTGTCATCGGACTAGAGCTTATGCCAACAGCTGCTGGCATGGCTGGTTTAACCAGTGAAGTCGCCGATCCAGTTGCGATCACCGTTTCTGTTTTAACTTTAGCAATTACCATATTTGCTTCGGTTGCCTTTAAAGGATTTCTTTCCATAATCCCTATCCTAATCGGGATTATCAGTGGCTATGCAATTGCAGCTTTCAATGGGCTGGTCAACTGGCAGGTAGTTGCCGATGCACCTTGGTTTGCTTTGCCAACCTTCTACACTCCAGAATTCAACCTCAGTGCTATCATCATCATTTTACCAGCCGCCCTCGTCGTCATCGTCGAGCATATTGGCCATTTACTTGTAACCGGAAACATTGTCGGACACAATCTGACAAAAGATCCTGGTCTTGACCGCTCTTTGCTCGGAAATGGTTTATCCACTATTTTTTCCGGCATATTCGGTTCTACACCAAATACGACATACGGTGAAAACATCGGCGTTTTAGCCATATCAAAAGTTTACAGCACTTGGGTCATCGGCGGAGCCGCGATTTTCGCTGTCTTCCTCTCTTGCTTTGGTAAACTTGCCGCAGCAATCCAGTCGATTCCAACGCCTGTCATGGGCGGTGTATCCTTGCTGCTCTTTGGCCTCATTGCAGCATCTGGGCTTCGCATATTGGTCGAAAGCAAAGTCGACTACAATAAACCGACAAATCTTTTGCTCACAGCAATCGTTTTAGGCCTCGGTGTGAGCACTGCAAGCGTCACGATTGGGACGGTAACCCTCAAGGGCATGTCGCTGGCTACAATCGTAGCGATCATCTTAAGCTTAGCTTTCCGCATTCTATCGGCAAACAAAGCACAGGATGAAGATTGATATGCCAAGCTATCAAGTTCCAACGGATTACACGGGGCAATCGGCTAAGGAGTTTTTACGCCATAGAGCTGGCATCTCCTTAACCCTTTGGCGAAAAATAAAAAAACAAGATGACTTCTATATAAATGAAGTACAAACATCACCAGGCTTAGCTACAATAAAGCCTGGTGATGTTATTCGTTATACACTTGAACAAACCTCATCTATAGAGCCTGTCGCACTTCCTCTTGAAATCTGCTACGAAGATGCAGAAATCCTTGTCATCAATAAACCAGCCGGACAGCTGGTCCATCCGACAACAAAAGAACACGTGACGACACTTGGCAATGGTGTCCTTCATTATTATAAAGAAAATTCGTTGCCTTTTTCTTTCCACCCGGTGCATCGACTGGACAAAAACACGTCTGGACTCGTCCTCATTGCTAAACTGCCGCAGATACAACATCAACTCAGTACCAAAAATAAGATGTTCCACCGTTCTTATCAGGCAATTATAAAAGGTTCACTTACGCCTGAATCCGGAGAAATCAATGCTCCGATTGCCCGAAAAGAGGGCAGCATCATCGAACGAACAGTAGCCGACAACGGACAGCCTTCCCTCACCTATTTTAAAACACTCCAGAAAAATGAGCATTTTTCCTTACTCGAGCTCGAGCTGGCTACAGGAAGGACCCATCAAATCCGAGTTCACATGGCACACATAGGCCATCCACTTCTCGGAGACGATC
>CBDTTM010000309.1:0-2117 GCA_965363355.1 uncultured Selenomonadaceae bacterium | reverse complement strand
TGGAGTCGACCATAAATAAATTGCAAGCTGTCGGTGTGGGGGAAATCATAGTTGTCGTGGGGCACCGGCATGAAGAAATCGAAAGACAGTTCTTTGATAGGCCTGTACGATTTGTCTATAATCCATATTATAGACAAAAGGACATGCTCTATTCTTTGCAATGTGGGATAAAAAGCATAAAAGAGGCAGCGGCAGTATTTCTTATGCCGGTCGATATGCCAGCGATTTCTTTGAATACTTTTTCTTCGATTGTTGATGTCTGGAATAGAAAACAAGCACCCATCATTGTACCAAGACAAAATGGGCGGATGAAACATCCTCCATTTATCAGCAAAAGCTATTTTTCGTCAATCACTTCTTTTGCCGGCGATGGCGGCCTTCGCGCCATTTTGAAAAATCTTTCGGCGGATACGTTTTTTTTGGACGTGGACGACGATGGTCTTAATTTTGATGTCGACACGATGGAAGAATATCAAATGGTTTTGGCGAAGGAAGCCCAGTTATAAGGCAAAAGAAATGGGCAGGCTAAATCTGAATATATTATGTTATGGAGATAAAGATATGGAAGCGATTTATGAAGAAATAGTAAAGCAGTATCAAAAAAAGAAGACATTTTATACAAAAACGAGGCTGGAAAACCACCCTGGCGAAAAAACAATCTTAGATGAAAGTGAGGTTGAATCACTGCTTTTGCAGCAAAACATAAAGGGTCTTCCTAAAATTGTAAAAGACAATGGTGAATCCTGTTTTGTCGAGAGCATACACGATATACCCAAGCTCGTCATTGTGGGCGGTGGACATGTCGGCTTAGCTATCGCTAAATTGGCAAACTTTCTTGAGTTCGATGCTATTGTAATCGATGATCGTGCTGAATTTGTTACCCAAGAAAGATTTCCTCAAACAAAAAGGTATGTAGAAGACGTAGAGAAAGCATTGCAGAGAGATTTTGGTGAGAATGTCTATTATGTCATTGTGACAAGAGGCCATAAAGATGATTTTCGGGCAGTAATCGCTGTTTTAAAAAAAGGCTATGATCGGTATCTAGGTATGATTGGCAGTAAACAAAAAGTAGCAATCACGATGCAAAAGCTTAGAAATCTTGGTTATGATGAGGAAACTATAGAAAAAATACATGCACCTATTGGTCTTAAAATCGGCGCGATTACGCCAGAGGAAATAGCGGTAAGCATTATGGCTCAAATCATAGAAATCAAAAGCAGCTATGTGGGAGATCGGTCACAGCATAATGTATTTGAAGCTTTGGACGAAATACAAAAAGGAATCATAATAGAACAAGCTTGTATCGTCACGATTATTGAAAAAGCAGGTTCATCGCCTCGCGGTGTTGGCAGCAAGATGCTTGTGACTGAAACAGGTAAAGTGTTTGGTACGATTGGCGGTGGGGCGATTGAGTATGCTGCCCAGAAAAAAGCTGCGCAAATCGCAGTGAGCAAAGAAGCTGCAATTAAAAGCTATGACCTAAGTGCCAAAGATGCCAGCGAACTTGGCATGATCTGTGGAGGACAAGTGAAAGTCTTGTATGAACCAATCCGATGAAAATATTGATATTGCCCAAAAACAGCTTAGATAAGTGCGAGAGCCTTATGTAAGCTGTTTTTTTTGCTGAAAATATTATGCAGGAAAAAACTTGACTTGTAGTTCACTACAGGTAGTAAGGTATATTTACGAGCCTGCATGTATTGTAAGGAACGCGAAAAAATATGGCAAAGGAAATTTGCCAAAGGAGAAGAGCATATGGATTTTACCAAAAAAGCAGAGCAGTATCATGAAAGAATGTTTCCGGGCTATGATTCTAAATTTAAGGTGACCGATCCCGAATTTATTGAACGCTTTGATAATTTTGCTTTTGATGAAGTAGTCAATCAGGATGATTTACCAGATGAGACAAGAATGATGGCTATTTTGGCAACTTTGTTAGGCTGCCAGGGAATTGACGAATTTAAGGCATTTTTACCAGCGGCACTGAACTTTGGTGTCACTCCGGTAGAGGTTAAGGAGATTGTCTATCAATCGGTAGCTTATTTGGGAATTGGGCGCGTATTTCCTTTTTTGAAGGCAACCAATGAAGTCTTAGAACAAAGAGGAGTAGAATTGCC
>CBDTTM010000308.1:0-2142 GCA_965363355.1 uncultured Selenomonadaceae bacterium | reverse complement strand
CTGTTAGTTGCTTAGCACCCTTTTTTATATTGTCCTTGACATAGGGTCCACTTTAACCTCAAAAAAGGTCCAGCTCTCTTTTTTGTTGCAATCCCAGAAAGGACTTCTCTATCCATCTGCATCGCCGCTAGATTCTTATCCCATCACACTTTAAAAAATTCAACTGCGCTTCGCAAGGATTTTGCCGTACTAGCCAAATTCTCACTCGCCGCCAAAATCTCTTCAATGGAGGCTGCATGTTCTTCAGTCGCTGCCGATACCGTCTGCGTTTTCCCCACAGCCTGCTTACCTACTTGATCGATATCTTTCACCGCATGCTCGATTTCTTGGCTATTGGCCATCATTTCCTGGATAGCCGCTGATATTTCCGTTGTTTGCATCGAAACGGCATTTACCAGTGAATTGATATCCCTAAAGTTTCTGCCAGCGCCTTCAACAACCTCAGCACCGAGCTTGACCTCTTCACTGCCTTTATTCATCGCGAGCACAGCTTTTCCTGTTTCCTGCTGGATTTCACTGATCATAGAACCGATTTGCGCTGCAGCATCTTTAGACTGTTCGGCTAACTTACGTACCTCTTCGGCAACAACAGCAAAACCTTTTCCATTTTCACCAGCTCTAGCAGCCTCGATTGCCGCATTCAATGCCAGCAGATTCGTCTGCCCGGCAATTCCCGATATCGTATCGATGATCTGTCCAATTTCCTGGGAGCGGTCCCCTAGCTTCTTGACCGCAGCCGCCGATGATTCCACCGTACTTTCAATTGTGTCCATCTGTTTTTTTACAGATTCTGCTGATCTTTCACCAGCAGTCGCCGCATCAACGGTCTTTGCCACAGATTGCGCTACTGCCATTGAGTTATTCCCAACTTGATCAATCGCTGCTGCCATCTGTTGCACGCCCAGCATAGTCTTGTCGATGAGCTGGGATTGATGCTCTGCCCCCTGTGCTACATTTTCTACCGAACCCGTGATTTGTTCCGTGACCTTAGCGGCCTCTTCCGCTCCGATATTAAGAGATGACGAAGATTCTGCCAACTGGGTCGTCGCTTCTGAAATATTTTTGACCAACCGGTGCAAATGATTTGCCATTGCATCAAATTCCTTAGTCAATTGCCCAACTTCATCTTCATAATAAACAGAATGCACTGCACGATTTTTAAGATCCCCACCAGTTAACCTATGCACTTCCTCCAGTAATCCGTTTAAAGGCACGACCAAAAGTCTCGTGATCACCCAACCAAGAAGTGCTGAAAGAATAACTGCCAGCGTCGTTATCCCCATACTGATGCGATCGTTATATACCGCAATTTCTTCACTCTTATGTTTCTCATCTTCGGCCATCTTATCATTGTATGCAACCATCTCATCGAGCAATTTATTGATTGCCTCTAAATGAGGGAATGCTTCTTTATAGAAATACGCATGGCCTTCTTCCGATTTTCCCGCCATAGCTAAATCGATTGATTTTTGCCAAGCTGTGCGATAAATGTTCGTTTCATCTGCTATTTTTCCCAAGTTCTGTTTTTCAACATCTGACAATTCCGACTGCTTGTACTTTTCAAGATATCCACTATAGAGCTTTTTATGATCTTCGATTTCTTTATTGATTCGCTGTTGCTCCGCCGGATCTTTTGCCAGGAATAGGGCAAAAGTCAACGACTCATTTCTACGGCTCTCCACACGGCTGTCATTGAGCCATTGGATCGGCAGCAAGCGATTCTTGTACATATCATCCATTTTTCCGGCCAGCGTATTTGAAGCATAATGTCCGACATAACCGACCAGTGCTAGAAAAGCCGCCATAAATAAAATAAGTATCGTGATTTTCCAAACCGTTTTGATATTGCGTAATTGCATCATATGTAGTCCTCCTTGATGATCTTTATATCCTGTTCCCAAATCTCTAGGTCTAAAGGCTGGTATTGTAATTTCTTACCATTATAATCCCATCTGATAAAAACCACAACTCAAACCATAAAAATTATCTTTTGTTAACGATACTCATTATCCATGTTATGATTTATCCCGCACCCAATTTTTCCTTATCAGGCAAAATAAAGAACAGCACCGCTCTCTATTAAAAAATGGCTCTTTGTCAAATGTTGTGGTCTAGTCCGGATGAGAAAACTCATCCGGACTT
>CBDTTM010000307.1:0-2159 GCA_965363355.1 uncultured Selenomonadaceae bacterium | reverse complement strand
TGATGTCACTGATCGCCCGACTTTCTGTGCGGCCCTTGCCGACATGAAGCGGCATGATTCTTGTGGTTGCCATAGGTCAGACCTCCTTCCCGAAAAGAAAACGGCCTGCCATAGCAGACCGCTTTCACTATTCTATAAAACTTTCTTCATCGAAAAAATTGAACTCATCATCTTCTAAGTGTCTTGGTGGAAATCTCATTTCATATTGCTCTTGCGCCAATGCACGGACATCAGGCCGCCTATCCTTTAGTCGATTTTTCAGCCAGGACAACTGCTCTTTCGATAGCCTCCATGGAAGATTCAAAAGACGATTCAGTGTCATCAGTTCAGCCTGCTTTTCTGCTGGTAGCGAAGCACAGGATTTACAAATGTGGGATGCATGACCTTTGCCTGAAAAATTTTCGTTGGCTTTGTATTCACCACAAACTTTACAATAGTGTCCATGCTTTTTCATAAGCTGATGCCCTTCTCGCAAAGAACATATAACCTGCGAATTGCTTTCATAATCACATCCCATTCCAAATCAGAAGCATAAGAAAACTTTTTACGGTATGCCTCCCAAAGTTTTTGCATAACCGAATCATTTTCCACTTCGTCAAAAACTTCTTCAGCCTGGTTAAGATACTTCTCCGATCCCCGTTTATGAGCAGTTGCCAGAAGCGCATCATGTAAAATTTTCGGGTTCAGCGTGGTTCCATGCAGCTGTTCTAAAATGTAAATATCGTAGAAATCTCTCATGCGGGTATTGGTTGTGGTTCTGGTAATAATGGTTTCCAGTTTTTCTGCCAGCACAGTTTCTAAATTATAAGCCCAAATATCAATGGAGCGATCTTCCAGCATAAGTTTGAATGAATACCGAACCTCTCTTGGAGTGATTGCATCTCCCGTAGAAATATCAATTTTCAAAGGGGTCACTACACCATCGAATGTTGTACTCATGCTGACACGAATCCCCGGATACTCTGCTTCATCCATAATCTCCGAAATACTTTTCAGCTGAAATTTAACACCATCATCAATCGGAACAGTTACGATTGATGAAATTAGATTCTCAATATCCTCCACATTAACATTAGCTCCTTTTATGGTTGCATCCAAATCCATCGTAGAGCGGGCATCCAATCCAACCATAGCCGCTACCAACATACCACCCTTCAAGATAAACTTATCACGATACTCAGAAAGAGAAATACGCTCCAAAAAACGCTCCATCATGTAGTTCCTCATTAAAATCTGAGCATCTGCGGATTTTTCTCTGGAAAGGTTTCGTATTAAATCTTTAAGCTGCCTTGCTGTTTTTATCATAAAAGTACCTCCAAATACTGTCGTAAAATTTTTTCCACCTTGAACATCCCAGCATATTGCATTAAAGCTCGCAGGTTCTTATCTTTTCTACGGGCATACGCTTTCAGTGCTCCCTGAAAGGTCTGAATTTCAATTCTGCTACGGCTTCTGAGCAAATCACAGATCGTTCGCTCCATATCATAAACCGGCACAGTATGCCCGAACGGAGTTTTCGCTGTTGTAAGTCCTACATCATGTAAGCCTGCTTTAATCGTAAAAACTTGAATGCCTTCTGCTTTCATTTTGCTTGGATTGCATCCAGTTTTGACCGTAACTGTATATTCTATTGGTTCACGGTCTGTCAGATCGTGAAAAAATAAAGCTGTTTCATGTGAAAATACTGCTTGTTCAAATCGCAAATGAAGCAGATACATGGCATCCACCCAGGAATCTTTGGACAGATAAATCCCATGTGCGACTCTATCCAAATCTCGTGAACGCACATAATCATAAAATACCGGCTTTGAAATTCCAGAAGATACGACCTGTGATGTTCGTAGCATTCCTTCTTGTGCTGTTAACATCTGATCCAGCTGTTCAAATTGTCCCATCATATCACTTCCTTTCGCACTAATATTATACGCGATATTAGTTCAAAAGTAAAGTCGTGGATATATAGTTTCTCTTTCCAAATTTAACAGACGGTGTTTGGCATTTTGTGGCTTTGCGTATTTTTTATCCATAAACCCAATCCTGAATGGCAAATTTCAAACTCTGCACCTTACCCATCAGCCAGATTGCAGCCAACGGCAGCCCCATAGGGCTAATCAAAAATGCCATAACCAGCAAAATCACACCATTCTGCGGGGAATAGG
>CBDTTM010000306.1:0-2167 GCA_965363355.1 uncultured Selenomonadaceae bacterium | reverse complement strand
CCATCAAGCTAACATCTGCAATGAACCCGGACAAACGATAAAATAAGAGCATAAAGACAATAACTGCTCCAATCCCGATTGCAAAAGCGAATTCACTTTTATCTTTGGAATCTTGTCCGAGTGTAGGGCCTACTGTTCTTGTTTCTACGATTTGTACTTTAACCGGCAATGCGCCTGAACGCAATAAAATCGCAAGATTATGAGCCTCTTCTAATGTTCTCGAACCCGTAATAACTGCTTTCCCACCTGTAATCGGCTCTTTTACATTTGGTGCCGTCAACACTTCACCATCTAATAAAATAGCAATTTTCTTACCGACACTTTTGGCTGTTAAATCAGCAAATTTCTGACCGCCCTCATCACTAAACTCAAGAGCAACCAAATTTTGATTTGACTGATCTGTCTCTTCTCGTGCATTCTTTAAATCCGTACCAGTCAAAACCGTGTTGCCTGCTTCATCTTGAAATTCAAGCATTGCTGTTTTCCCAAGGACTTGAATTGCCTTATCAGGATCTTTGATGCCTGGAAGCTCCACAATGATACGGCGGCTTCCTTCTCTTTGAATCATCGGTTCTGTCAAACCCAATTCATTTACGCGTTTTTCGATGATTTTTACAACACGCTGCATAGCATCGTCATTTACAGCAGCTTGTGGCGTATCCACCGCTTCCAAAACAACATGGGTTCCCCCTTGCAAATCTAGCCCTTGTCTTATCGAATACGCTAATGGTGATACAAAGTATGCAAATACACCAATAATCGCAACGATAACAACAAACAGTTTTATGAATTTATCCTTTCTCAACTGCCGACCCCTCCTACTATTTTATCTAATCTAAAAATTTTACTACATTTTGACTATACACGTCATCTATATGTAAACTAGAGCCTATTTGTTTCTTATGCTTTTTGACTTGCCAAAAAATCAACGACTTTTTTCAAGACCTGCTTAGCATCGAGGTCATCGGTCTGAATATATAAATCGGCATGTGCTTTAGCATCTTGTAACCGTTCATGCTGCGCCGCCAAACGTGATTCATCCCAATAAACCAGTCGTCTTTTTTTGATAGCTGCCAAACCGGCATCGATCATAATCAAATATTCCGGCTGATGTTTGTTCCAAAATTTCTTGATGCAAGAATGTTCCTGCGCCACATTATAGGCAGAAAACCCGGCATCCTTGAGATTTTTTACCAAAGTCGTTTTACCTGATGCACATACACCAACAACTGCAATCAACATACTAACAGCTCCTCATTTAAAACGGATACGTTGCACTCACACGTTGCACTTTATTGGTTTGCCCAGCTTTACTAGAAATACCTAAAACGACAACTGTCATATCATCGCCAGGCTGTTCGTGATCTTTGGTCAAAGCATACTCTAGTATGCTTTGTGCGATAAATTCGGCATCTTCTGCCGTATTATCCCTTATAATCTGCTCAATCACGGCAAAATCACCTTGATCGCCGCGTTTTCTTCCAGCTGCCTGAATTCCATCCGTATAAGATACTATAATCATGTCCGGTGAAAATGGAAGCTCATACATCAACGGCTTCATATGGCGATGCACACCAATTGGATTTACTTCATCATCATAAACAGACAGATAATCCTCCGTTTTAACAATGACAGGACAGTTAGAATTGCGGCTTATTACGATTGTTTCTGTTTCAAGATCTGCACTTAGAACAGTCAGCGTACAAGAAACTTTTTTATCCTTCATCGCGTACAAATAATCATGTACTGCTCTTGCCACCGCACCATCGCGAGCTCCATCGGTCAGCAATGAAACTGCCTTATTGACAACCCAGCTGCTCGTGTGATGTGCGGACAAGCCACTTCCTTGTCCATCCGCCAAAACAGCCGAAATGCCCCCATGAGGCCGTTCGGCAATCTCACAACTATCGCCAGAATGTGATACCGCATATTTTTTTGTCTTTGCTATTCCAATTTTTATTTCCATATTGATCCCCACTTAAACAAGGTATACTTTACTTTTGGTCACCAAACAACCTCAGCTCTGTTAAAACCGCATTTACAGTATGATCATGTATCTCACAAGGCACTTTTTCAACAATCTGGCACTCAAATGCCAAGCCTAGACAAAAAGCCTGCTTCGTCCTTGCAAGAAAACGGTCATAAAATCCCCCGCCAACTCCTAGTC
>CBDTTM010000305.1:0-2209 GCA_965363355.1 uncultured Selenomonadaceae bacterium | reverse complement strand
GTTTTCCGTTATCATTCGGTTTGTTTCTAATATATCATCTATCGTTATCACTGAATTGCCTCCAAAATTTTATTCTTAGATATTATGCATAATATTAAAGATTTCTTGATGCTGCGCTCTGATTTCTACATTGATTTCCTTGCCGCGTTCCCCTAAAAGGTTTTGCAGTTCTGGCAGCTTTATCTTTCCTTCGGTAAGTTCAGCAATCATTACCATGTTAAAAAAGCCATCCATGATATTTTGATTGATGTTTAAAATGTTTACGTTATGTTCAGCCAGGATGTTGCTCACCATCGCAATAATCCCCACACGATCTTTCCCTACAATTGTAACTACCAATTTCATTTACATACTCTCCTTAATATAATGTTATTTTCACCATTTGTGTAAACAGCTCTTTCTTTTAAAAACACAAACTGCCACAATGAAATCTTATAACAAGAACAGAGAAAATACAATAGGCTTCCTTAAAATATCGTGATTTCTTATACTTTAAAGTAGCGTATTCCAAGATAAATGTCATTTTAATTATTAATTTTTACACATTTATCAATTCTCCTCTATAAATAAAATATATTCTACGTTATAATGTATTTTACCGAATTGTTGTCTTGCTATCAAAAACAGCAATTAAATCAAAGCAGCAAAGCAAAATGATGCTGCACTTTAAAGGAGAGTTTACCGTTTGATTACCAAAGAAATGATTGAACGCATCAATGCGTTAGCAAAAAAGAAAAAAGAGCAGGGACTGACCGAACTTGAAACTGCTGAACAAAACAAGCTTCGCCGAGCTTATCTTGATACGATTCGAGGTCGTTTAAAAAATACCTTAGAAAACATCGAGATCGTCGATGATCCCAAAAGAGCAGTGACTATCATCGGAGAAAAAGACAATCTAAAAGTTCAGGTCAAAGACGATTCGTCTTTCATTCATTAAAATGAGCATTATCAAGAACTCAACATATCAGGTCAGCTTACTATCACTTGGGCATTTTCTCAGCGATTTTTATTGTAACTTTTTGCCTATCTTGTTACCGCTCATCATGCCTAAACTCGGTTTGTCCTTGACCTTAAGCGGCATCCTCGTCATGGTATTTTCTTTCACCTCAAATGTTTTACAGCCTTTTTTTGGCTATCTTATCGATCGACATAACCTAAATCGACTTTTGCTTGTTGTTATTCCAAGCGGCGCCATCTTCATCTGTTCGACTGGATATGTCCATAGCACTGTCGCATTATTTCTTGTTATAGCCATAAGCGGCATTGCCGTCTCATGTTATCATCCATTAGCATCAAATCTTGTCAGTGCGGTGGCAGACAAAAGCCGTTCTGGCTTATCTCTATCACTTTTTGTGGCCGCTGGTAATCTTGGTTTTGCCATGGCCCCTTTAATCCTTGTTTATTTCACCGAAACATTCAGCCTCACCGCTTTGCCTTTTTTGATTTTGCCAGCTTTAGTATTAAGTCTATTTTACTATCACTCTGGACTTCATCGCGAAAAAACCGCAAGCAGCCAAAACAAGGCCTTTCATCTAAAGAACTTATTCAAAGACGCTGCTTTAGTCAAGCTTAATCTCGCCATGGGCCTTCGAGCCTGGACACATGCTGCCGTATCTACTTTTCTTCCCCTTTTATTGATCGGTCGCGGCAAAGACACAACAGATGCAGGCATCATGCTAACGATTTTCCTTATCGGTGCAGCCATTGGCGGCATGGCTGGAGGTTTTTTCAACGATCGCTTCGGTTATAAAAAAGTCATCATCTATTCTCTGATGCTCGGCATATTGCCTACGTATCTGTTCTTTTCTTCAGCTGCATTCACCCCAATTACTATAGTTTATCTCTTTTTGTGCGGTGCCAGTTTGCAAGCGCCGCAGCCGAGTTCTATTGTTTGGGCACAAAAGCTATTGCCGAATTATGGTGGTATGGCCGCTGGCATGATGATGGGCCTCTCCTTTGGCCTCGGAGGAATAGGGGCTGCTTTTACTGCTTTACTTGCTGATTACATCGGCCTTTCAACAGCACTTTTATTAACAACAATTCCACTAGGTCTAGGTGCTTTAATAATCGTCTTCACGCCAAAAGCAAAATAGCAATTATTCGTTTTACGACTTTTCAGTTTGCGTCTCCTCTCAAAAGACACAAGCAAGAAAAAGTGCGTTCTAAATTCCTTGTTTCTTCCTTATTCCATTGCCTTCGCCCCTACTTT
>CBDTTM010000304.1:0-2239 GCA_965363355.1 uncultured Selenomonadaceae bacterium | reverse complement strand
CTTTTTCGTTGCCATTATCCGGCTTTTTGGCTCACTTTTATATTACCATTTACATGAATTGAAGTCAAGAATATGCAATATAGCTTTGTTAATGATAATCAAGATAGATTCTCCTCAATCGAATTGTTAAAGTACTTCATATTATATCATATTTTAGTCATAAAAGGATGGCATCTCACCATCGGTATGTTTTTCGTGAAATATTCGTCTTTTAGATGCAGTTTCTTTGTTTTTTTAGTATAATAGAACAAAGGTTCATCATAAAATCCAATATTCCTTCTTAGGAGAAATTATATGCAGCATACGAAAACTTTTGTTTTGCGAGAAAATAGTACGATTGAGCAAAATAATAAATTATCAAAAAAAAGCAAGCAGCGTTTGAAAAAATCAAAATCCGACAACACTTTAAAAGCCTACGAAGCAGATTGGAATGATTTTTCCGCTTGGTGCCATTATAACGAATTGACCGATTTGCCGGCAGAACCGGAAACCATTGTCAACTATGTCAATGACTTAGCTGATGATGCCAAAGCCAATACCGTATCACGCCGTGTCAGTGCTATTTCCGAAAACCATATTGCCGCGGGATTTTTAGCAAAAAACCCAGCAAAATCTGGACTTGTAAGAAGTGCCCTTGATGCTATAAGGCGCGAAAAAGGAACCATGCAACGAGGTAAATCACCTATTTTAATGGAAGATATCCGTGAGCTGGCTTTATGCTTTGATGAAACGGATATCGTAAGCCTGCGTGATAAGGCTTTATTATTTCTCGGATTTGCTGGAGCTTTCCGCCGTTCAGAACTTGTTCGTGTCAAAATCGAAGATTTGACATTTTCACTGGAAGGGCTCATTGTATTGATTCCTCAGTCAAAGGGCGATCAGTTTGGCGAAGGTAACTCCATAGCCATTCCCTATGCCCCTGATGAAAGGATTTGTCCAGTTACCGCCATCCAGCATTGGATCGAGGCAGCAAACCTTTACAGTGGCCCACTATTTCGACCATTCAAGCGCAATAAAGAATTGAGAGACACACAGTTATCCGATAAATCGGTTGCACTCATCGTAAAAAAATACATGGCGCTCAGCGGTCTCGACCCCGCAAATTTTGCTGGACACAGTTTGCGGCGTGGGTTTGCCACAAGTGCTGCTCAACATAACGTTGATGAATACACCATCATGAAACAAACTCGCCACAAATCTGAAAAAATGGTCCGTCGTTATATTGAACAAGGCAATATATTCAAACGAAACCCATTAAACAACATGTATACCTAAAAACTCATATAATAAAAATGACACCAGAATTTTCATCTGGTGTCATTTCTATTTATTACAGAAGAACTTTGTGGGATACGTTTACACGCCCCTGTTTGTCTATTTCAATTACTTTAACTTCTAATTCGTCGCCAACATTTACAACATCTTCCACTTTAGCGACACGGTCTTTTGCCAACTGTGAAATATGGCATAAACCTTCTTTGCCCGGAAGCAGTTCAACAAATGCACCAAAGTTCATAAGGCGAGTGACTTTGCCTTTGTAGACAGTGCCAACTTCAACTTCACGGACAATGTCTTCAATGATTTGTACTGCTCTTTTCGAACTTTCGACATCAATAGAGGAAATAAAGATATTTCCATCTTCCTGAATGTCAATCTGAACGCCAGTTTCATCAATGATTTTTTTGATTGTTTTTCCGCCAGGTCCAATGACATCGCGGATTTTTTCTGTCTTAATCTTAATCGTTGTAACGCGCGGTGCATATGGGGAAAGTTCTTCGCTAGGTTTGTCGATGACTTCCAGCATTTTATCGAGAATAAATGCACGACCACGCTGCGCCTGTGAAAGAGCTGCCGACAAGATTTCACGCGTGATACCAGCAATTTTTATATCCATCTGAATTGCCGTAACACCAGCCGTCGTTCCTGCAACCTTGAAATCCATATCGCCAAGAGCATCTTCCATCCCCTGGATATCAGTCAAAACGGTATATTGATCACCATCTTTTACCAATCCCATCGCAACCCCTGAAACTGGACGCTTGATTGGTACACCAGCATTCATCAAGGACAGCGTGCTGCCGCAAACACTACCCATGGAACTTGAACCGTTGGATTCAAGAACTTCCGAAACAAGACGCATGGTATATGGGAAATCTTCCAAGGAAGGAAGAACTGGTACCAAAGCTTTTTCAGCCAATGCACCATGACCGATTTCGCGGCGTCCTGGTCCTCTTGAAGG
>CBDTTM010000303.1:0-2285 GCA_965363355.1 uncultured Selenomonadaceae bacterium | reverse complement strand
AAGCACAATACTGCAGAGTATTGTGCTTTTTTGAATACCTGATTTTCTGGCGATCGCTAGTAACCTTGATTTAGTTAAGCGGAACAATGATGGATGATTCGGAATGCCGGGCAAATTTTCGTATAATGGTCTTGCGAGGTGATTGAATTTTTTGATGACATCATCAAGTCGGGACATTTTTGGTCCTGTGAAATAAACAAAAATTATTTTTAGCGCTCAAATATGAATCTCTAATTACAAAAAAGAAGGTTTGGATTATTAGCAGGCGGATTTATTCGGTTCAGCGGTCTCGGAATGGCGCAAATTAATTGGATAGGGACGTCTAACGACCACGTCGTTTTTCGCTGCGGAAAAAAAATCAAAAAAATTTTTTTCGGATAAAATCCGAACAATGATAATTATTTCACAATAAGAAAGTTGAGATGAAGACTGTTTCCATAAACTATTTGTGAAAACGAGCAGAGGCATAAAAACCTATTGAACACGCTTACAATGGTTGTTTCGGAAATAAGTGAAAAATATCACATTTATCCGCTTTACAAACGAAATTCCATGAAATATAATAAGCATGTGAAAAGGATAACATATATTTTTAGGAGGATCTCACATGAGTAAAGAAAAAGTAGTTTTAGAGGAGAAAAAACCCATGATGACTGCCAAAGAAGAAATCAGCAACTACACTGCAAAAGCCCAAAAAGCTTTGACTCTGTTTGAAGATTATACCCAAGAACAAGTCGACCACATCGTCCACGAAATGGCATTAGCTGCAATGGAGCAACATATGCCACTTGCAAAAATGGCAGTTGAAGAAACAGGCCGTGGCGTTTATGAAGATAAATGTATCAAAAATATGTATGCCGCTGAAAATATCTGGCACTCAATCAAAAAAAATAAAACAGTCGGTATCATCGAAGACAACAAAGTAGATCAAATCATGAAAGTTGCTGCTCCTGTAGGTGTTGTTGCCGGTATCATCCCAACAACCAACCCAACTTCGACAACAATCTTCAAAGCGATGATCTGTATGAAAACAAGAAACCCGATCATCTTCTCTTTCCACCCAAGCGCAGAAAAATGTTCAGCTGCAACTGCAAAAGTTGTTTACGATGCTGCCATCAAAGCGGGCGCACCTGCTGACTGTATCCAATGGGTAGAAGGCGTATCAATGGAAAAAACAGCTGAATTGATCAACCATCCAGAAGTTGCTGTCGTATTGGCTACTGGTGGAGCTGCAATGGTTAAAGCTGCTTATTCTACAGGTAAACCAGCATTAGGCGTTGGCCCTGGTAACGTTCCAGCTTACATCGAAAAAACAGCAAACATCAAACGTGCTGTAAACGACATCATCGTTTCAAAAACGTTCGATAACGGTATGATCTGTGCTTCAGAGCAAGCTGCAATCGTCGACAGCGAAATCTATGATGAAGTCAAAAAAGAATTCCAACTGCACAACGTATACTTTGCTAAACCTGAAGAAATCCAACAATTGGAAGATGTCGTGATGAATGATGCCAAAACTGGCGTAAGACCGAATGTTGTCGGTATGCACGCTCGTAAGATTGCTGAATTGGCTGGATTGAACGTTCCTGCAAACACTAAAATGCTAGTCGCTGAATTACCAGGTGTCGGAGCAGAATACCCAATGTCAAGAGAAAAATTATCTCCAGTATTGGCTATGATAAAATCAGACAGTACAGAGCATGGTATCCAACTGTGCAAACAAATGCTTGATTTGGGTGGCTTAGGTCACTCGGCTGCACTGCATACTCGCCGCAATGACTTGATCGAGCGATTCGGAAAAGAAATGAAAGCTTGTCGTGTGCTTATCAACTCTCCATCTTCTCAAGCCGGTATCGGTGACCTGTACAACAATAACATCGCTTCATTAACTTTGGGTTGCGGATCTTACGGCAGAAACTCAGTTTCTCATAACGTTTCTGCATTAGATTTGTTGAACGTGAAAACTGTTGCTAAAAGGAGAAATAATATGCAGTGGATTAAATTACCAGAGAAGGTTTACTTCGAAGAAAATTCAGTTAGATACTTACGTGACATGAAAGATGTCGAAAGAGTCTTCATCGTCTGCGACGACGGCATGGTCAAATTCGGCTATGTGGATGTAGTCATCGAACAATTGAAGCAACGCAACAACAAAGTATCTTACGCAATCTTCTCGGATGTTGAACCTAACCCGACAACAAACACTGTAAACCGTGGTACTGAAAAAATGCGTGACTTCCAACCGGATACAATCATCGCAATCGGCGGGGGTTCTCCTATGGATG
>CBDTTM010000302.1:0-2288 GCA_965363355.1 uncultured Selenomonadaceae bacterium | reverse complement strand
CGATGGTAGGAACTTTTTATGCTGCAGCTGAACCTGGCGGTGAAGCACTGGTTAAGCTTGGCCAAAAAGTGACAGCGGGAAGTGTAGTTGGAATTGTTGAAGTCATGAAATTATTTAATGAAATAGAAGCAGAAATAGCTGGTGTGATAACAGACGTTTTGGTGAAAGATGGCGATTTCGTCGAATATGGACAGCCTCTTTTTCGCCTTTGTGCGGAAAAAAGCTGAAGGAGCGATGGAAGATGGTGAAAAAAATACTGATTGCCAATCGAGGCGAAATAGCAGTTCGCATCATTCGTACTTGTCGTGAAATGGGAATAGAGACGATTGCGATTTATTCTTTGCCAGATAAAAATTCTTTACACGTGAAGCTGGCTGATCGGTCTTGCTGCATCGGTCCGGCAGCACCTAAAGAAAGTTATTTACAGATTCCAGCAATTTTACAAGCCGCAAAAAATATGGGGGCCGATGCGATTCATCCGGGGTATGGATTCTTAGCCGAAAATGCGGATTTTGCTCAAGCTTGTAAAGAAGAGGGGATTATTTTTATTGGACCGAGTGCAGCCGCTATTCGAAAAATGGGAGATAAGGCAGAAGCAAAAAAAACAATGGCTGCGGCCGGTGTGCCGACAGTGCCCGGGACAATAGGTCTCATTGCGGATGTAGAGAAAGCTGCATCCGTGGCAGCGGATATAGGATATCCTGTTATTGTAAAAGCTACAGCTGGCGGTGGCGGCAAAGGAATGCGAATCGCTAGAGAAGAAGCGTCCTTGCGCCAGGCAATCCAATTAGCCCAGAAAGAAGCATCATCTTCTTTTGGCAATGGTGGTGTGTATTTGGAAAAATATTTAGCGGCACCTCGTCATGTTGAAATTCAAATTATGGCAGATACCTATGGCAATATTGTTCACTTAGGTGAGCGAGATTGTTCTGTACAGCGCCGTCATCAAAAATTGCTGGAAGAGTCACCATCACCAGGCCTTTCAATGGAAATTAGGCAAGCCATGGGAAGTGCTGCTGTTTTGGCAGCTAAAGCCGTCGAGTATTGTGGTGCTGGAACTGTGGAATTTTTGCTTGATGAAGACGATTGTTTTTATTTTATGGAAATGAATACCCGGATACAAGTGGAGCATCCCGTAACAGAAATGGTGACGGGAGTTGACCTTGTCAAAGCACAAATTTTAGCAACTGTAGGTGAACATTTGCCTTTTAAGCAGTCAGAAATAGCACTGCGAGGCTGCGCGCTGGAATGCCGAATAAATGCGGAAAATCCTGGGGCTGACTTTCTACCATCTCCGGGCATTCTTGAAAAGTACCAGGTCCCGGGAGGCTTTGGTGTTCGCATTGATAGTGCGGCCTTTGAAGGGGCTGCGGTTTTACCTTTTTATGACTCGATGGTTGCAAAAGTCATCGTTTGGGGAGCGACTCGCAAAGAGGCGATTCAAAGAATGCAGCGAGTTTTAAACGAATTTGTGATTTTGGGAGTAAAGACAACAATTCCTTTTCATCAACAAGTGTTGGCAGATGAAAGATTTTGTCTGGGGGAATTTAATACATCCTTTTTAGAAACATTTACGTTTTTACCTGAATCGGAACCTAGATAGGAAACCCATAAAAGAAAATAACAGGTTGATGTTTATCGTGTGTATGCGGATACCGTAGATTGCAGCGAGGGCTCCACCCTCGCTGTTTTTATGCGATAATATAAGAGTAGTATCAGGTTGGAACTTAGACGCAGGCTTGACAGTTTACTATGACTAATGTTTTAATTGTTTTGGTACATTTTTAAAGTGTACTGAGGAACTGTTTACTTATTGGTAAACATAAAGTTTCATAAATAAAATAATACTACGAGGAGCTACAAGGATGACACTTCGTAAACAATTAGGAATTATTTTTTTCGTTGGGCTAGTACTGTTCTTTTTGGGAAATAGAGATCTTTGGATAACGGATCCCGTGGAGTCGAATTATGCTTTGACAGCTAAGGAAATGCTGCTGTCAGGAGATTATATTTCACCTCGGATTTATGGATCATATTGGTATGATAAACCGGTATTTTTTTACTGGGAATTGATTGCAGCTTTTAAACTATTTGGAATCAATGAATTTGCTGCTAGATTTTTCCCGGCACTTTTTGGCATGGTGGGTCTGTTCGTCACTTATTTTTTTGCAAAACGAATGTATGATGCTAAGACAGGTTTTGCTTCCGCAATTATATTAGCGACATCGCTTGAATATTGGCTGTTGTCAAAAACGATTATAACGGACATGACGCTGTTTGTATTTTCT
>CBDTTM010000301.1:0-2290 GCA_965363355.1 uncultured Selenomonadaceae bacterium | reverse complement strand
CACTATAATGGTCAAAACGTGAAGGGAAGAACAGTACGGGTTTTCCAGCAGCTGCACGTATGACGCGGTTCGTGTTTGTGGCAACTTTTGTTTGACGGGCAATTGTGCCCAAATAAACGGTTTCAAGGTGGGCAAAGTCGGCCAGTTCGCCTTCAATTGTCATGACGGTCTCCCAAGGAGCAATCATGTCGCCATCGTGCAATGCTTTTATTTTGATGTTTTCTGGGTGATATGAGCAGCGCTTGATTAAAGCAATCGCTTCATCGATGCCGCAAAGCATCGCGTAATCACGTTGAAAAATCTGCACGGTTACTTTTTGATGTAAATTGGCCTGGTTTAAAATTTCTTGCGTGCGCAAGAAATAAATATCGCTGTAGAACCCACTACGGATTTTTTCTACGGGGAAATCAAATGAATTAGGATCTAATCTTTTTTGCATGGGAATTCCTCCTGCTGATGATATGACATATATTTCATTGAACAATTGGTGCTATGTATCGTAACTATGATACAATAAAATAGGCTTTATAAGCAATAGGGGGGATGAATTTGCCGCAAAATATGCAAATAAAACTAAAAGAAATAAAGGATGAACAGCAAGCTGCTGCTGAGCTGGCTTCACTCGACTGCGATCCGGTCGGGATTGCTCTCATGCGGGATAAAGCAGTTTTCAGAACTATAAAAATTGAAGGTTTGCGGACAAAAGCTGCAAATGTTTTGAAACAAACCTTTTTGGGTAAAGGAGCCGATGCGGCAGTATCAAGATATACTGTCGGTTTAGATAAAGAGTATACAGATGTGCTCATCATGGCGACTTTACAGCAGTATAAATCAGCTTTGCCACAATTGAAATTGCAGCCATGGGGACTGAAAAATCTAGCAGCGCAGCTTGAAGATTTGTTAAGTGGCGGCATAATATTTCCGCATCGTCATTATCAGTGGAAAGATAGGGAATTAGTCATTGAACCAGAGCATAGTTTGGTCATGGGCATCTTGAATATTACGCCGGATTCTTTTTCTGATGGTGGAAAATATAACACCATGGAAACCGCTTTAGCTCGGCTAGAGCAAATGCAAAAAGATGGTGCAGACATCATAGATATCGGTGCTGAATCAACTCGCCCTTATGCTGGTGGAAAGAAAATCACGGCACAAGAGGAGATGGAGAGACTGTTGCCGATGCTCGAAAAACTGTTGCCAAAATGTTCTGTTCCGGTTTCAATCGATACGTACAAAGCGCAAACGGCCGAAGCTGCACTTTCGGCGGGGGCACATATCATAAATGATGTATGGGGCCTCCAATACGACAATGGTGAAATGGCAGAGGTTGCAGCGAAGTATGATGTGCCTGTAATTGCCATGCATAATAAAGCATCCGTTGATTACCCTTTAGGAATTATGGAAGATATGCACGAATTTTTTTGCAGGACTATCGCCATTGGTGGCGAAAAAGGAATTAAAAGGGAAAAATTGATTCTTGACCCAGGTGTTGGTTTTGCTAAAGATTTGGAACATAATCTAGAAATCATGAAAGAGCTGGATCAGTTGAAAATTTTCGGGTGTCCGATTTTACTGGCGATTTCACGTAAACGGTTTATTGGAGATATTCTGTCATTGCCGGCAGATGACCGTGTTGAAGGCACGATTGCGGCTTCTTTGCTCGGACGGATGAAAGGGGCTCAAATTCACCGTGTACATGATGTCCGTGAGGTTAAACGAGCACTTAAAATGATGGATGCAATGATAGGGAGTGGAAAACATGGCAAAAATATCAATTCGTAATATAATGTTTTATGGTTTCAACGGAGTGTACGAGTACGAAAGAGAACAGGGCCAAAAGTTTTATTTTGATATTGAAATGGAAACACTGCATGATAAAGCAAGTGAAACAGATGATGTGGAAGATGCAGTGGATTATGCGTCGGTTTATCAGCTGGTTAAGGAAATCGCTGAAAATAAAAGGTTCCATTTACTTGAGGCTTTAGGTGCGTATATAAATGAACAGATACTTAAGGAATATGCACTGGTTGGTGTTGTTACGACGCGTGTGAGAAAACCATCGGTGCCGATTTCTGGGCAGATTGATTTCGTGCAAGTCGAAATGACGAAGAGGCGCTGACACACGTGGTTTTTCTAGGACTTGGATCAAATGAAGGAAATCGACAGGAAAATATTTCTCAAGCACTCAGTCAGCTGGCAAAGACTGCAGGTATCCATATGGCATGCGTGTCATCGCTTTATGAAACAGAGCCGTTTGGTTTTAAAGAGCAAAGTTATTTTTTAAATGCAG
>CBDTTM010000300.1:0-2305 GCA_965363355.1 uncultured Selenomonadaceae bacterium | reverse complement strand
TTGGTGATAAAATCATACGCGCCAAATTTCATGGCCTGTACTGCTGTATCGATAGTAGCAAAAGCCGACATCATGATAATGGTTGCATCAATTCTACTTTTCCTGGCTTCCTCTATAAACTGCAAACCATCCATTACCGGCATTTTCAGGTCACACAAAATGAAGTCAAACGATTGAGCGATGGCGAACTCCAGCCCTTGCTTGCCTTCTGCAGCAGTAGTGACCTTGTACCCTTCTTTGCGTAATGAGGCTGATAACATATCAAGCATATTCACTTCATCATCTATTATCAGGACGCTATTTGTCGGCAATTGTTTCATATTTTTACAACACATTTTATTGAAGAAAAACTTCCGCTCTTTCTAACGGCAGTGTTATTCTAACTTCCACTCCGTTTGGGACCCGATTGCATAGAGCAATACTGCCATTCAATTTTTCCATAATTGTATGGCAGACAAAGAGGCCCAGGCCCGTACCTCGACCAACTTCTTTTGTGGTAAAGAACGGATCAAATACATACTGCAGCTCATCTTTGGCGATACCTGTGCCATTGTCCTGCAGACTGATTACGAGCTGCGGCTCTTCCCTGCTGCCATGTTCAAGGGATGTTGCGATAATGATCTCCCTTTCCAATTCTTTCAGTGAAGATGTCGCGTCAGCCGCATTGAAAAGGCAATTGATTAAGACCTGCTTCAACGCATCCTTGTCGGCGACGACGGCATCATCTTCAGCGAAGAGTTGCGTCCTAATCGATGATTGAGCAAAACTCTTTTCCAGTGAAACAAAGCTGATAACTTCGCAAATAAGCCCATTCACCGACACTGTTTCGGTCTCCAAGCGGCTTGGCCCGGAAAAATCAAGCAGTTGTCTGATGAGACGTTTTATTCTATCCAGTTCCTGCTGCGCCTTCTCGGAAAATTGCTGCTTTTCCTCGGCATTGAGGTTCTCTCTCCCCAACAGCTCCACATAGCCCTGAATAATCGACAAAGGATTACCAATTTCATGGGCCAGACCGGCAGAGAGTCGCCCTGCGGTAGCCAGCTTTTCCGAACGGACAACGAGGTCATTTTTTTGCTTCAGTTCGGCATTGACCTCCTCAAGCTGACGGACGTTTTGGCGGAGGGTGTGGTTATCCCTTTCGATGCGCTCAAACAAGGTACTGAGGCTGGTCGATAATTTACGAAAGGGACTTTCGTTTTCACCGGACAGAAAGAGCAACTGCTGATCCGGACGATAACTTTCGGCCTTCTGCACCAGGTTGTCCAGCGGCTTGAAAAAAAGGCGGGAGATTCGGAAAAAAATCAAGCTGCTAAAGAGCAGCGCATTCACCAGCAGGTAGCAGAGTATAATCTTTACGTCCTGTATATAGCGGGAATATATCGGCAACAGTGAGCGTTCTGCTGCAATACTGCCGATTACCTGCCCCGTCTTATCAACTAAAGGTACTGCAATAAGAGCGACTTCGCTTCTTAACCAAAAAATGTTCCAACCCGCGCCGGAAAAATCGATGACTATTTTTTTCTGAAACTTCGCCTGTCGTGAAAGTGTCCGAAGTTTATTAGGGAATCTGCATTGGGATTGCTCCGACTTTTGCAATTTTTCCGGTTCAATAAAGAGGCATGAAAAGTGCCGGCCTTCTGCACTTGATAAAGTGATCGGTGGTGAAACGGCCACAAGTTGCAAAGTTTGCCCGGCCCAGGCAACGTCTTCTCGAATGGAGGTACGAAGACCTAGAAACAAGGCAACTATACTCTGCAATAACATAGCCAAGACGAGCATTGTCGCAACTGTTACTACAATCTTAATTTTGTAATTTTTATCTGCCATACGACGCGTTGTTCCGTCTTTTTTTTGGCATTGCGCACTTTTTTTTTGGTTTGCTCGACATAAAATAAATAACCACCGGCAACTGGCAAAACCGGTGGAATAAAAGTCGAGAACCTGGATTACAAAAAGCGAGATTTGCCCTCGCCAAGCCCAGTAAAATCAACCTGTAATTTTCATTTATGTCCTGTTTTGGATAGCGTGATTTCAGTTCTTTTTTTCGTTATTACTCAATCAAGATGTGCACGTGGCGCCAATCCAGATGTCAAGAAACAGCACAAAATCGACTATCTCCAGGGGATGCCGGTTTTGGTCTTGTTCTTTCTGTCGGGTCGCTGGAGGTGAAGGTCGGGCGGGTCGTAAACGAGGATAAAAGAATCTTGTATTTCAGGAAGCTGAGGCAAAAAATCTGGAACAAGTTGCTCCAAGAATTTGGGGGAGGTCCCGTATCTATCGGAGTATGCCTCCAGAGCCTTATTCA
>CBDTTM010000299.1:0-2322 GCA_965363355.1 uncultured Selenomonadaceae bacterium | reverse complement strand
CTAAGAAGATCTGTTTGGCTTCTGTTTTGAAAATATGTTAAAATTTAATATCTTATCATGATTAATGTGATAGCTTTGTCGGTTTTTGGAATGTTTCATTCAAGAATTAGCTGGACTAATACAAAAAAACAAAAAGAAAAAAGAAATAATTAAGCCATGGATATTCAACAAACTAAAGATCAAATAGGCAAAAGAGATATTTACCAAACGCTAAAAGATCATTTTGGATTTGATGCTTTTCGTTCTGGGCAGGAAGAAGTCATAACCACACTGCTCAATGGTGAGAGTGCCGCTGCCATCTTTCCCACTGGCTCTGGCAAAAGTCTTTGCTATCAATTGCCCGCCTTACTGTTGCCAGGGTTGACGCTTGTGATTTCGCCATTAATTGCGCTTATGAAAGATCAAATTGACAGCTTAAAGAAACAGGGTATAGCTGCTGAGCGTCTTGACTCCAGCCTCGATGCTGAGAGCTACCGCAACGCAATTAACAACATTCGTACAGGGCAACTTAAAATTCTGTTTGTTGCTCCCGAGCGCATGTCAAACGAACGGTTCTTAAGTATCATTAAAGACCAACAACTCAGTTTATTGGCGGTAGATGAAGCACATTGCATTTCTGCATGGGGACATAATTTTCGGCCTGATTACTTAAAACTTGCTCGGGCAGCAAAAGAACTTTGCGTGGAGCGAGTGCTTGCCCTAACAGCAACGGCGACCCCTAAAGTTTCTGCTGATATGGCTGAAGCATTTGATATAAAAGATCAAAATGTTATCAATACAGGATTCTATAGGCCGAACCTGGAAATGCGTGTTATTGCATGCAGCAATAGTGAAAGACCATCACTTCTTATCAAAAGGTTGCGTAAAAGACCACCTGGTTCAACAATTGTATATGTCAGCTTGCAGCGCGATGCAGAAACGGCAGCTCAGAATCTTAGAAATGATGGCTTTAATGCTCGAGCCTATCATGCTGGAATGTCGGCTGAAAACCGTGCAGCCGTACAAGATGGGTTCATGGATAATTCGATAGAAATTATTTGTGCAACAATTGCATTCGGCATGGGGATAGATAAAGCCAACATACGCTATATTTACCACTATCATTTGCCGAAAGGATTTGAGAGCTATATGCAGGAAATTGGCAGAGCAGGCCGTGATGGAAAACCTGCTGTTTGCGAACTTTTCGCCTGTGCCGACGACTGCACAACACTTGAAAATTTTGTCTATGGTGACACACCTGATGCAGAAAGTATTGTTGACATCGTGAATGCCATACTTGATCAGGATGGAGAAATTGACGTTTCTACTTACGAACTTTCACGTAAGCACGATATGCGCACGCTTGTTGTGAACACTTTGTTGACTCGCTTGGAGCTTATGGAAATTATCCGCTCGGAAGGTTTTTATTATAGCAATATCCGATTGGCCCCGGCTTTTAGCAACGATGAAATATTGTCACATTACAACGAAAACCAAGCTTCCTTCTTGCGTAAGATGTTTAGCTGTTGCACTATGGCAAAAAAATGGGCCACACTGGATACTGATCAAGCAATCATCACTACTGGCCATAACCGTTCAGTGATTCTCCGAGCTTTAGAGGATCTTGAAAATAAGGGTTTTGTTGAACTTCAACTGGGTGGGTACAGGCAGCGATTCAGAAGACTTGATGAAAATGTAAATCGTCAGGAAGTCTGTACTCATCTACAGACGACATTTCTTGAGCATGAGCAGATGGAGATTCGCAGGATTCAAAACATGCTCGACTACGCACAACATGATGGTTGCTTAACGGGCTATCTTCTTAATTATTTTGGTGAGACATTGGACAAATGCGGACATTGTGGCATATGCCTTGGCGACTCTCCTGCCAGAGTGAAGAAAAGGGTAAATGAAGAGATAAAAAATGACAATATCGACAAGCTGAGTGCGTTGGTCAAAGAATATCCAAATGCTTTATCACAGCCCCGACAGCAGGCGCGTTTTCTATGTGGTCTGAACTCACCAGCAGTTTCAGCGGCCAAATTTTTACGGGGCAATCCAGTCTTTGGTAGCCTTGCACAAGTGCCTTTTGCAAATGTTTTGAAATATTGCAAATCTACACCCAAACTTGGCGATTGAATGAGAACGAGATGAGCCATCAATCCCCTGTCTTATGCAAATATTCGGAGAAAAGAAGGTTCAGGTTTTTTTTAAATGAAACATTTTATTTCATCAATCTAGGAGCCTGTCGGATTATAGCATTTTTTCCTCAGATCAAGGCATTTTCAAAAAAACAAGCACAGCCATATAGTTGATATCGGAGTCTGCGCTTACCTGCGAGCA
>CBDTTM010000298.1:0-2344 GCA_965363355.1 uncultured Selenomonadaceae bacterium | reverse complement strand
TGATAATCAAGTCTTGCCGGATTGATGATCGGACCTAATATGTTAAAAACTGTACGAAAAGCAAGCTCTTTGCGCGGCTTTGCCACAAAACGCATGGCTTTATTGAGTGCTGGTGCAAATAAAAAACCAATGCCAAGCTGTTCAATTTCTTCCGTGACCTTCTTTGCCGGCAAGTCTACATTGACGCCGAGTGCAGCCAAAACATCCGCGCTGCCACAGGCACTTGAAACGCTTCGATTTCCATGTTTTGCCACAGTAAGCCCTGCTCCTGCTAAAACAAAAGCAACTGCTGTAGAAATATTAAATGTATTTTTGGTATCTCCGCCTGTGCCACAATTGCAAATAACAGGCTTACTATGACGTACTGGATCTGCTTCATCTAAAAGTGCTTGAGCAAATCCAGCAATTTCTTCAATTTTTTCCCCCTTGATCTTCAACGCAGTCAAGAACGAGCCAATCTGTGCATCGGTAGCTTTACCGCTCAAAATGACCTGCATAGCCGCCGCAGCCTGATCTTTAGAAAGACTATTGCCTTCAATGATTTGATGTAAATACGGTTTTAACATGCTATTCACTCCATTTTTATATTTTGTAAAAAAATAAACCATTCCGCCCCACACAGATAAATGTCCTGTGTAAGGGGCGAAATGGTTGTTCGCTGTACCACCCTGCTTCAAGTTGTTGTTCTCAAAATAAAAAAATCCACCTCATCCCACGCAAGGGACGAAATGGTTTCGTTAGCCACCCTAGAAAACAACAGCTTCTTTTTTCAAATACGGGAATGCATATCACTCCGATATTCTAGCCTTCTAACGGGGGCATCCGTTCCAGCCTACTTGCTATGCTTTCGGTGAACTCTCGCGGGACCATTCAACATGTGCTTTTGGCTGATCATCACACCTCCGATTGCTCGGTCATCAGCTCGCTGGACAAAAGTATACGATATTTACTATTTCCCGGTCTTTGATTTACTTTTTATAAAGTTTTTGTATCAATATGTTTATAATAAACTACACATTGAATCTTGTCAATACATGTTTCTGTAATATTTTTCTTTTTTCACTATTTATCTTTGAGTTACTGTAACATTTTGCTTAAAATATCATGAAAAAGCATAAAAAAACTACCCCGCTATAAAGTGGAGTAGTCTTTATCCTACAAAATAAATTCCAAAAAAATCTTATTTTACAACCATTACCGGAATTGTCGATTCTTCTACTACCTTTTGGCTTACACTGCCAATCAAAGCACCTTTGAAAAGTCCAAGTCCACGGCTTCCCATGATGATCATATCGCTGCCACATTCCCCCGCAACCTTTAAAATTGCTTTAGGAATATTTCCCGTTTCAACATATTTTGCCGTCTTAACAGTCTGTGGTATTTTTTCCCAAATCCGATCAAAGACAATATGGCTAGGGATATCTTTATTTATGCTGCTAGCAACATAAATGAAATCCAAATCCGCACCACATTTTTCTGCCAAAAATATTGCTTGGTCAACCGCTTTGCAGCCGTTCACAGAGCCATCGACCGGAACTAGAATTTTATGAATCTTTCCCATAATAAAACCTCCTAACGAGTTGATATTACCATCGCCTTATTGACTATTTTCGCGATAAATCCATAAACTCCTTTATTCCAGCCAAATTTGTTTTATTCTTTTCAATCGTGACAGTAGGCAACAGGCTTATCCAAGTATTGCCCAACGATTTTTACCGCACAGTAATCGCCGCACATCGAGCAGGCTTCTTCCCCTTCTTCGTTGCGTGCTCCGCGCTTTGCCTTCGCTTTGGCTGGATCGATTGCCAGGTTTAGCTGCGCATCCCAATCAAGGACTTTGCGGGCTTTTGCCATAGCCAAATCCCAGTCTCTTGCTCCTGGAACATTCTTTACAAGATCTGCAGCATGAGCTGCAATACGAGAAGTGATTACACCATCGTGTACGTCCTCGACAGTTGGCAAAGCCAGGTGCTCAGCCGGTGTTACATAGCAAAGGAAATCTGCTCCATTGACTGCAGCTACCGTCCCGCCGATAGCCGCGGTAATATGGTCATACCCCGGTGCAATATCGGTGACCAATGGGCCAAGCACATAAAATGGAGCATTGCGGCAAAGCTGTTTTTGCAGTTTCATATTCGCGGCAATCTGATCAAACGGCACATGCCCCGGTCCTTCAACCAAAACCTGTACACCTCTGTCCCATGCTCTGTCTACAAGTTCGCCAAGCGTGATGAGTTCTTGGATCTGTGCCCGGTCCGTCGCATCGGCAATGCAGCCAGGTCTTAGACCATCGCCAAGACTGATTGTAACATCATATTTTTTACAGATATCCAAAATATCATCA
>CBDTTM010000297.1:0-2394 GCA_965363355.1 uncultured Selenomonadaceae bacterium | reverse complement strand
GCGGGCGCAGTTGTCATTGACAATTCAAGTGCTTTTCGTATGGATCCGGAAGTTCCATTGGTAGTTCCAGAAGTGAATCCAGAAGCGATTTCTCGGCATAAAGGTATTATTGCGAATCCGAACTGTTCAACCATCATCATGGTTATGGCTTTAAAACCGATTTATGACAAGGTGAAGATCAAACGTGTTGTTGTATCGACATACCAGGCAGTCTCGGGTGGCGGAAAAGAAGCTATGGCAGAACTTGAAGAACAGGTAAAGGCAATTGCCGAAAACAGAGAAGTTACAGCCAATATCTTGCCGGGGGCAAGCTTGCCGAAACATTATCAGATTGCTTTTAATTTGATTCCGCAAATCGATGTGTTCAAGGATAATCTTTATACCAAAGAAGAAATGAAGATGATCAATGAAACCCATAAGATACTAGAAGATGAGTCCATTGGCATAACGGCGACGACAGTGCGTGTTCCGGTGTACCGCAGCCATGCAGAATCAGTCAATGTCGAATTGGTTGATGAGCTAAGTGTTGAAGATGTGAAAAAAGCGATTGAAGAATTCCCGGGGATCATTGTAGAGGATAATCCAGCTGAAATGCAGTATCCGATGCCTTTATTTACGTCAGGGAAAAATGATGTATCGGTAGGCCGTATCCGTAAGGATTATTCTGTAGAAAATGGTTTGAATTTTTGGGTTGTCGGTGATCAGATTCGTAAAGGTGCTGCACTGAATGCATTGCAGATCGCTGAATACATGATAGAACACGACATGTTTAAATAAAATTTTTTGACCTGGGCCCAAGCTTAGCTTTTTACAGCTGAGTTTGGGCTTTTGTTTTCGGTGTATATTTGCATTTTTTTAAGGGTAGAGACATATGGCAGATAGACGTGGAATCTGCTTTACAATAGGTTGTTTCGTGTTATATAATGAAGTTAACGAGTAGAACGGGCGATTTATGGTGACTTCTTTATTAATTGTGCGGTTCGGACTTAATATATAGGATGTTAGCAAGCGTTATATAAATAATATGTATTTACGGAGGTGTAATTTTTGGCAAAAGGATCACAAAAACTTCAAATTATTCCACTTGGTGGATTAGGGGAAATCGGCAAAAACATGACGGTCATTCGCTATAACGATGATATCGTGGTGGTTGATGCAGGTCTGATGTTTCCTGATGATGATATGTTGGGAATTGATTTGGTCATTCCAGATATATCTTACTTGATAGAAAATCGCGATATGATTAAGGCGATTGTTCTGACACATGGACATGAAGACCATATTGGCGCATTGCCATATGTTTTAAAGAGATTGAACGTTCCAGTGTACGGAACCAAGCTGACACTGGGAATTTTACAGGGGCGGCTTAAAGAAAACAATGTTGATTCGAGCAGTCTAGTTCCTGTGGAACCAGGAGATATAATCAATGCGGGTTGTTTCAGCGTTGGTTTTATCCGCATAAACCACAGCATTCCTGATGCTGTATCATTGTCGATCAAGACACCTATGGGTATGGTCATCCATACGGGTGACTTTAAGCTCGATTATACGCCAGTTGATGGGAAAATGACGGATTTTCGCCGTTTTGCCGAACTAGGCAACAAGGGTGTATTGGTCATGCTCGCTGATAGCACGAATGCAGAACGTGAAGGGCATACGCCTAGTGAACGTACTGTAGGGGCAGCTTTTGACAAAGCTTTTCAAAATTCACGGGAAAGAATCATCATCGCTACTTTTTCATCGAATGTGCAGCGTATCCAGCAAGTTATCGAGACTGCTTGCCGTTTCAAGCGCAAGGTTGCAGTTTTGGGCCGAAGCATGGTCAATGTCGTCAATATTTCGCTTGAACTTGGATATTTGTCGGCACCAGAAGGCGTACTGATCGATATTGATGAAATCAATCGCTATCCTGCATCGCAGGTGGTCATTGTTACGACAGGCAGCCAAGGCGAACCTTTGTCGGCTCTGACTAGGATGTCTATGTCGGATCATCGGAAAGTTACCATTGTACCAGGTGATACGATCATTATCTCTGCAACGCCGATTCCTGGCAACGAAAAGCTCGTGTCGCGCACAATCGACAAACTTTTGAAGCTGGGCGCAAATGTAGTGTATGGACGCACGCAGGGAATTCATGTTTCTGGGCATGCGAGCCAGGAAGAACTGAAACTCATGCATAATCTTGTTCGACCTAAATTTTTCATTCCAGTCCATGGCGAATATCGCCACTTGGTCAAACATGCTAAATTGGCACAAGAACTTGGGATGCCAAAGGAAAACATTTTTATCAGTGAGAACGGACAAATCCTCGAATTTACTCGTGACAAAGGCATGGTGGCTGGAAAAGTCACATCTGGCCATGTTTTAGTTGATGGACTTGGCGTTGGTGATGTT
>CBDTTM010000296.1:0-2515 GCA_965363355.1 uncultured Selenomonadaceae bacterium | reverse complement strand
AATTGGGCATATGCAATAAAAAAGCAGTACACTGAAGATGATTTTCCTCTGTTTGAAAAATGGGTAAATGAATATGTGACCAACTGGGCAACTTGTGATACTTTCTGTAACCACACTGTTGGAACATTTTTGGAAATGTATCCGTTGTATATAGAAAAATTAAAAGATTGGACGAAATCCCCAAATAGATGGCTTAGGCGGGCGTCAGCTGTATCGCTTATCATACCAGCCAAAAAGGGTTTATTTAAAGATGATATATTTGAAATTGCCGACAGCTTATTGTTGGATAAGGATGATTTAGTGCAAAAAGGGTATGGCTGGATGCTGAAGTCTTTATGCACCAAATATGAAGATGAGGTATACCAGTATGTATTAAGCAAGCGGGACACAATGCCTAGAACTGCATTAAGGTATGCTATTGAAAAAATGCCAAAGCCAATGAAGCAAGAGGCCATGAAAAGAGAGAAGAAAAAGTGAGTAAGAGTCAGCATTCTCACTTTCAAAGCTTTTGTAATCTACATTTATGTGCTGCAAAAAGCAGGGGCTTTTTGAGGAGCAGAGTATCATTATAGTTCAGTTGGCGGTTCAATAATTAAGAGGTGAAATAAGATGGATAACCAATTCGATCCCAACAACAAAATCATTCAACTGCTTCTTCAGGGGATGGGCATGGAAGACAGCGGCAAACCTGAAGAGGCAAGCCTGCTGTTTTCTAAGGCCCGGAGTGAAGCGACAGCCGATTTTGAAAAATTCATTGCAGCTTATTATGTGGCCCGGCATCAAAAAAATGTATCAGACAAATTAAAATGGTTCGAAACCTCTTTGCAGTTTGCGCTAAAAGTGAATGACGAGGCGGTTAAGAGCGCTTTCCCATCGTTGTATTTGAACATCGCAAAATGCTATGAGGCGTTATCCGATCCGGACAAGGCAAAAAAGTATGTTGCATTATCGCATTCGTATAAGGATACGCCTTCTGATCCAGGTCCTTTTTTTCATGGGACAAGAGCAGATCTGCAGGTCGGCGAGCTGCTGACAGCAAAAGGAGAATCGAATTACAAATCCGGACTTAAAATGAACCACATTTATTTCACGGCTGTGATCAGTGGGGCGGGACTTGCGGCCGCATTGGCGAAAGGTGATGGATCGGAACGGATTTATATTGTGGAGCCGACAGGGGATTTCGAAAATGACCCAAATGTTACAGACAAGAAATTTCCAGGGAATCTGACCCGTTCCTACCGTTCGCAAGCACCTTTAAAGATTGTCGGCGAAGCAACGGAGTGGTTGCGACAGACGCCTGAGGACCTTCGTCGGTGGCAAGAAAAATTGGCCGATAATAAAGGCGAAATCATTAATTGAGTACGCAACTTTTGCCGCGTAAATATGGAGCGTTTTCCGCCATGTCCTGATTTAGGGAGGGCCCCTGATAGTTTTTTGTGGGCAGAAATGTTAAAATCTGATTAGTAGTAAGTGTTTGTGCATGAAAATACGGGAGGGATTTTGGAATGGAAAACGAAAAGAACAAAAAAGATTTACGCATCAACAGCTTCGTTTATGATGGAGTCGTGAAATCGCCGAACCGTGCGATGTTGCGTGCGACAGGCATGCATGACGAAGACTTTAAAAAGCCGATGGTAGGGGTAATCAGCACTTGGGCTGAGAACACGCCTTGCAATATACATTTGAACGACTTGGCTGCAATCGCAAAAGACGGCATCAAGAAGCAACGCGGTTGGCCGATCCAGTTTACGACAGTGACCGTTTCAGATGGTATCGCCATGGGTACGCCGGGTATGAACTATTCATTGCCTTCGCGCGATCTGATTGCCGATTCGATCGAAGTTGCGGTGGGCGGCCAGAATCTGGACGCATTCATCAGTATCGGTGGCTGTGACAAGAATATGCCGGGCTCTGTCATCGCGATGGCAAATGCGAATATTCCATCCATTTTTGTTTATGGGGGTACAATCGCACCGGGGCAAGATGAAGATGGCAACGACATCGATCTCGTATCCGTTTTTGAAGCCATCGGAAAGTGGAACAACGGTGAAATGACGGAAGAAGAAGTTCGGGCAATCGAATGCAACGCCTGTCCTGGACCAGGGGCTTGCGGAGGGATGTATACAGCCAACACGATGGCATCGGCAATCGAAACGATGGGGCTGAGTTTGCCGGGATCATCGTCAAATCCTGCAGCAACCGGTGATAAATTGAAGGATGTTTTCGAAGCAGGCGAAGCCATCATCGGCTTGATCGAAAAAAATATCCGACCGCGCGACATCATCACGCGCAAAGCTCTGGAAAATGCCGTAGTGATCACGATGGCATTGGGCGGATCGACGAACGCCATTTTGCATCTGTTGGCGATCGCCCATGCCGCTGAGGTGGACTTTGCAATCGAAGACTTCAATGAAATCCAAAAACGGGTACCGCATTTGGCTGACCTGAAACCTTCGGGAAAATATGTCTTCCAAGATCTATACAATGTCGGCGGGGTGCCTGCCGTTCAAAAATA
>CBDTTM010000295.1:0-2524 GCA_965363355.1 uncultured Selenomonadaceae bacterium | reverse complement strand
CCGCCACACCAAGCCCCCCCTAACACAAAATCTTATCACAATAGCAAAACTCTTATTTCGTGAGTTTCGCTATTGTTCGCCTTTTTATAGGGTATCACTTGGAGTTTACTCTAAGTCAAGTCCAATCGCTTTGGCAAAAAACTGCTCGTCGATTTTATTAAAAAACTTACTCTTATCTCTTATTTTAACAAGATATCATACAGTTTTTCAGAAAAATTTTTCTTAGTCGGTATTTCACCCAATAATTTTTATTTTTTTCAGCAAGAAATGAAAGGCTTTTTTCGGCAATCTTCTTTATAATGTAAACTAGGCGCTACAACAAATATATTACACAACACATAAAGGGGAGCTCATCATGCTAAATTTCTCTATTTTGGCTGCATCATCTGAAAAAGCCACGAAATCACGCACTACTTCTTTTCCAAATATCAAACGCCGTATGCTTGCATTATTGTTCGGTAATATCATCATGGGGCTTGCCATGAGCATGCTTCGCTTAAGCCTTTTTGGCAACGACCCATTTTCCTGTATGAATCTTGGCTACAGCAATATCTCGGCCTTGAGCTTTGGGACCTGTATCATTTTATTTAACTGTGTGCTCATCATCCCTGTACTTCTGTTTGAACGAAGCTATATCCAAATCGGCACACTGGTCAACATGTTTCTTCTCGGCCCGTTTTCTGATCTTTGGTATGATCTTTTGCTCGTCTTATTTGGCAGCACAGAGCTCCCACTTAGCATACGCATTGCCTTGCTTGTTTTTGGCGTGACCATTTCCTGTTTTGGTGCCTCACTCTACATCTGTGCAAAACTTGGCATGGGTCCTTATGATGCAATCGGTTGGATTATCGTTGCCCGCAGCGGGCAAAAATTCAAATTCCGCTATGTGCGCATGTGCATAGATTTTGTTGCTGTCTCGATTGGTTTTACCTTCGGCAGCATTGTGGGGCTTGGCACGCTCACTATGGCTTTTTTCACCGGACCGCTCATTTCCTTTTTTAACAACAAGATAAATATGCGTCTCATTTATCCAAACGACCCGGAAGCGGTGAAACAAGTCTTATAAAAATCGTCTGTATATTTCCCCCTTCTTATAGGCAGCTTGTAAACTTGGATTATCTCTCGGATCGCAATCAACCGGTTCTTCTTTTTTATCGCGCTTGCCATTGCCCCCGATGATTGCCACGATAATAAAGAGTACCCCCAGCCACTGCAGCGGTGTCACATTCTCTGCCAAAACAAAAAACGACATGGTCACCGCCATGGGAAGCTCGGATGCCGACAAAATCGTGCCTAGAGCCGGCCCGACGTGTGGAAGTCCAATTGAAAAGAGCAACGGCGGTAACGCAACGCCAAAAAAACCCAAAACAAGACCATAAGGGAAGAGTGCGCTCATTACAGAAGCATCAAGCAAAAAAGTCGGTGGAAACAATATAGAAATAACAAGTAAACCGCCCGTAGAAAGCAGCGCACTTTTCAACACCGGTGGAGCATCTTTTTCCACGGATCCACTCAAAAAAATAAATGATGTATACGTAACTGCCGAGAGAAGCCCTAAGATCATTCCTTGCCAAGAAAACTCTCCCGTCTGCCCTAAAACGATGTTGGCGGCCAAAACAGAACCAATCAACAATACGCCAATAGAAACAAGTTTGCGGCGACTCGGCTTTTTCTTGTTGAATGCCCACTCAAAGATTGCGCCAACCCAAACGAACTGGAATAAAAAAATGATGGCAAGGGATGCATGCAGGGTTTGCAGCGACTGATAATAAAGCAGTCCAGTAAAGCCAAAAGGAATCCCTGATGCCAAAATCTTCACGACTTGCAGCCACGAAAGTCTTTTCTTTTTTGTGAACAATACCAAAAGCCATATGAGCACCGTACCAAAAAAGTATTGGCCTCCAGTCACCTGCGTCGGCGTAAACCCCACCCGATATGCGAGCTTTACAAACGTCGATAAGGCTCCATAACAACAGCCCCCTAAAAAAACAATAAATGCATACTGCCAGTTTTTCAAAATATACCTCTCCTTTTCCACGCAAAAAAGCCACACAATTATATAGGTAATAATTGTGTGGCGAAAATAGAATCACTCTAGAAAAATCCACATCCAAAACGGTTTTATTATTTAATTTCGAACTATAGTATAAAATTATTTATGTAAATTGTCAAGGCAAGCCAACATGCTGACAAACACATAACCTAACAAAACGTTCATGCCAAGGATTTTTTCTGTCGGCGAACTTTTTTCTGCCAATCCATATACGAATCCTGAATGAATTCATGAACAAGATAGGCTGGCTGCAATTTTTGCACCAGTCTTTTTGCTGCGTCCGTACGAAATGGTTGATGCTCATCTACCTGTAAGATATATTCCATGATCTCATTCCACTGTAAAGGATTTCGCATTTCTTTAGCTGTCATCATTTTCTTTGTATATTGACCTGACAGGGAACAATGTAAATGCATCCCTTGAATCTTTTTTTGCAAAGACCCCATCCGCCCCGTTATCAAAAGTATATAA
>CBDTTM010000294.1:0-2527 GCA_965363355.1 uncultured Selenomonadaceae bacterium | reverse complement strand
TCATCACCAGGCGTCTTATTGAAGCAATAGTCTTCAACTAAGGATTTGATGTACAGCCCTGTTCCACCAGCTAAAATAGGAATCTTATGCTCTTCGTTGATTTTATTGATGCATTCAGCCGCCAAAGATTTAAATCGCGTGACGCTAAAATCCGCCCCGGGAGGCAAGATATCAATCATATGGTGTTTTATTCCCGCCATCTCATTCACGTCGGGTTTAGCCGTACCAATATCCATGCCCTTGTAGACAAGCATCGAATCACCGGAGATGATCTGTGTCTGAAGTTTTTGCGCGAGCTGTATGCTAAGCGCTGTTTTGCCGACCGCCGTCGGCCCTAAGATTACAATTAATTTCTCTTTCACTTAAGCTCCAGCTCACCGCCCGGGCTCACAATATGGACTTGTGCCCGCGACATCTTTTCTGTCAAATCCTTATAAGATTCAACATCTTGGGCAATCACTGGCCAAGTGTTATAATGCATCGGAATGACATTACGGGCATTTAGCCACTGCGCCGCCAAGGCTGCATCTTCAATGCCCATCGTGTAATTATCTCCGATTGGCAAGATTGCATAATCAATCCGCTCTTTGCGGCCAATGAGCTGCATATCCCCAAATAATGCCGTGTCTCCAGCAAAATAAATATTAATATCATCATAATGGAGCACAAAGCCACAAGCCTGCCCACCGGCAACGCCAGCACTATGCAGCGCCAGTGTCATGCGGACCTTGGCAAATGGAAATACATGCGATCCGCCAAGGTTCATTCCATGAACCTCAGCTTCAGGACAAAGCCGGCCCACTTCCGGCGTCGTTACGATTACAGCTCCGGTTTTCTTGGCGATCAGTGCCGCATCTCCCAAATGGTCTGCATGTCCATGTGTAACTAATATATATTGACAGTCAATGCTTTCCCAAGAAACCTCAGTCATAGGATTTTCCGAAAAAAACGGATCAAGCAATACTTTTGTTGTTCCATCATCGAGCAAAAAGCAGGCATGTCCGTAATATGTCAATTTAATCATAATATATCCCCTCTCAAAATTGCAGTTTAGATAAATATACTATATCATTAGTTAAACATTTTTTTCAAATATCCTGCAACACAGCTCATCTCTTTGCCATTGCCCACAAAGAAAATTGCAAAAATCCAGGCAACGTAGTATGCTAAATCATGCAAGTCATATCACGAGCAAGGGGATACTACAATGAGCTATTTCTTAACACTGCCACAGCTTCAGGCAGAACTCAAACATATACAGGCAAAAAATGAAATCCTGCTCGTTGCCGGCGGAAAAGCACCTGATCCTGACTGGCTGGCAGCAATCGCCCAAAAGCGGGAAGTTTGGTGCGCCGACAGCGGCATAGATTCCTGTTTTCAAAACAACATCAAAGTACATCACTTAGTCGGTGACGGCGACAGTGCTACCAAAAACGGATGGAACTGGGCTATTGAACAGGGCATTCCCATTGAGCGCTTCTCGACGAAAAAAGATTTGACCGACACGCAGCTCGCCTTAAAAAAAATAAGCGAAATTCATCCAGAGGCCTTCGTTATTTTAAGCGGCGTCTGGGGCGGAAGATTTGACCATGCCTTCAGCAATATATTTTCTTTGGCCGGAGCAAAAGATTTTGGTGTAAACGCCTGCGCTGCCGATGAAAAAGAAGTTATGTTCATCTTAAATGGGCCAGAGGAACTGCATTTGGAATTTCACGATTCCCCGCATGCCATATCACTTCTACCCTTATCAAAAAATTGCCAGCCCGTCTCTATACGAGGTGTTTACTGGGAACTAGACCATGTCTGCCTTGAGCAGCACATGCCCTATGCAATCAGCAATGAACTCGTTGACGGAAACCATAAAATCCAAGTATCCGTAGAAAGCGGCTGCTTAGGCGTATATTTACAATGGGAATAGTCCTTCTTCCCCTCCATAAATTTCACATACCTCAAAGGAGTGTTGACCATGTTTGAACCACTGACGCAAAACTTTGCCGAAATCCTCGCCCATCCACTCAGCCTTTTTGCCTTGATTGCGCTGGCTTTTTTAACCATAGGCTTTATTTACAGCAAGAAAATCGTCTTTAGTCCCCAGCTCATTGTCCAGACGGCACTGATGCTTGCTCTTACGATTATTTTGCATCAACTGCGCCTTTATCATATGCCGCAAGGGGGAAGCATCACCTTTGGCGCAATGCTTCCTCTGCTCTTGCTCTCTTTCCGCTATGGTCCAGGTGTTGGCTTTCTAGCCGGATTCCTTTATGGCATGATCAATCTCTTGCAAGACCCATTCATCGTCCATCCCTTGCAGGTTCTGTTCGATTATCCCCTGCCTTATATGGCCCTTGGTCTTGCTGGTTATTTCAAAGGCCGATTTTTGCTTGGCGCAATCTTGGCAATAACTGGTCGATTCATCTGCCACTTCATCTCCGGCGCCATTTTCTTCGGCTCCTATGCACCAGAAGGAACCTCTCCTTATGTATACTCATTTCTTTTCAATGCAACCTACCTAGTCCCTGAACTTATC
>CBDTTM010000293.1:0-2539 GCA_965363355.1 uncultured Selenomonadaceae bacterium | reverse complement strand
GGATTGCGTTGCCGAGCAGCTCGTCCCATGCACTGGTTGGTGGACTAATTGGCGCAGTGCTAGTTTCAACGGGCGTAGGTGGACTCAATTATGAAGGGATTGGCAAAATCGTGCTCTCCTTGATTGCTTCACCGTTGGTCGGTATCGTCACCGGTTGTATCATCATGAATTTGATTTATGTGATTTTTCGTAAATGCATGCCGTCTGTACTTAACAACCGTTTTAAGAAGCTGCAGATCGTATCTGCTGCAATGATGGCTTTTTCACATGGCTCTAACGATGCGCAAAAGGCTATGGGGATCATTACCTTGGCACTTTTGAGTGGTGGCTATATCAGTGAATTCGATGTGCCGACTTATGTAAAAATCTTGGCAGCAACGTCAATGGGGTTCGGCACAGCTTTTGGTGGTTGGAAGATCATCAAGACAATCGGTGGCAAGATATTCAAACTTGAACCACCAAGCGGTTTTGCGGCGGATCTGAATTCGTCTATCATTATTTTTAGTGCGACATTATTACATCTTCCAGTCAGTACGACGCATGTTGTTTCTGGTTCGATTATGGGGGTAGGGACAGCTAAACGTATCAGTGCTGTACGCTGGGGAACAGCGCAACAGATGGTGGTTGCTTGGGTTCTTACGATTCCATGTACAGCGCTAATGAGTGCTTTGGCATATCAAGTTGTAAAAGCGGTTTTCTGATATTAAAATGAAAAGATGCTTCAATGCTATCAGAAGGTGTTGAAGCTGCTTATATTAGGCAGATTAAAAGGATGCAGGCTTTGCCTGCATCCTTTTGGCGTAGAGGGCTATAAAAAGGTATTGAGTAGATAAAAACGGGGGCTCCACAGCATTGCTGGAGCCCCCGTTTTTATCTATTCTATTTTTCCACAAAAAGAAAACCCGCCGAATGAACGGCGGGTTTTTGATTAACGATGTGCTTTGAAGAATTCTTCAGCAACCTGAGGGAAGAGAGCATAGGATAAAATGTCTTCTTCTGTTGCGTTAGGATAGCCTTTTTCAATCAGCTGTTGTTTGAAGTCAGCCATTTTTTCAGCATTCTGATCTTCTTTGGCACAATCTGTGATGATTTCTTCATCTTTGATGCCAATAGAATGTAAGAATTCTTTTTCGACAGGAACTGGTGAATGACCAAATTTGCCGCGTGCTAAATCCTTAAATTCTTTAGGAACCATACCATAACGTTTACCCATCATGACGTTGAATGTAGCCATAGTGCCGACAATCTGGCTAGATGGAGTAACGAGTGGTGGGTATCCAAGATCTTTACGTACACGAGGCATTTCATCAAGAAGGTCTTGATATTTGTCTTCCATGCCTTGTTCTTTAAGCTGATTAGCCAAGTTGGAAAGCATGCCGCCTGGAATTTGGAAATCAAGAACGTTTGGATTTACGTCAAAATAACCTTTGAGCTTGAATTCATCAATGATTCTCTTTTTAACACCAAGGAAATGCTGAGAAATAGGAGACATAGCCTGACGATCAAGACCAGTATCGTATTCCGTGCCTTCAAGTGCAGCAACCATTGTTTCCGTACAAGGCTGTGATGTGTCACAAGCAAATGGAGCAAGAGCACAGTCGATGATATCAACACCAGCTTCGATTGCTTTAAGGTAAGTCATAGAGCCAAAACCGCTGGTATAATGTGTATGTAACTCAATTGGAACACTAACGGCAGCTTTGAGTTTTTTAACGAGATCTTCAGCAACATAAGGTTTTAACAAACCGGACATGTCTTTGATACAAATGGAATGAACGCCCATTTTTTCAAGTTTTTTTGCAAGATCAACGAAAGTTTCATTTTTGTGGAACGGGCTGATTGTATAAACCAGGCAGCCTTGAACGTGAGGTTTTTCTTTGCATTCTAATGCAGCACTGATTGCTGTTGTAAGGTTTTGAACATCATTTAAAGCATCGAAGATACGGAATACACCGACACCATGTTCGGAAGCTTTTTTTACGAAAGCTTTAACAACATCATCAGAATAATGATTGTAGCCAAGAAGGTTCTGGCCTCTTAAGAGCATTTGGATAGGTGTCTTAAGATGTGCTTTTAATGTATCAAGACGTTCCCACGGATCTTCGCCGAGAAAACGAAGGCAAGTATCAAACGTAGCACCGCCCCAAGCTTCGAGAGCTTTGTAGCCAATGTTATCAAGTGCCTCGAGTTGCGGCAACATGTCCTCAATACGCATACGAGTAGCAACAAGAGATTGGTGCCCATCGCGCAGGACAGTTTCAGTAATTTGTACAGGTTTTTTCGCCATAATAAATACACTCCCCTTGATTATAGTAACATAAATAAATAATATAGTTTGACGCGCAAACTTGCCTAAAAGACTCATTTCAGCTATGTAAAAAGCCGCAAAGCTGCCTAGAAAATAAGGCTTTCATCAAATTTACATCACAAATACAGTATAGGTACTAAAATTAGGCTTGTCAATGAAAAAACGTGATTTTTTTAACATAATTTTCTAGTCGATTATAATTATCAGATATAATATAATTAATATAAATAG
>CBDTTM010000292.1:0-2580 GCA_965363355.1 uncultured Selenomonadaceae bacterium | reverse complement strand
GATTGGATACATGAAAAAAGCGTATATAAAATATATCATTTCATTGTTGATTTTTGGATCCAATGGAATTGTGGCAAGTTATATCTTACTGAGCAGTTCAGAAATTGTATTGTCAAGAACGGTTATTGGCAGCTTGTTTCTAGGTCTCTTATTTTTACTTGGCGGCAAGCGATTGCAAATGGACCAGATACGAAAGCAATGGCATTATTTGCTGGGTTCCGGAATTTCGATGGGGCTTAGTTGGATTTTTTTGTTTGAAGCCTATCGCTTGACCAGTGTAAGCACGGCAACGTTGGCTTACTATTGCGGGCCGGTAATCGTCATAGCACTGGCTCCATTCATTTTTAAAGAGAAGGTAAGTGCAGCCAAGCTATGCGGCGTTTTGTTCGTTGCAGTTGGTATGGTATTGGTCAATGGTGCAGATTTTTTTGCGGAGGGAATTTCCTGGGGGCTTAGTTGTGGCATGATTTCAGCTCTTTTGTATGCAGTGATGATTGTTTTTAATAAAAAGGTCAAAAAACTCACAGGGCTTGAGAGTACTTTGGCGCAGCTTGTGGTTGCGGGCGTTATTGTCGCCTTTTATACATTGGGATTTGAGCAGAAAAGCATGGTTATAGCAAAGGACACAATCATTCCTATTTTATTTTTGGGCATAGTCAATACGGGAATCGCCTGTTATCTTTATTTTTCCTCCATGCAAAAGCTGCCGGCTCAATCGGTAGCGATTTGCAGTTATACGGATCCTTTGTCAGCACTGGTTTTTTCGGCGCTTATCTTTCATGAACATTTGACGGCGGTGCAGCTTGTGGGCGCGTGCTTAATTTTAGGCGGAGCGGCCTTTGGTGAATTGTATACGGGTAAGAAGGCTAAGAAAAATCCGATGGTCAGCGAAACCGCGGCATAAAAAAAGTTCTCAAGCATTTTGTTTGCTTGAGAACTTTTTTATTTCTTATGAGCAAGGTTCAAAGTTTGCCTGAACGGAAAATAGCATAGAGGACCCAAAGAAACATAATAAAGGCAATACAGATGCCAGCTTCAATAACAGGCAAGTTCCAAAGGGCAGAGGGTTTTCCCATAATCGAAAAACTGATGATGATGCTGCCCATTAAGATACTGAAGGCCAATAAAATGATGCTGACCGATATGCGGTTACTGAGCTGGGCAAGCTGCTTGAATAATGTGCTTGCATCAGCTAACGAGAGGCGCACTTGCAGATGTCCTTGGCGGATAAGGCTTCTGAGTGAACGAATATCTTGTGGGGCGTGCTCAATGACTTCGCTGAAGTCCGAGGTGATATTCCAGAGGGACTCGGCGATGGCGCTAGGGTGAAGGCGTTCGAGCAAGAGTTGATGGCTAAAGGGCTCAATGATGTTAACAAGGCTTAAGTTTGTGTCTAAACGCTTGACGATGCTTTCGACCGTCAATAAGGATTTGCAGACTAAAATGAGGTCGGCGGGGATTCGAATCGAATGTTTACGGGCAATTGCAAAAAATTGGTTAATGGCCTCATGTATGCTGATTTTACTTAATGGCAGCCCATAATAGGTATCTCGAAAAAGCTCGATGTCATTTTTGAGCTGTGTGGTGTCGATTTCTCCAGGAACGATACCGATGCGAAGAACCGCTCGCAAGAGCTCATTTGTATCATTGCGCTTAAACCCGATGAGTAAGGAAGACAAGGAGCGTTTCATTTCAGAGCTTAGGTGTCCGGTCATGCCAAAATCGAGAAAGGCAATTACATTATCTGGTAAAACCAAAACATTGCCAGGATGGGGGTCACCATGAAAGCAGCCATTGATAAAGATTTGCTGGAAAATATTTTCAGCGAATCTTTTGGCAATAATCGCACAGTCAAAGCCTTGTTCTTTTAATGTCTCGATTTGGTTGACCTTGATGCCGGAAATGAATTCCATTGTGAGTATTTTTTTAGAGGAATATTCCCAGTAAATTTCAGGAATATGGATTTCTCCTTCTTTTTTTAATTGGAGTTTCATTTTTTCGGCATTGCGGCCTTCTACTGCGTAGTCTAATTCTTTGAGCAAGGCATTTGAAAATTCATCGATAATATCGACCAGTTGATAATCTTTTGCCCACTGCAAGCGGTTTTGGGCAGCGGTTGCGATGTCAAAAAGGATTTCTAAATCGGTTTCAATTTTTTCTATGATGCCTGGTCGTTGCAATTTTACAGCAACGCGTTCACCCGATTTTAATTGGGCTAAATGCACTTGGCCGATGGAAGCTGTAGCGAGCGGAGCTGGGTCAAAACCGGAGAAAATATTTTCTAGGCTGTCGCCGAGTTCAGCTTTGATGAGGGTTTGAACTTCGTCAAACGAAAAAGGCCTGACATCATCTTGTAGTTTTTCTAATTGGATGGTGATTGCGTGCGGCAAAAGGTCTTGTCTCGTGCTAGCCATTTGACCAAGTTTGATATAGGTGGGGCCGAGTTCTTGCAGGGCAGTACAAATGCGTTCTCCTAGATCCAAGGAACTCGCACTGGAAAATTTAATGCGTAGATGCTCATGGTAAGGGATTTTTTCAATGATATCGGTTTCTTCGATAAGATAACCAAAGCCTTGGCTG
>CBDTTM010000291.1:0-2594 GCA_965363355.1 uncultured Selenomonadaceae bacterium | reverse complement strand
GACCAGCTCCTTAAACCACTCGGACACCTCTCCTTAACGTACTCTAACAGTATAACAAAAATACCTTTTATTTGTCAAATACCTTTTTAAAAATATTGACTATTTTCCTATCAAGGAGTAGTATTTTAATATAAACAGATGAAAAACAAAAGGTCGGTGAGGAAAATGGATGCAGACCACCCTAGTTCGCGGTCTAAGTTGAAAATTAAAAAATATCGGGGAATATCGCCATTTTTCTCAACTCAAAGTCTTTTTTGTGTTAAATGACGCGTTCCCTTTTTGTGAGGAGTCGTTATTTACATGTTAAAAATTTATAAGTCCTTAGAAAGCGGACCTTTACTCGAGCTGAATCTCAAAACGCTGGAAAAAGGAGCCTGGATCAACATTATCGATCCGACACCATATGAACTGAAAGTCGTGAGCAATCTGACTGAAGTTGAACCAGATTTTTTACGTTCTGCTCTTGATGATGAAGAACGTTCCCATATCGATATCGAAGATAATTCCGTGATGATACTGACGAATGTACCAGTAATGCGAAATAGCGAAAGCTATGACACTCTGCCACTGGCTATCATCATCACCAAGGAATACATCATTACGGTTTGCCTGGAGGAAACGCCCGTTATTTCCGAGTTCAATGAAAATACATCACGGTTATTCCGCACATTTAAGAAGACCCGGTTTTTGTTTCAGATTCTCTATAAGTCTGCGACCTTTTATCTGCGCTATTTGCGGCAGATGAGCAAGCTTTCCGAAGAGATTGAACTGAAGCTGCGCTCTTCTATGAAGAACAAAGAAATCCTGCGTTTGCTCGAGCTGCAAAAAGGCTTGACGTATTTCAATGCCGCCTTGCGTTCTAACGGTGCTGTACTCGACAAGCTCCTCAGGCTTCGTTCCAACCACAGTGTGCAGCCAATTCTCAAGATGTATGAAGAAGATGAAGATTTACTTGAAGACGTCATCATCGAAAACAAGCAGGCTCGCGAAATGGTTGAAATGTACAGTAAAATCTTAGCAAGGCTTGCCGATACGTTCTCTTCGATTATTTCCAACAACTTGAATCTGGTCATGAAGTTTTTGGCGACGATGACGATCATCCTTGCCATTCCAACGGTTGTCTCGAGTTTTTTTGGCATGAATGTACCCGTGCCATTTGCCAACGAACCTCTTGCCTTTCTCTATGTGTCCATCATCGCCATTGCCATCGCCTTGCTTTGCGGCTTTGTTCTCTGGCGTAAAAATATGTTTTAAAGCAGGTGAAATTATGAGTGTTATGGCCCAAGCAAAATTGAAAGCCGGTGTTATTTACGGCGACAGCCTCAATCAGGAATATATCTACATGCCCGGCAGTGAAATCGGCGTCGAAGACCCGCTTTGCGTATTTGAGCGTCCCGGCAGCCGCCAGGATGTCAGTGTGACGGAAGCGCTGGTCTTGATTCGCCGTCTGAGCCTAAAACCAGCCAAACACCCTCGCCTTGGCACGTCCTCTTGTTGATCTTTAAAAGGAGCTGATTGCATGCGCAGTGTTTCATCTTCCAGTTTTTTAAAAGAATTCACGCTTTACGCTAACGATGCCCACGATACAGGCGAAACCTTCGTCATCCAACGCGGCAATGAAAAAAACATGGTTTTATTGTCACTTGAAAGCTACAACGAACTGCAAAAAGAACTCTTTACTCTTAGAAAAGAACATACGAAATAGAAACCGCCTTTAATCGTTACTTCTCCGTAACGGTTAAAGGCGGTTTTTTGCCATGCGTCTAGTGGCATTTCAGATTGAAACACATCAACCTGTTTTCCACTGATTATGCTGAACGCTTGCATATATTGACTAGTTTCATTATCGTAACCGAAATAAATCATAATTAATAAAGTTTTTATGGTTATAACCGAAATATTTTTTTTAATTCAGTTCATCTCAAAAAATCTTTCGACATTCTTTCCTTGCCTACATAGCGACGAGTTCTCCACTGTGGAACAAATATATATATCGTTCTTTGATCGGCTGTCGAAGAATCGCAGCGGCAGCTTCGCTATAAAGATCGATCTGCAATTTATATTTTTCCGCAATGAGCTCATGGTCTGTTTCGCGGTCCGTCTTATAATCGACTAAGACCATGCCATCTGCTTCATCAAACAAAAGGTCGATGATGCCTTGGATGAAGATCTGCTCCTTCTCGTCGGAAACTTCCGGATAGAAGCGTTTTGCTTGCAGCATCCGGCTAAAAGCCATTTCCCTGCGAATTTTTGTCGAGTGCAGCACTCTCTTGCCTAACGCTGAAGTAAAGAACCTGCCGATTCCTAGAAGATTGGCTGCTTTAGCTTCCGCCGACAAAATGATTTCCCGTGCCACGAAATCTTCTAGCTGCTCTTTCAAGCCCACCATCGTCAAATCCCCTCGTAAATCGATATGCTGCATGATGCAATGCATAAGCGTTCCGTATTCGTTGCCATTGAGCCCTGTTGTTTCTTGGACGAATCGCGGCCGTTTACTGATTGCCGGTTCCGCAAAAAGCTCAGCACTGCCATCGGCAATATCGAAGCGTCTTTTTGCCTCGGTAACAGATAGCTTGGCAGCAACTGTTTCGGTA
>CBDTTM010000290.1:0-2595 GCA_965363355.1 uncultured Selenomonadaceae bacterium | reverse complement strand
CATTGAAATTGGTTGATGCTCCGCAACTATTTTTACATTCGCATAGTTTTATATGATAAAAAGAGCTCCTGCTATTTATTGGCAGGAGCTCTTTTGTCGAGTTCATTTCATTGAGGCAAATGGATTTTTTTAAAGATTCTTTGTGCATTTTGATAAAATACCGCTTCATGATGTTCTTCAGGTATCAGATATTTGATGAGCTCAATATATGTTCCGATATTTACGAGCGGCCAATCCGAGCCATACATGAGCTTATCATACCGCGACAAATACGTCAGCCACATCTTCACCATATCAAGATACGCCTTATTCGTATCAATAAAGCTCTGGACCGTAAAATTCCCCTCTGCCAGTGCGGACAAATCCGCATAGACATTTGGATTTTTGGCCAAAACCTCTGTTGCATCAACAATCCAGGGGTTACCATAATGAGCCATAACAAAGTTGACCCGAGGGAAATTGACCGCCGCCTCATCAACCGTCAGTGGATGGGAAAATTTCAAGCGACCTGCGGTGTTAGCCGTATCACCCGTATGGATGACAACCGGTACATCATAAGTTTCTGCCATTTCATAAAACGGCCAGTACAAAGGATCATTTACATAAAACGGCTGATAGCCCGCATAAACTTTGAACCCAACCACTTCCGGCCGTTGCAAGGAGGACTCGAATAAAGACAATACGCGCTTACTGTTTTCCTTGGTAATCGTTTCTGCCCGAATCCCTAGACATTGGACAAATGGTTCCGGCCAATTATCTGCGGTAAAAGGAAGCTCCAACGGATTTTGGCAATCTGCCTCGACCGGTGTCGTTCCCATACCTATTCCTAGAACAACCCCGTTATCTTTCAATGCTTGACGAAGATGCTCCAAAGTTGCCTCATGCCCAGCAGCCTTCGCCGTTTGGTGAAAATGTTCCGCATCCGGAAAAAAATGCAAATGTGCATCGATAATTTTCATTTTTTGACCCTTCTTTTGCAATAAAAATTTCTATGATTTTCATTGTAGCCCATCTTTATCTTTTCAGCAAATGATTTTCTATAACCATCGCTCCATTCCTATTGCCACTGCCCTCGCAGCAAAAAAAGAATACTTGCTAGAACAAACAGATATTCCGTTACCGAACCTACTTTAAATAATGAAATGCCTATTTTCTGGCTCCGCTTAAAAATCGGCACTTTCCCACAAACGCCATCCTCAATTATATGTAAAACCGCTCCGACCAATATAAAAATACCAATCTGGCAAAGATCCCACATAGCCGCTGTAGCGAGCTCTCCTCGGCTCACAGCCAGCAACACGGCGATACCGGCAAGATAAGGTGCAGGCCAATGGCTGGTCCCACGATGGCGGCTGCGCCAACTCCAATAATTCTTTTGTTCCCGAGGATTACCCTCAAGCTTATCTGGCAGTACACTACCAGCCATACTGTAGGCAGCATAAAGAAGGCTGCCTGAAACTACATAAACGATTGTCCCCGTGAGGATTTGATGATTGATCCACTTCACATTAGTTCTCCCTTTTGGTAATAGCTCCTATTGTAGCATATATGTTCGCCCTTTTACAAAAAAAAGACTTTTCTGCCGCAGATTTTTATCTACAGACAAAAAAGTCAAAGAAATATATCTATTTTTATAAAAAAACCACCGTATTTCGTCCTGCCGCCTTCGCTTGATATAGCCCCTTATCCGCCCGTTGGAAGAACGAAGCTTCCGTATCCTTTGACCGTAAAGCCGCCGCCCCTATGCTCAAAGTCACATGAACCTGTTTGCCCAGCGCCGGACTAAAGACTTCCGCCGCAAAATCACAACGGATCCGCTCGGCTACAGCCAATGCATCATCCCGGTCAGCATCCGGCAGCAACACAACAAATTCTTCCCCGCCAAAACGAAATGCCATCTGCTCATCTGATAAAACATTTAACAACACTTCACTGAAACGGATAAGAACCTGATCGCCCTGCCAATGTCCATAAGCATCATTGAACTTCTTAAAAAAATCAATATCAATGACAAGCAGTGCCAATTCCTTGCTCGCACTACTGGCCTCAATCATTTTTTGCCGGCTCTTTCGCTTTAGATACCGCCGATTATAAAGCCCTGTGAGCTCATCCGTCAAGCTTAGATCCCTATAATAATCAACATTGCGCGTAAGCGCCAATTCTTTGAGACGCATCATCTTAAAACGATCCGAAAGTGCCAATGACAATAAAATGACTTCCGCTGCACTAGAGAGCATCAGGATATGCAGCGCCATAGTCCGGTCCGGTGACACGATCCAAAGAACGATGCCAATCGAAAGAATGCCCCAAGCGAGCAAGTAATACCTAGCCGGATGAAAACCTTGAACCACCCGATAAATTGCCAAGGAAATAAAGAAAACAGGCTCCGCTATCCCCAGAAAATACGCCAGCTTATTCGCCCAAATCGAATGGCCGAAAATGCCTAATATTCCCTGCAGCATAGCAATTAAGATCAAGCCTTTGAAAACAACTGACAAATGCAGCTCATCTTCATGAACCTGCAAAAAACTTGCCGTGAATAAGCACGAAAAAACAAACGCCGCAGCCAGACAACCCCAAAACGATGCCATATAA
>CBDTTM010000289.1:0-2640 GCA_965363355.1 uncultured Selenomonadaceae bacterium | reverse complement strand
ACCAAGTCTTTCGTGTTCCTTGTCATCAGCGACTTGTATTATGATACAGGCTTTTGCTCACTTTGTCAACACTATTTCTTAAATTATTTAAAAAATGTTTTCTTTTTAAGAAAAACGTCGCAAAAGCCCTTGAACTACCACATTCTTTGCTGTGCGCGAAGGTTCTCCGCCCTAGTTTCCTTATAACCATACATTTTTGCATCCATATGGCTGATTGCCTCATCGAGATCGAGTGTTCTTGAATAATCATAAAACATCGTTCCAAAGCTAAAGGACATTTTATAGCCCTTCTGTCGACGGATACTTATTTCTTTCAACTGTTCATTTATTCTTTTAAGCAGGCTTTCGGCCCCATCTTCTTGTTGGTTCAATAAAACAATAAGGAATTCATCTCCGCCATAACGGCAAATGATATCCGGTTCACACAAAGTTGCTGTTAAAAGCTCTACTACGGTCCGTAAATAAAAGTCTCCTTCTTCATGCCCCCATATGTCATTAGCCTTCTTCAGATTGTCAATATCAATAAAGACCAGGGTCATAAAATCTGCAATACCTCTTGGACATTCAATAATTTGGCGAATCAGCTCGAATCCAGACCTGCGAGAATAGGTTCCCGTCAGCTCATCTCTTGCATAAAAATGAACCGACTTTTCCATTTGCTCCATTTTCTTTTCTAATATATGACGTTGATTGTGTAACCGATTGATCATCGTCTGCATATAAGAAACCAATGTCCCAATCTCACCGTTCGGTTTATCCATTGAGCCATTTCTTATTGCATTGATTGTCTGCCTCATTTTCTGTTCGTTCTTATAATCAAAAACTTTTTCGGTATTAAAATCATCCAATACCTTAGAAAACTCTTCAACCACATCAGCTTGGTCACTTGATCCAACTTGTACATTCCACTGCTGCCTGGCAATGATTTCATCTGCTTTACGGCTCAAATCGTTTACAATTTGTATATGTTTGAGCCGGCGCAAGGCAAAATAATTACTAAAGCTTGCATAACGTACAGGAAAACTATCCAGGCATTTATCTAAAAACCGTTGTCCTTTCACAGTAAAAAAGAACACCCCGGCAAAAGATTCATTCATCGGTACCCCTAATATCTCACCTCGACAAGAAAAACCGCTAACAGCCACATCCTTAAAAAGCTTACAGAGGTCTTTCTTGTGATCTTGCGGCTTGAAGTGATGCGAGCACTCATGCAGCAACCCCGCAAATGGATATGGCTTGTTTTTTGTAAATTGGCCCCAATTCTTATGAATATTTTTTTGCAAATCGCCTTTTTCAAACAGAAAAAGCGTCTCGCCCGCCGAAAACCCACAATGAAAATACAAGCAATTATGCGCTTCACCAATATGGCGCAAATCTCGCGTATAAATCCGACCATCGATTTCAACTCCAAATACATAATTTTCAAGAGTTTGTTTCAATTCTTTGAAGTCCGCGCACTGAAACTTTCGTTTGAGTGTTTCCGTCAGGTCACTGCATTTCCCATGTTCATCGGCTACTTTATGTACGGTCTGCAAAGTTGAATTAGCATCGAGTATCGTATATTTTTCGACCATGCGCCCTACATTATTGCTATAGAATGCCGCCGCCCGATATCCTGGCTGCAATTTAACTAGACAGATGACCATGTTTTTTTCCACAGTTCTCTCTCCGTTATATATGTATGTACGACGCTTTGCTTTATCCGCCCCAGCGGATCCGCCCACGAGCAGGCAAGGAAAACGTTGGCTTTCATACATTGCCTGTACAGCGAAATTCTCACAAGCCGAAAGGCCATCGACATAGGTTAAAGCAACCGTATCTTCAAGGCGAACGGGAAAATGCATGATTTGTCTTTGCAGTGAGCGTCGGATTTTCTCGACACGCTGCTCAACAGTCATATCAACGCGACCTTTTCTTATATCTTCATCCGGCAGCGGCAGAGAAAGGATCTGTAAATCCTTGATCATTCGCCGAGAAAAAGATTGTAAAATCACACAACCCGACTGATACAGATCCGTTTCCCCTTCATTTCGACAAAGGCCGCCAGTCTCGCTTGAAATCAATAAAAAATCTGTTTTCAATGGCAAACGCCGGCGAATATCTACCGCCAACGCTGTAAAATCGTTACTTGCTCTAGCAAAGCCCAGCACGAGTGCTGCCCCTTGAGCTACATCACATAAATCAATCAAACCTTGCGAATCTATCTTCAAAAAATGCATCGTCTTGCTGTCCACGACATCTCTTGCAAGACTTTCTTTCACGCCTACATCATAAGCTGTATCGATCATCTTGTGTTTGTTCATTTTCATGTCCTCTTTCGCAAAGAGTATACTGACAAGCAACCATAGGTATTACGTCTTATTCTACTACAAATCGGGACAAAAGTCATTCATATCAAGAATTTTCAACATTTTCATTTTCAGCCAGATTTCTTTCTGTCTATTGAAATAACTACGCTCGAATGATAGGATTAGATATATCGTATTCAAAGTTGGGAGGATACTTTGTTTGGATAATACACAGCTTCGCATCATATTTGTATTTACCGATTTAGTTTTACCTTTACTAATCGGCTATGCCTTAAAGCAAAAACATTGGATTGATGATAAACGTTGCAACGATATGATCAAATTCAATATC
>CBDTTM010000288.1:0-2701 GCA_965363355.1 uncultured Selenomonadaceae bacterium | reverse complement strand
CCTCCTTGGCGGCATATAAGGTGTCTGCGCTACCAAGGCCTGAATTTCCACCAATAATGGTCTTGTCCCCTCAACCGTAGGCACAACAACATTTCCCGATTCAGCTTGCATTTCAGATAAAAATAATTTGGAAGCATCTGGAACATCTACCAATCCAATATCTCTCATTTCAAAAAGCCCGATTTCATTTGTGCTGCCAAAACGGTTTTTCACCGCCCTCAAGACACGAAACTGTGCATTTCGTTCTCCCTCGAAATAAAGGACCGTATCGACAATATGCTCAAGAACTCGTGGACCTGCTAAAGTTCCATCTTTCGTCACATGTCCAATCAAAAAAACCGCAATTCCATTTGTCTTGGCAATGCGTAAAAGTTCTACGGAACACTCTCTTACCTGACTGACACTGCCCGGTGCGCTTTGGACATCTGAATTGAATATCGTCTGTATAGAATCCACAACCAAAAGTTTAGGTTTTACCGCAAGGACTTGTTGCTCAATCGTTGCTAAATTGGTCTCGCTTAAAACCAGCAGATCCTTCGCTAAAGCATCCAATCGATCCGCACGCATACGAATTTGTTGTGTACTTTCCTCGCCGGTAACATATAAGACACGATTATCCATCTTAGCTATGTCCGAACAGACTTTCAATGTTAGGCTCGATTTGCCAACCCCAGGGTCGCCAACGATAAGTACCATCGATCCTGGTATTATTCCACCGCCTAGGACCCGGTCAAGCTCACCAGAGCCCGTCATGAAGCGCGGCATATCTTCTATCTGAACGGCCTCAATGGATTCAGGCTGCGAAGACGTCGATAAGCCCAAACGAAGCCCTGCCCCTGTTTGAGGCGCGACCATTTCTTCAACCATAGTATTCCATGCGCCACAACCAGGACAGCGTCCTAGCCATTTGAGCGTATCATACCCACATTCCTGGCATACATATGCTGTCTTTTTTTTTGCCAAAACCAACCACTCCCTGAATTAACCCTATTTTATTTATGATGCCCTTTTTTCTTAAAAGAAGCTGCCATAATCCGAAAAAAAGACCGCACTAACCAGACAATTGCCAAAATAAAATTCAGCAAAAAGTTCCCTATACTTGCCCCCAACGAATCAGACCCTAGCCTATTTATTTTTTTTCTTTCCATTCACAAAAGAAAAGGCTGGATATCCAGCCTTTTTCCCTTTCTGCTCCTTAAACAAGAACCGGTTCTGTCTTGTTAGAAAAGCTTATTTTTCCATCTATGCAATCAACGAAAATAACATCATTGCGTTTAAATTCTTTTTGTAACAATCGCTCGGCGATTTCATCTTCTATAAGTCTTTGGATAGATCTCTTTAACGGACGAGCACCAAAGCGGAAATCCGAGCCTTCTTCAACAACCTTTTCTTTGGCTGCAGCACTTACTTCTAATTTCATGCCCATCTCTACTAAACGTTTCTTCACATCTGCCAATAAAATATCAACAATTTGAAGTAAATCTTTTTTTGCCAAAGGATTAAAGACCAGCATACCATCCAGTCGATTCAAAAATTCTGGTTTGAAAAGTTTCTTTACTTCTGCCAGAACTTGTTTCTTAGCAGTTTCTGTTTCTTGACGATTATCTTGCTTGCCAGCTGCAAATCCAACTGTTGGAATTTCTGGCTTCAAATGGTCGGCACCAGCATTAGATGTCATGATGATGACTGCATTGCGAAAATCAACCGTACGCCCTTGGCTATCTGTCAATCGCCCATCTTCTAATACCTGTAATAAGATATTGAAAACATCATAATGTGCCTTTTCAATTTCATCTAGCAATATAACGGCATAAGGCTTACGACGAATCGCGTCGGTAAGCTGTCCACCCTCTTCATACCCAACATAGCCCGGAGGCGCTCCGACCATACGCGATACCGTATGTTTTTCCATATACTCAGACATATCAAAGCGAATCATAGCACTTTCATCGCCAAACAATGCTTCAGCCAAGGCCCTGGCAAGTTCGGTCTTACCAACGCCTGTAGGTCCCAAAAACATAAATGACCCAATTGGTCGCTTTTCATCTTTAAGCCCTGCCCGAGCTCTTCTGACAGCTTTTGAGACCGCTCTTACGGCTTCTTCCTGCCCAATTACCCGTTCTTGCAGAATTTCTTCCATATGAAGTAAGCGCTCTGATTCTGTTGACGTCAACTGCTGCACAGGAATTTTAGTCCACGCAGCCACGACATCCGCAATATCTTGTGCAGAAACGACAATTCGGCTATTTTCCTGCTGATTCCATTTTTTCTGCGCACTTTCAAGTTCAAGTTTAAGAGCTGCTTCTGCATCACGAATCTTAGCCGCAGCCTCATATTCTTGCGCCGTAATCGCTGCTTCTTTTTCCATACGGAAAGAATCTAGTTTCTTTTCCATTTCCTTGATATTTTCTGGTTGTACCACTGCCGCCAAACGAACTTTAGAAGCAGCTTCATCCATCAAATCAATAGCCTTATCCGGTAAAAAACGATCGGTAATATAACGATGCGACAAACGCACTGCCGCTTCAATCGCATCATCGGTGATCTGTGCCCTGTGAAAAGCCTCGTATTTGTCGCGAATTCCCATCAATATTTTGACAGCATCCTCTTTGCTTGGCTCCCCAACCATGATGGGCTGAAAACGCCGTTCTAGCGCAGAATCTTTTTCTATATATTTTTTATACTCTTTAAGAGTCGTTGC
>CBDTTM010000287.1:0-2703 GCA_965363355.1 uncultured Selenomonadaceae bacterium | reverse complement strand
AGCAACTGATTATTGATCGTAAACTCAATTACCTCAACTGCGCAAAGCGCCCAGCAATATGCCTCTAAATAGCGAAGCCCCAAAGATGTATGCGTATATTTCGCATTCAACGTAGATAAAACAACATTCAAAATTCCAATCATCCTTCCTAAACACTCTTACAATTATAACGATAAAAATCCAATCTGACCAGCGATTTAATGCTATAATAACGGTAAACAAAACAATTAAAAGGAGCTTTACATTATGAAAACATTTTCTTCTGTCTTTTTTGCAACAGATCCTACCCCTACAAAAAAAGTTTTATTGTCTCGTGATGAAATCTCTTCTGCATATAAATGGAACCTAGAAGATATCTACTCAAACATTGAAACCTTTGAATCTGAATACCAAATCGTTCGTTCCTCACTTCCATCATTTTCTAACTACAAAGGGCATTTACACGAAACAGATACATTGGCAGCATGCCTTCAAGAACGTGATATCATCGATATAAAAAGCAGCTCTCTTTTTGCTTTTGCCCGTATGTACCGTGACACTGACAATGCGAATAGTGAATATCAAGCGATGACGACACGCGTCACCTCGCTTCTCAGCGAAGTCTCTGCCGCACTATCGTTTATCGAGCCAGAACTGCTTGCAATTGATGAGCATTTTTTGACAACAACAATCGAGCAAGACCCTCGTTTAAAGAAATACTCCTTTTTTATAGCAAATCTGCTCCGGCAAAAAGAACATGTTCTGTCTGCACCAGAAGAGGCACTGCTAGCCAAAGCCAGTGAAATCTGTCAGGCCCCGTCAAACATCTTTACCATCATGACCAATGCCGACTTAAAATTTCCCGAGACTCTAGCAGAAAATGGCGAAAAAACCACATTGACCGAAGGTCGCTACAATCAATTCATTCGCTCCGAAAACCGCAAAGTGCGGCAAGAATCATTTGAAAATTTATTTAAGACCTATAGTACGTTTCGCCATACTTTTGCTGCTACCTACAGCAGCCAGATTCAAAGTGCCATCTTTCAAGCCAATGCTCGTAAATACGCATCTACACTCGAAGCTGCACTCAATGCCGGAAATATTCCAACACAGGTCTATGACAAAGTCATCGATACCGCCAACGCCCATCTGGCACCTCTTCATGAATATGTTGCGCTTAAACAAAAAGCATTGAACCTTGAAACCATTCACATGTATGACCTCTATACACCACTGACACCCGCACTTACCAGTAAATTCTCTTATGATAAAGGAATTGAGCTTGTTAAACAAGCACTAAGTCCTCTAGGTGAAGATTATTTGGCTGCAATGACTCATGGCATAAATAATGGTTGGGTCGATATCTACGAAAGCAAAGGCAAACGAAATGGCGCCTATTCATGGGGCGTATATGGAGTTCATCCATTTGTTCTCTTGAATTATGATGACCAGTACAATGCGGTTTCAACACTAGCCCATGAACTCGGCCATGCGATGCACAGTTTTTACAGCAATAAGACACAACCTTATATTGATTCTTCTTATACTATTTTTTGTGCTGAAGTGGCTTCTACCGTCAATGAAAATTTATTGCTTGACTATATGCTGGAGACTTCCCAAAACACTTCCAATCGCCTTTATTTCCTCAACCAATATCTCGAACAAGTACGTACTACCGTATATCGCCAAATTCTTTTTGCCGAATTTGAAAAAACGGTCCATGCACTTGTAGAAAAGCACGAAGCCTTAACTGCTGATGTTTTAGAAAACCTGTGGCTGGATTTGAATCGCAAATATTATGGAGAGGCCATCACACTTGACGATACCCTTAAAATCGAATGGGCACGCATTCCTCATTTTTATCGTCCATTTTATGTATATCAGTATGCTACCGGCTATGCAGCCGCTACCGCTTTAGCTGCCGGGTTACAAAAAAACGAACAATCCTCTAAAGATGCTTATCTGACTTATCTACAAAGCGGCGGCAGTGATTATTCATTGACGCTCTTGAAAAATGCTGGCGTTGATATGTCGACATCTGCACCACTAGAGATAACCTTAGAAAAGTTTCACGCTCGCCTAAAAGAGTTTAAATCCCTACTTTTTTCTCAAAAACAACCAATTCATGAATAAAAAGCCAAAAGACTGTTAGAAAATGCAGGAAGTGCTTGCTTTTCACCTAATGTTTATGATAGAATATTTATATTGTGTATGAGGATATCGATGTCCTTTACTTTAAGGAGGTGTACTATATGGCAAATGTTTGCGAAATCTGCGCAAAAGGTGAAGTAGCTGGTATGAATGTCAGCCATTCTCATTTAAAAACAAAACGCACTTGGAAACCTAACATCCAACGCGTCCGTGCCGTAGTCAAAGGTGAAGTCAAACGAGTTAATGTTTGCACTCGTTGTTTACGTTCCGGTAAAGTTGAACGTGCCATCTGATCGCGCGATTAAATATCAGAATGATATATCATAAAAATAAGCTGCCTAGTTTCGATTAGGCAGCTTATTTTTATGAAAAAAACGCTAGGCAATCTCAGATAGAAGAGATTGCCTGGCGTTTTTTGCTTTTATCGTTATTTCCCCGAAAGCTGCTGGCTTACCTGAAGCAAAGCTTCCAGCTCTTCCCCGTTGAATTGATATTTTTCTGCACAAAAATGACAAACAACTTCCGCATGTCCATCATCGCAAAGCGATTGAAGATCTTTCTTGCCAAGACTCA
>CBDTTM010000286.1:0-2720 GCA_965363355.1 uncultured Selenomonadaceae bacterium | reverse complement strand
CAACTACAGGCGATGCAGCGTAATAAAAAGAGGCAGATACTTTTTTCGTATCTGCCCCGCTTTAAAATCATTTTCCACTGATTCTCAATCGATTCTAGCTAAACCACTGTCTCTTGCCGCTTGAGCAACCGCCTTGGCTACGGCTTTTGCTACACAAGGATCGAATGCAGTTGGTAAAATATATTCTGCATTCAACATCTCATCAGGGACAAGGTTGGCAATAGCTGTAGCTGCCGCAATTTTCATGGCATCATTGATATCACTGGCGCGAACATCCAACGCTCCGCGAAATATTCCAGGGAAAGCCAGTACATTGTTGATTTGATTAGGAAAATCACTGCGCCCAGTACCCATGATCTTAACGCCTGCTTTTTTTGCTTCGTCTGGCAATATCTCCGGAACCGGATTGCCCAAAGCAAATACCACTGGTTCTTCATGCATCGAACGCACCATTTCTGCCGACAAGACCCCAGGTGCTGAAACACCAATGAAAACATCGGCCCCTTTAAGGACCTGTGCCAAAGTTCCTTTTTTCTTATGCAGATTTGACACTTTTGCTATACGCTCTTTTTCCCCATTGAGACCTTCTCTACCCTCATAGATTGCCCCTTGTCTGTCACAGATAATGACATGTTCCAAACCTTTGGCCATCAAAAGCTTAGTTATTGCAATCCCTGCAGCACCTGCACCGTTTACCACTACAGAAATATCATGAATATCTTTTTTTAGCAGCTTCATCGCATTCATCATTGCCGCTAATACAATGACTGCGGTTCCATGCTGGTCATCATGAAAAACAGGGATATCGCAGCATTCTTTGAGTCGGCGCTCTATTTCAAAGCAGCGCGGTGCTGAAATATCTTCCAAATTGACCCCGCCAAACGATCCTGCCAATAAACGCACTGTATTTACGATTTCATCCACATCGTTGCTCCGAATACAAAGAGGAAAAGCATCCACATCGGCAAATGCCTTAAAAAGTGCACTTTTCCCTTCCATAACCGGCATACCAGCCTCTGGGCCAATATTACCAAGACCAAGCACTGCAGAGCCATCCGTTACAATCGCCACGAGATTCCAACGACGCGTATATTCATAACTAAGATTTTTGTCTTCGGCAATGCGTTTACAAGGTTCTGCAACTCCCGGTGTATATGCCATAGCCAAATCCGCTGCCGTTTCTACCGGGCAGATTGTAGCTATCTCTATTTTGCCTTGCCATTTTTTATATAAATCTAATGCTTCTTTTAAATTCGTTTCCATCATTATTCCTCCTCATGAAGTATGTCCGTTACGATATATTTCATTTATTACGTTTATTGTAGCAGGTTGAATCAGAAAAATACAATAATTCTATAGGATAGCAATCATAACCAAAAAGCATATTATAAGCTAGATTCACAAAAATTTGCTTATATAAGGACTGCAACTGCCCTGCTTACAATAAAAATCTTATCGTCTCTTATCTTCAATCTGAAGAATCCTATCGTCTTTTTTGTTCTCCATCGGCTTCTAAATCCCTGCACATAAAAAGAATATTCTGTCTTTTTATCTACCTACTCTTTTCGTTAAAGATTTTCCCGCAGTATTTTTTCAAAAAGCATATTTTGCTATGTATGCTCTAAATAAAATAATTTCCATTACAGTGACTTTTATCACAGACAAAACAAAATAAACAAACTATTATTTAAAACATACATGTTTAATAAGTTATAGGAAAGAGGCCATATATATGGAGCATTCTTGGAAAGACCGTAAAGAGTTAAATAAAAACGAACAAATAAAATTACAAAAAGATGGATTAGCTATTTTTCAAGACCTTGAAAAGTTCCGCAAGCTTTCCATGACTGAGATGCTTCCTGAGGATATTGAGCTCTTAAAATGGGCTGGCGTCTATGCACAGCGCCCAAAAAACGGGCACTTTATGCTGCGCATCAAAATACCATCAGGAAAACTCACTTCATCACAAGCACGAGAAATCGCTTTACTGGCAAAGAAATACGGTCATGGCGAAATCCAGATTACAACGCGCCAAGCGATGCAGTTGCATTGGCTTGAACTAAAAGATCTCCCCGACATACTTGAACGCCTGCAAAAAATAGGCCTGACAACAACAGAAGCCTGCGGAGACTGCCCTCGTAATATATTGGGAAATCCACTTATGGGCATCGACCCGGATGAACTCCTCGACACAACGACAATTGTCGAAGAACTCATGGCATTTTTCATCAACAACCCTGAATTTTCTAACTTGCCACGAAAGTTCAAGATATCCGTATCGTCCAATCCACACGATACTGGTTATGCCGCAATCAATGATCTAGCATTTATACCAGCTATGCTCACCGCAAATGAAGTAAACATTAGTGGCTTCCATGTTCTTGTTGGCGGCGGCCTTTCCGCACAGCCTCATTTGGCAAAAAAACTGGATATATTCCTCACACCTAAAGAAGTGTTGCCTTTTGCCAGAGCCATTGCACTAATTTTCCGCGAACAAGGCTATCGCGTAAAAAGAACCCATTGCCGCTTGAAATTCCTTATTGAAGATTGGTCATTTGAAAAAATTTATCAAGAAATCGAAAAAATAACCGGCCCGCTCACCCATGGTGGACAAACGCAGGCAAAAGACTGGAATCCTGGCATTTATCATGGAGTACATCCACAAAAACAGGGCGGTTACTCTTATATCGGGGCAGACATTCCTATGGGACAGCTCCGCG
>CBDTTM010000285.1:0-2727 GCA_965363355.1 uncultured Selenomonadaceae bacterium | reverse complement strand
CGTAAAGGTTTCGACGGGGGTAGCTGTTGCATGGGTAGCGAGTCGGGGGTTCATCAACCCGTCAGTAAGGTGAAACTTTTATTTAAATATAAAAGCAAACGATAATTACGCTTTAGCAGCTTAATGCTAACCTCTTTCTGATCTAATCCTGCGGGATCGGAAAAGAGGCCAATAGCGGGATACCTGATAGCCAATTCTCGGAGGCTTGACTGGGAAATTTTATCGAGATAGCGTCACTCCAGCCTGTTTGTGGGCGGCTGTGAAGCGAAATCAAAGCGCAAAATGCACTCGGAGAAGCCTATGAAACAATGCTTTCGGACAGGAGTTCGATTCTCCTCGTCTCCACCAAATATAATATCAACAGACTACAGTAGATGTAGTTTGGCTCGAGATAAAGAAAAACTGCCTCAATCCTTATTTATGGATTGAGGCAGTTTTTTGTGTTTTTATTTACTGAAATGCTGTATGTGTTTCTATAAAGGCCTTGGAAAATCAAGCTTTAGGGAGAATAGAACCCAAATTTTCTTGACCAGGGTTAAAGGATGCAGGCGGTTTTTTGTTTGGTTTGATGGAAAAAAGCTCCATATCAATAATCACTGCTTTTCCCATCGATTACAATGCCCGAAGCGTGTTGGATGTTCCAGTTTATGTTGGCTGGATCCGTGAAGGTTACGTTTTTGAATTGGCTGCCATAGATATAGTCAAGATGAATGGTGTCCACATGAGAAAAGCGGAGGTTTTCAAACTTGAGGCCAAAATGGCTGGCTGATGGAATGCCGATGGCTTCGATGGCTGCTTCGCCGGTTTTGTCGATGCTGCAATTTTGGATGGTGATATCATGGAAGACTCCGGGAGCATCTGCTGGCGGATAGGCATTAGCGGCATTGGGGTCTTCATAGTTTGAGGTAAAGACGAAGGCTTGTTTTTCGATGTCTTTTAGGGCATTGTCGCGGAAAATAATGTTTCTTGCCCCGCCGCCGGTTGTTTGGTTGGTTTTGCAGCGAAGGCCAGTTTGCGTGCGCTCAATGAGATTGTCTTCGGCTAGGATATTTTCAATCCAGGCAGCTGTATGACTGCCGGCAACAATGGCGCCATGGCCGCGGCGAATGTAATTATTGAAGATCCAGATGTTTTTGGTAGAAGCTTTTTGCTGATCATTGAGGCCTTGGCCGGCAGAGAAATTAATATCGTCATCTCCTGTGCTAAATAAAGAGTTGAAGACGAGCAGGCCATCACTGTCGGCGAAATTGAGACCATCACCGTTGTTGGCATCATAGGTTTCGACACGAATACGATTTAAAGCAGCGCTCTTGCTTCCGTAGATACCAATGGCGTGATTCGCTGGATTGCGGAGCGTGAAGTCGGCAAGATAGATGTCAGAGCTGTCTTTTAAGGTGATGAGGCAAGGGCGACGAGGATAGGCTTGTTTAAAAGACAAGCCAGAGTCCATTGCTTTTTGCACGCTGCTTTTTGCCAGGATGCCGATATTGAATGTATGCATAAGAGCGGGCTGACCAGCTTTTATTGTATTTTTTGCTTTTAGAAATACAGGAAGGCCATCATCTGTAGAGCTAGAGAGCATCCAACCATTTCCATCAATACAGCCAGCTCCTGTAATACGTATGTTCTTCGCATCTTTACTGTTGATCAAGGCATAAAAGCGAAGTTCTCCAGAAGTGTCGATATAACTGTATTCATCGGCATTTTCAGAGGCGAGCAGAGTCGCTTCTGGGCTGATTTCAAGTGTCATGTCGCTTTTTAGCCAAAGTGGACCTGTTTTAAAAAATCCGGCAGGAATCAATACTTTACCTCCGGGCGTGCAGGCATCGATTGCCTGTTGGATTGCTTTGGTGTTTAAGGTGTTTTTATCGCCAATCGCTCCGTAATCGGTTATGAGAAAAGTCTTTTTTTTCGGCGAAGTGCTTTGTTCAATTTCATTGCTTGCGGCAGATTCTTTGCCATTTTGAGATACCGATTTAACGCTGAACTTGTGCTTGTTTTCTGGATTAAGTCCTGTAACTTTGTAGTTGTGAACGCTTATTTTGACGGCGTTCGCATTTTCTGGGGCAGCGTAAAATGCTTCCATAGGATCTTTTAATGGGGTTTCGGCTGTTTTTGTTGAGCCGATTTGTTTATCATCCATATAGATGTTATAGCTCGAAATGTCCGAATTATCTACGGGCTTGTTCCAGATCAGGACAATTGAGGTATCGTCAGCAGATGCTGCTGGACTTTGCAGATTGGTTGGCGGGGCGATGGTTTCTCCAGCTTGCGCAGACGGGGAACTTTTTACGATAGAGAAGATAACGAGCAAAAATAAACTGAGTATGGATGCTGCATGGATTTTTTTCATGGAATTCTCCTTTTACTTGAATGTATCGTATATTTTAATTTTTGTAAGGATAAGTGCCAAAAACTCTATTGAATTATAGCATTTTTTTTGCTGATTTTATGGTATACTTATGGAAAAACAATCATAAATTCGATGGTTGATTTTTATGGTCGTGCAATCGAGTTTACGAAGCTAAGAAGGAGTGCAAGAATATGGAGAATATTTTAGAAAATGAAGAAGTTGCAGCCAAAATTCAAACTCTAGGTGCCGAGATCGTTAGCTTTAAAAAGAAAAAGACGGATGATGAATATATATGGCATGGCGATAGTGCCTATTGGTCAAGTCATGCCCCGGTTTTATTTCCTATGGTCTGCGCGGCAAATAACGGCAAGATC
>CBDTTM010000284.1:0-2767 GCA_965363355.1 uncultured Selenomonadaceae bacterium | reverse complement strand
CGTAGAGGATATTGCGATAGCCTGTTTTCATGCCATAGGCGAAGATTTTAAGGTGGGAAACCTAAAAATCCAGGCGTTCAATATTTCCCATGATGCGGCAGATCCCGTGGGCTACAGTATTTGCCAGAAAGACCAAAAATGCACGATCGTCACCGATCTTGGCTTTGTATCGAGCAGTGTGCAAGCTGCTATTGACCATTCGAACCTATTGGTGCTTGAAGCCAATCATGATCTCCAGCTACTCAAAGACGGTACATATCCATGGTCGCTTAAACAGCGAATCTTGAGCAATCGGGGACATTTATCCAACAGCGATGCTGCCTGGGCTTTGGTTCGAATGCAAAAAGAGCAGACGGGTGTTATTCTTGCTCATTTGAGTGAAGAAAACAATCGTCCGGAGGTTGCAAAAAGCACCGTATGTGAAATCGTGGAACGCCAGGGTTTTGATTTGACGAATGAGCTTGCCGTGCACTTGGCAAAGCCGAGTGAAACAGTTACATTGTTTGCGGAATAAGTGGAAAACTTAATTGAACTTATAATTTAATTGGAGGCGGATGAGATGAAAATAATGAAGGCAGGATATTCTGTTTGGGTTGGAGTGATTGTAGTCAGTGGGATATTGCTGGCTGGCTGTACTAATTTAGGTGCACAAAAGCCAGCAGCGGAAGCTACTGCACAATCGAACCTTGATGTACCGGCAGCGACCAGGCCGGTTTCAGATGCCCGTAATACACCGGCAGTTCGTGCAGCTAAGGCCGTAGGTCCAGCTGTTGTCGGCATTACCAATAAAGCAGTGGCGCGAGATTGGTTCAACAATCAGGTTGAAGTCGATCAAGGCGTTGGGTCAGGGGTTATCTTCCAAAGTGACGGCTATATTGTGACCAATAACCATGTGGTCAGCGGCGCTAAAGAAATCACCGTAGCATTGGCTGATGGAAGGACACTTCCCGGCAAGCTTGTCGGTGCAGATGCTGCAACCGATATCGCTGTGGTCAAAGTCGATGCTACCGATTTGCCGACAGCGACCTTTGGAAATTCCGATGACATCATGGTCGGCGAACCGGCGATTGCCATCGGCAATCCGATGGGACTCGAATTCCAAGGAAGTGTGACGAGCGGCGTCATCAGTGCACTCAATCGCACGCTTGATATCGGCGAACGCCGTGTCAAACTTTTACAGACCGATGCGGCAATCAATCCAGGAAATTCCGGTGGAGCTTTAGTAAATGCAGATGGACTTGTCATCGGTATCAACAGTGCTAAAGTAGCGGCAAATGGCGTCGAGGGCATGGGCTTTTCGATTCCGATCAACACGGTTCGTCCGATTATCGATGAACTCATGAAAAATGGACATGTAGTCCGTCCTTACTTGGGCGTTGGCGTATTTGACAAAGAATCGGCAAACTCCAATGGTTATCAACTAAACATCGACCAAGGTGTCTACGTTGTTCAGATAACTGCTGGCGGCCCTGGCGATAAAGCTGGCCTGCAACGTGCCGATATCATATTGAAAGTCAATGGCAAAGCGGTAAATACCGTTGCCGATCTTCGCGCTGCTGTCGCTGAACACAAAGTTGGCGATCAAGTGACACTTGATTATCAGCGAAATGGGAAGGCTCAGCAAGCGTCAGTTACCCTTGAAGAAATGCCGCAGGACAGTAACGGATGAAGATAAATATTGTCACTGCTGGTAAAATAAAAGAAAAATACTTGACGATGGGCATCATGGAGTTCATGAAACGACTGACTCCTTTTGCCAATGTCAAATTCATTGAGATCAATGAAGAAAAAATGAAAGAAAATCCTTCGGCGGCAGAAAAGCAGAAGACCTTGGATAATGAAGGCGAGCGATTACTAAAGCAAGTCCCTGCCGGCAGCCATCTGATTGTTTTGGATGTTTACGGCAAACAGGTCTCGTCTGAAGAGCTCAGTGCACGCTTTGATGAACTGGGCCTTCAAGGCAAAAGCCATATCACCTTCTTGATTGGCGGAGCCTTTGGTCTATCCGAAGCCGTGCGCGCCGCAGCCAACGAAAAAATCAGCTTTTCCCGTATGACCTTTACCCACCAAATGGTTCGCTTGCTCCTCGTCGAGCAGATTTATCGAGCCTTTAAGATTAGTAGGGGAGAACCTTATCATTTGTAATGAAAAAATAGAACTCCTGTCAGATTTTTATTGATTTGACAGGAGTTTTTTATGTGCTTTAAGAAAAATGGGGTAAAGGTTCTTTGGAATTATTCATATAACAAGTATTTGGAAGAGTGCTTGTTTAAATATGAGTTAATCGCAAGGTTGTTATGAAAATAATTTATTGTGAATATCACGAATCAACAATTTTCATGTTGTATGATATTAAATAATATATATTATTTTAAATTTTTCTCAGGTAATGGTGCTTTTGGGAGGTCGGCAAATGAAAATAAAAATGAGCGAGGTACGGCGCTATTTGCTAAGTGCTTTTTTGATGTTAATAGTTGCTCTTATTCCAAATCTATTTGTATTCATGGGAGATCAATTAATTATTTATCTACAAAGTCAACATCCGAATTATATTTATATGTTCAATGCAGTAGTTGTTTCAGCGTGGGTTAAGTCAATTATTATGGTTGGTTCGAGCATTGTCTTCTTTGTTTTGTTTATTGTTTTTTCCATATGTAATAGTTTAAAGATCCCTGCTTTCATACTTATAATAATTTTCGCTTTGAATGTTATTACTCAAACTTCGCAGTTGTGAAATAACCTGTGTACCTTGAAAATTCAATAATAA
>CBDTTM010000283.1:0-2790 GCA_965363355.1 uncultured Selenomonadaceae bacterium | reverse complement strand
GGGGGGCTCCCTCCGTTCTTAACTTTTATTTTCCGTATTTTTCTGCTAATTGTTTTTTGACTGTATCATTTTCTAAGTATTCATCATAGCTCGTCACACGATCAACGACACCATTCGGCGTAATTTCAATGATGCGATCAGAAATCGTTTGAATGAACTCATGGTCATGCGATACGAAGAGCATCGTTCCAGTAAAAGCAATCAAACCGTCATTGAGTGCGGTGATAGATTCCAAGTCCAAGTGATTGGTTGGTTCATCCAGTAAAAGCACATTCGCTCCACTAAGCATCATACGAGACAACATGCAGCGTACTTTTTCTCCTCCAGATAAAACAGAGGCCTGCTTAAGGCTTTCTTCTCCGGAAAAGAGCATCCGACCCAAGAAGCCACGGACAAAAGATTCGTCCTGATCTTCGGAATACTGACGAAGCCAATCCACCAGATTCAATTCTTTTCCATCAAAATAAGCTGAGTTATCTACTGGCAAATACGCCTGCGTAGTCGTGATTCCCCACTTGAAAGAACCTGCATCTGGTTCCATTTCGCCCATAAGGATTTTGAATAAAGTACTTTTCCCAATGCTGTTCGGCCCCACAAAAGCTATTTTCTCGCCTTTTTTAACCGTAAAGCTCACATCATTCAAAACTTTTTCGCCATCGATGGTCTTGCTGATACCTTCAACGGTCAGAAGCTGATCGCCAGCTTCACGGTCTGGCTTGAAGGCAATGTATGGATAACGCCTTGAAGAAGGTTTGAGGTCATCGAGTGAAATTTTATCAAGCATTTTCTTACGCGAAGTAGCCTGTTTCGATTTTGAAGCATTGGCGCTGAAACGCTGAATAAATGCTTGTAAATCTTTGATTTTCTCTTCTTTTTTCTTGTTTGCATCCTTAGATAACTGCAAGGCAAGCTGGCTCGATTGCAGCCAAAAATCATAGTTGCCGACATAAAGCTGAATAGCACCAAAATCGACATCAGCAATATGCGTACATACCTGATTGAGGAAATGTCGGTCATGCGATACAACGATGACCGTATTCTCAAAACCTGCCAAAAAGTCTTCTAACCAATTAATGGAGGTAATATCAAGATGGTTTGTCGGTTCATCCAACAGCAAAATATCTGGATTGCCAAAAAGAGCCTGCGCCAAAAGAACACGAACCTTTTCTTTACCGCTCAGTTCAGACATCTTTACGCTATGAAGTTCTTCGGAAATCCCTAAACCATTGAGAAGTCTTGCCGCTTCTGGTTCAGCATCCCAGCCATCGAGTTCCGCGAATTCACATTCAAGCTCAGACACACGCATACCGTCTGCATCGGAAAAATCCGGTTTTGCATACAATGCATCTTTCTCATCCATAATTTCTACCAAACGTTTATGTCCCATAATAACAGTCTTTAAAACTTCATACTCATCGAATTCATAATGATCCTGCTTGAGCACCGCCAAACGTTCACCCGGAGAAATATCTATACTGCCGTTGGTCGGCTCTATATCGCCTGATAAAAGGCGTAAAAATGTAGATTTCCCGGCACCATTCGCCCCGATTACACCATAGCAATTGCCCGGCGTAAATTTTATGCTGACATCTTTAAATAATACTCTTTTTCCAAATTGCAGTGTCAAGCCGCTTGTACTAATCATAAATTACTTATCCCAGTCCTTTATAGCCAAATTTTTCTTTAGTATTTCAATCATAACATTTAAGCAAATATAAATTCATTTTAGCATATTCTATATATCGCGTCTACGCTTCCTATCAAAAAAGGAGTGCTTCCTGAACCGAAGCACTCCTTTTTAAAGCTATTGTTCGTTCACGATTCCTCTATGGATTTGCAGAATGTCTTCTCCATAGGTCCTGCCTGGAACAGCCCATCGCCCATTAAGACCTTCCCATGTATTGATCGGTGAATCCGTATAAACAGACCGCACTAAATCATAGCGTGGATCGACAACAGGCTCTACCGGCATTTTAGTTGACGCATAAGCCAGCAAATGCTGAATATGAGCCCGAACCCCTAAAAGAGGCGAAGAAAAATATGCTCCCTTGACTTGTGCACTGGTCGTTCCCAGTCCACAATAATTGTTTTGATCTGGAGAAACCGTACCACCATAACGGAAAAATCCCGTTTCTTTAAGTGCCTGCGCAAAAGCCACATCCGGGCGAACGCCCTCTCGTGTGCCTTCCTCATAATAATATTCTACGAGTTCATTCGCTGACACCCTTATATTCGGTGACGGATTTACTTTAAGCAAGTACTTCACACATTGTTCCGGGGTTGCCATAGGCCCGCCAAGTATCGCGTCATTTTCCTGATATGGCTGCAAAGGCATCGCTGCCGGCAATTTGATTGGCACGGCAACCGAATCATGTGATTTTCTAAGCTCTGCTAAAAGTTCATTGATTTTCTTTTCTCTTGAAACTGTTCGGTCCATATCTGCTGTTTTGACAAGTTCTGGATCATGCTGCCGTTTTTGCGTCGCCTGCCCGTATGCCGGAAACAAGACGACAGACAGGCCAAGTACAGCAAAAGCAACCGCTATCTTTTTTATATAGAAATCACTCATGCAATCCCTCCTGCAAAAATCTATTAGTGGCCCATAAAGCCTAATTGAATAATGAAGAGTACCATGAACAAATACATCAAAGGATGTACTTCCCGGGCTTTACCCCGGCATATTTTCAAAATCGGATAGACGATGAATCCTATGCCTACACCAGTCGTAATACTATAACTTAACGGCATCATAATCAAAGTGAAAAATGCCGGTACGCCTTCTTCCATATC
>CBDTTM010000282.1:0-2802 GCA_965363355.1 uncultured Selenomonadaceae bacterium | reverse complement strand
TAAAAATCGGAAGGGAGGTTTTCCACATGAACAAGCACTCACAGTTGAAAATCCGAGGTCACACCAAATGACGCTGGACTACTTCTACGGGCAGTCGGGCGAGCTGTTCTCCTATCATGGAACAGATGAAAGCTACCGAGGGCGCGACAGCGGAATTAAAGTGTACCTGTCAAATGGAATGGGTACAACGATATAATAACATCCATAACCGGGCAGAAGAAATTGATTTGCATGTGATGGTTTATTCATAACAGTATCGCAGAATGAGTATGACAAGCATAATTGGGGGAGCGATAAAACTTGCTGTTGATATGTAAATTTAGAGGTTGTTTTTTCTGTATTCAATAGGAGAAATCCCGTAAACCTCTTTAAATTTACGGCAAAAATAAGGCGCATCGTGAAAGCCGCATTGTTCTGATATGGTTATAACCTTCATTTCCGTGGCTGCCAGTAGTTTTGCGGCTTTTTTCAGCCTGTATTGTATCAAATAAGAAATAGGAGATTGACGGATACCATTCTTGAATATTTGCATACAAGTGTTCTTACTTACATGGGCAAAATCTGCGATGTCATCAAGTTGGATCTGGTCGGCATAATGACTATGAATAAAACTCATCATCATTTGAAGGCGAGACGTATCGCTGTTTCTTTTAACGGTTTGTCTTTGTAGAAACATGGATTCCATATTTCCGTACAGCAACTCCCAAATGGTTGCCAACAATCGCATGGTTGTCAGCTCCCTAAAATTTGCTTGTTTCTGCGTCTCAAATATCTGATTTAGTAAAGAAAGTATCTCTTTATGCCACAGGGTATACGGCTCAAAAACCAAAAAGTCAATATCTGAAGTAAGCACTGGCTTAATATATTGCTGGTATATCAAACTCTCCTCTGAAGCCAACAGCAAAGGGGAAAAAACAATATTTGGAATCAATGTGGTTTGTTTTGCTGTTAATTGATGAATGATTTTCGTGTTGATAAATAAACCACTGCCTGCTGGTAACGAGAAATCATCTTTTCCGATATAACATTGCACTTCACCGCTTTGCACATATATAAATTCAATTTCCTGATGCCAATGCCAACCGATTGTATGGAAGTCGAAGTCCCAGATATCTTCTAGATAGTATTGAAACGGAAATACCGATTGTCCGTGGGTTCTTTTTTCCATGAGAGTTTCATCTGTAATGATTTTTAATTCGCTGGTGTCTGCCAATGATGCCACCCTCCTTTGTATTGTGATATTATACAATAAAAACGTGGTAAAGTCCATTGCTGTCCAAACAAAAGCATGATATCATTCGATGTAGTTTGAAAGGAGGGCTTTGTGCTATGAAGAACTATAAAAAAACATTAAGAGCCTGTTATCTCGGATTTATCACACAGGCAATCGCAGCTAATTTTGCACCATTGCTTTTTTTGGCGTTTCATTCAGATTTCAACATCTCACTGGGACAGATTGCCTTAATTCCCGCAGTATTCTATGTAACACAATTAAGCGTAGATTTAATTTGTGCAAAATATGTGGATTCTATTGGATACCGAAAATCCATCGTGGCTTCTCAGCTGTTTGCAGGTCTGGGGTTGATCGGACTTGCGGTTTTGCCCAATATAATATCTCCATATGTCGGAATACTGATCGGAGTGTTTTTTTATGCACTCGGAAGTGGTCTTGTTGAGGTGTTGTGCAGCCCTATTGTGGAAGCCTGTCCCTTTGACCATAAGGAAAAAGTGATGAGCCTACTTCATTCCTTTTACTGCTGGGGCAGTGTGGGCGTGATTTTACTTTCTACAATTTTCTTTTCCGTTTTTGGTATTGACAAATGGAGGATTTTAGCCTATTTGTGGGCAATGATTCCTTTGTACAATATTTACAATTTTGCCACCTGCCCTATTGAGCATTTGGTAGAGGACGGTCAGAGAATGTCGTTGCGTCAATTGCTGAAGATGCCTATTTTTGGAGTTGCAATTATCCTAATGATTTGCGCTGGAGCTTCTGAAATGGCAATGGCGCAGTGGGCATCAGCTTTTGCAGAATCCGCATTAGGATTAACCAAATCCGTTGGCGATTTGGCGGGTCCGTGCTTGTTTGCAATCACAATGGGCATTGCCCGTGCGCTGTACGGCAAATTTGGTGAAAAGATAGATTTGACAAAGTTTATGCTGGTATCGGGAGTTCTTTGTGTATTGAGCTATCTTTTGGCTGGTCTATCTGCAATGCCGATTTTGGGGTTGATTGGATGTATCCTATGTGGCTTCTCAGTTGGTATTATGTGGCCCGGAAGTATCAGCATTACTGTTCCGAGGATTCCAAAAGGAGGTACAGCCTTGTTTGCACTGTTGGCTGTAGCTGGAGATATGGGTGGTGCTTTTGGTCCGAGCATGGTAGGATATTTTTCACAGCAGGCAGGAGATAATCTTCAGGTAGGTTTGTTGACGGGATGCACATTTCCTTTAATTATGTTGGCAGCTTTGATTGCAATGCGAAAAATGGCAAAAAATGATTGATACTGCGGTTACGCTAAGGCAATATCATCACAGTCGCAAGCATCATATCACGGACAGTGGAAATCCAGAAAAAAGCTGATAGATGCAAGCTGGCAGAAGCCGGACACGCGCAGCCCAGCACGACCCTTGCGATCTACACGCAGGTCTACGATAGGCGGCGTGATGAGATTCGCAACCAGATGAGCAAGGAACTGTACGAATGAGCAAAAAAGAAGCACGAAGGCCGAAACCTTCGTGCTTTGTGGTGGGCCATCCAGGACTTGAACCCGGGACCAAGCGGTTATGAGCCGCCAGCTC
>CBDTTM010000281.1:0-2816 GCA_965363355.1 uncultured Selenomonadaceae bacterium | reverse complement strand
ACATTTTATACACTGCTCGCTTACGACAAAGATTTTCAAACAATTTATACACCGGATTCAACAGTGACCCTCAATATTGATGGACAGCCCTTTAAATTTACGCCTCAATTCAACTGCAAAAGAGTCAATACTTTCCCCTTTAATCGCAGTGAACTCGGAAGAGGTGAAGTTGTTTTGAGCCCTGAGGCGATAACTGCTATCGAAACAGCACAACAAATCACGCTGCTTTTCGAACGAACTGAAAATGATCCTCTCAGCTGTAATCTTTCTCCAACAACCGTAATTGAATGGAAAAACATCGTTTCTCTGAAAAATTAACCCTATCCTCCATAAGCCTATAGTCTAGAGTTTTGAACTCGGGTAGGAATATGCCTTAGATAACGAGAATATAAAAAATATATGTGATGACATACTAAAAATTTATCATATCGCAGATTTTTCTATACAATTTAGGGAGGTTATCCGCTTGAGAAAATTAGATACTACTAAATTACAACCTGGCATGGTTTTGGCCCGTTCTATCATCAATGAACAAATGATCGTCATTTTGTCAGAAAACACGTTACTTACGAAGGCGCATATCACGCGCTTATCATTTCTTGACATTCCTGAGGTCTACATAAAAGATGAATATGAACTGAGCAATAACTACCAAAATGTTGAGGCTATGCTTAACCGTAGCAATGCTTTTGTCGTCGAATACGAAGAAATCGTCTCCACTGCCCGAGAGATTTTTTATGCATCGACAAAAACAGAAGACATCCCGGTTGAAAAAATCGAGAAACTTGTCGATCGTTCTATTGCTCCAGTCGTTCAAAACAGTGGTGTGCTTGACTACCTTTATGAACTCAACCATTTGGCTACTGACGTCTATCAACATTGTGTAAGAGTTTCTATCCTCTCCGGCGTCTTGGGTAAATGGATGAATCTGAAAAAATCCCAAATCAAAGAACTGATTGTTGCCGGATTCCTCCATGACATAGGCAAAACCTTACTTGACCAAAACATCCTTGATAAACGTCGAGAAAACCTCACCGATGAAGAGTACGACCTTTACATGCAGCACACGCTCAATGGTCATCATCTCATTGCCCACAAAGATGAACTTTCTGACGGAATAAAACTAGCTGTCTTGCAGCATCACGAACGCCTCGATGGCTCTGGGTTCCCGTTCAATGCACAGGCAGATGATATCCATTTATACGCTCGAATCGTAGCAATCGCTGACATATATGATAATATTACGACAGAACGCGAGGGCCGCCGTAAAGAGACACCATTTACCGCAATCGCCCAAATCACAAAAGAAATGTTCACCTCACTAGATCCATCCGCCTGCGTTCCGTTCTTGACGAATATCCACCAAGTATTCATTGGCTCGACAGTAATCCTAAGCGATCGCCGCCGTGGACGCATCATGCAGTATCCTCTTGATTTTGCGGCATTGCCCTTGATTGAGATCGATCCGGAAACCATCATCAATCTCAACAACGAAAAAGATTTATCTATTGTAGAATATAATCCAAAACAATGAAAAAAGTGCTTCGCCCAATTAAATTGAGCGAAGCACTTTTTTCATTATTATTGAAGCTGCGGAAACTATTTTTGATGAGCCAAAAATGACAAGGCTTGCTTAACGACTTCAGTCAAAAAATCCACAGTAGGTCCGATTGCCGCCATATCAATTTCAAATTTTGGATTATGATTGGCAAAAGAGAGCCCTGTCCCAATTTGAAAAAAGGCACCGCTCATCTTTTCTTGATAAAAAGCAAAATCTTCTCCAGCTAAAGAAAGCGGTGATGCTGTAACATGCAATCCCTGCCCCAGTGCAATATCTTCAGCAAAAGAAATCCATTTGGCATCATTGTTCGTTGCCGGTGGTCCTGAAATCCATTTGATTTCAGCACAAACACTATAAGCCTTAGCTGTCTCTTGTGCCACTTCATATAAACGTTTTTTGACATATTCACGATCCTTTGCCCCGAGAGTCCTAACCGTCCCTTCAACAAATCCATCGTCAGGAATAATATTCCAGGAATTTCCGCCTTGGATATGCGTTATGCTAACAATGACTGGCGAAAAAGGATCCATATTACGACTCACAATCGATTGTGCTGCTGTTACAAAAGCAGCCAACGCGACAATAGGATCGATTCCCTTATCTGGATGTGCTGCATGTGTCCCTTGACCTTTATAACGGATATGGAACTGATCGACAGCCGCCGTTACCGCCCCAGAACGTAAGCCAATGGTGCCAACGGGCAGCAAAGATGAACTATGTATGCCAAAAACTGCCTCGACATCTTCAAGTACCTTCGTCGCAATCACATCGCCAGCTCCACCAAACAACGTTTCTTCCGCTGGTTGAAAGATTACCTTTACGGTTCCTGCCAATTCCTGTTTTTGGAGTAAAAGGGCTGCGCCCAGCACAGCTGCCATATGAAAATCGTGCCCGCAGGCATGCATTTTTCCTATGTTTTTTGATTTGTACGGGAGCTCTGTTTCCTCTATTATCGGCAATGCATCAATATCGCAGCGTAAAGCAATCACAGGCCCTGCTGACTGCCCCTGTATTTTAGCGACAAGACCAGTCCGTAAACCCGTATCTATAATTTCTATCCCAGCTGCTTGTAAATTTTGTTGTATGCGTTTTGTTGTTTCATATTCTTCATTTGCTAGCTCCGGATGTTCATGGAACCAAGTATACTCATTTTTTATTTGTTCTTCCCACGTATTCTTATCCATATCTTATCTCCAGTTAATCTATATGTTTTATATGTTATTATTGCAAATATTATTAATAAAAATGAACTTGC
>CBDTTM010000280.1:0-2816 GCA_965363355.1 uncultured Selenomonadaceae bacterium | reverse complement strand
AGCTCATCTTCATGTACCTGCAAAAAACTTGCCGTAAACAAGCACGAAAAAACAAACGCCGCAGCCAGACAACCCCAAAACGATGCCATATAAGAAGAATAATCCAAATTCAAGAATACATTCATATAGCCATGCGTATCCATCTGATAAATCAACATAAAGAAAATATACAGCACATAATACAAATACGTTTTATCTCGTAAAACAAACGAAATAAACAAATTATAAAAAAACATGCCAATGAGAATTCCATAAAATATTCCATAGCTGATATTTTTGACAAAAAAATTACTTGAAAAATCTTTTTCCTGCCAAAGCAGCACCGGTAATCGAAGAGCCGCAACGCTTTCCAGCCGCAAATAGACATACTGTCCAGCTGCATAATCCCGCGGCACCACAACCACCGTGTCCGGGCTCCATATTTCTTTGTTTTGGAATCCTCTCTGCTGTCCGCCGCTTTTCATCACATATGAGACTCCGCCCTCTTTTTCACGTACCGGCAAATAAAGGTCGATTTTACTGATGCTTGGATTATCAAGCTCTAATAAATATCGATGATCAACTTCCTCATATGCCCCCGGCGGCAAAACAAAGCGCAGCCAAAAGGCCGATTTCGAGATTCCTATAAAAATTGTATCTGCTTTATACGGTTGAAAATCCTGAGAACTTATGTCATCAAAAGAAAGCCTTCCTTCTGTATCTTCGAAAATTTCAAAGTTTTTTAAAGAAAGCGCACTTCCTCTTGCCTCTACAATAGACATGCTCAAAAACAAAACCAAAATGAGCACTGCCATGACTACGGTTCTTATTTTCAATAAATACAAATTCATTCTGCACTGCACCAACTAACCAACGAATTTCGAACTCACCCTAAACCAATACCCAAGCAGTCATAAAAGCCAAACACCCCTGCATCGGGTTTCCCGTTAAATAAATTAAAATTATTTAATTCACAAAGTACCCATCTAAATTACTGTCTGGCTTTACCTGTTATTTCCATAACCGATAATTTAAAGACTCTCGTATTAGCAATTGCTTTTTCAATGTATTTCATCCCCGATTCATGAAAGTCCGGGCTGTATTTTTGCACAAGTAATTCCAGCGCTCTTGTCTTTTCATTTTCTTCTTCCACTTCAGAAATTTCCCCGCTGACAACAGCCGATTTATATTTAGTTGAAAATGCTGAAGGCAAAAGCTCTACCTGTTCGACTACATTGAAACAAGCCTTGGCATTTTCCTTCATATTGTTGATTTTTCTGCCTTCGACCGCACAATGAAAATAAATGCTGTCTTCTATGTACACAAAACTCATTGGCACAAGATATGGCATATTATCCTTACCAACCGTGGCCAGTGTGCCATATTCAGCGCTTTGCAAAAGTTCCTTTGTCGCCGCCAAATCCATGGCTCGATCTTTTCGTCGCATCTTTTCCAACATACAAATCATCCTTCCCCTTTTCGCTTCTCTTTAACTTTACGCCGTGTCCCCCTTGATTGGCAAGTCTTTTTTTAAGTGCCGGCTGCGGGAAGAAAACCCTCTATTGCCTAAAAGGCGTTATCTTAAATCTCCTTCATTCTAAGCATTGATAATAACTACAACAATTTTCGCCAATAAGTCACAATCAGTCCGTATATTGATTTTTCCAAAGCTCTGCGCATTATGCTTATTTCCAGCAAAAATAAAACAACACTCCATAATGTGGAGTGTTGTTTTCATTTTACTATAATGTTTTTAGACGACTGCAATCGCTTCTACTTCTACTAAGGCATTTTTTGGCAATGCTGCAATTTGAATGCAGGAACGTGCCGGGCAGTCTATTTTGAAAAATTCTGCATAAACAGCATTAAATGCAGCAAAATCTTTTATATCCTGTAAAAATACAGTTGTTTTTAATACATTTTCGAGACAACTTCCACCAGCTTCCAAAACAGCCTTTACATTCTTTAGTGACTGCTGGGCCTGTTCTTCGATACCACCAAGCGGAAATTCTCCCGTTGTCGGATTGACCGGCAACTGGCCAGAAACGAATACAAAACCGCCGCTTTTTGTCCCTTGTGAATATGGTCCGATAGCTTTTGGTGCATTTTCTGTCGCTATAATTTCTTTTTTCATAATAAAATTTCTTCTCCCTTGTTTTTTGTCATCATAATGTTCAAAATTTCCACGTCGGTTTGCTTCATACCAATACAGGCGAGCTTACCGATATTACGGATTGATTCATCAACTCCATTGGCTACCAATCCTTCGTCCCCGGTAATACGAATATTATCCAGTGCCAACATCACCGCGCGAAAAGCAGAGGTCACCGCCGTGCCGACCTTCATCGCACAGCTATTAGCAGCTCCATCACAGGCCATGCCAATTAAATCTCCAGTCATTGTAGACAGAGCATTGCTGACCGCATCAAAACGATGTTTTTCATCAAGCAGCCAAGCCATTCCAGCCGCAGCCCCCATTGCTGCGGTCGCTACTGCACAAAGCGCCGATAATTTGGGTAAATGGGAATGAATGTAAATTGCCATCATGTGCGACATCGCTAACGCCCGGACCAAGGTTTCTTCTGTGGCACCAATATGGCGAGCAACAACGCAGACTGGCTCGGTTGCAGTAATCCCTTGATTTCCAGAACCCGAATTAGTCATCGCCGGAAATCTAGCACCGCCCATCCGCGCATCAGACGCGGCCACCGTGGCAATCGTAACCTTACTTTGGAGGTCTTCACCAATAAATCCTCTGGCGATTTTATCTTTGAGCGCACTGGCTAGAGTCAATCCGTATTTTCCTGTTAGACCTTCTTCTGACAGACGGTCATTGA
>CBDTTM010000279.1:0-2834 GCA_965363355.1 uncultured Selenomonadaceae bacterium | reverse complement strand
AGTATACCATATACAGGCATTCTGGGGAGATGTGAATGAAAAAACAATACGAAAAACTATGATTAAATAAACAATATTCATATAATTCCGTATTGACTAATACTTAATAATATTATAATATAGGTAACAGAGATGAAATTTAGTATTTTTGCGCGAATGCGAAACGAAAATTAGTGTTTTTATGAATGTGAAAACGGATAAACGTTTTATTGTAGGTGGGTATTCGTGAAGATACTGAGTTTGAGCTTGGGAAGGAGAGGATGGCTTCAAGTATATATTTCATTAATATTTAGATTTTTTGGAAAAATCTAAATACATAACACACTTCGGATGATTTGCAAAATGAATATGAGGAGAAATGAAAAGATGACAAACGTGTTATTAGGGGAACTCATTGGATCGGCGGTCCTGATGGCTTTTGGGTGCGGGGTTGTAGCAAATGTGTCTTTAAATAAATCTAAAGGGCTCGGTGGTGGTCCGATCGTTGTTTATACCGGTTGGGCATTCGCTGTTATCCTTGGCGTAACAGCAGGCCTGGCTATTGGCAATACAGGCGATTTGAATACGGCAGTTACATTCTACAAATATCTTATGGGTGTCTATGGACTCAGTGAAGCCATTCAAATCATGGCGGTTCAGCTGATTGGTGGAATCATCGGCGGCGTGCTGGTGTATCTGGCATATTTGCCGCATTGGGGAGCAACAGAAGATACTTCGACTAAACTTGGTGTATTTTGTACGATTCCGGCAATTCGGTCTTATGGTGCGAATTTTCTTTGCGAATGTCTGGCCAGTATGTTCTTGTTCTTCACTTTTATCGCGCTTGGCTCCAAAAATGTTCTCGGACCTACAGGCTTTCCGGCTGGTTTCATGACTTATATGTGTGGTTTGGCAGTGTGGGCTATCGGCTGTTCTTTCTGCGGACCTACTGGATATGCAGTTAACCCGGCTCGTGACCTTGGACCTCGTATTGCACATGCGATATTGCCAATCAAAGGCAAAGGCAGTTCCGATTGGTCATATGCTTGGGTTCCAATTTTAGGACCTCTAAGTGGCGGCGTTTTGGCATATCTCTTAGCAATAGCATTTGGTATTCTTTAAGTTGAATTTTCAAAATACAGATTTTAATTCGAATTCATTATAAATATTGTGATTAGGGAGTTGTTTTTAAATGGATAAAAAGTATGTAATGGCGCTAGATGCAGGCACTACGAGCAATCGGGCAATTATTTTTGATGAGGAATCCAACATTGTAGCAATGGCGCAGCGTGAATTCACACAGTTCTTTCCTAAACCAGGCTGGGTTGAGCATGATGCTGAAGAAATATGGAGCACGCAGATCACAGTAGCTAAAGAAGCTATCGAAAGAGCCGGTATTCTGGAAAGCGATATCGCAGCAATTGGTATTACGAACCAACGAGAAACTGCAGTCGTATGGGAAAAAGCAACAGGGCGTCCTGTTTATAATGCGATTGTCTGGCAGTCCCGTCAAACGGTGGGCATCAGCAATGAACTCAAAAAACGCGGGTTGGAAAAAGAATTCAAGGAAAAGACGGGCTTAGTCATCGATGCTTATTTTTCGGGAACTAAAATCAAATGGATCCTTGATAATGTTGAAGGTGCTCGCGCTAAAGCAGAAAACGGCGAATTGCTTTTCGGTACGATTGACACATGGTTGTTATGGAAACTCAGTGCAGGGAAATTACATATAACGGATTATTCCAATGCATCGAGAACCTTGATCTATAATATCCGTGAACTCAAATGGGATGAACAGTTGCTCTCATATCTGGACATTCCAGCCAATATGCTGCCAGAAGTTCACAACTCGAGTGAAGTTTATGGCTATACCGATCCTGGCGTATTTGGTGCAATGGTACCTTTGGCTGGAGCGGCGGGAGACCAGCAAGCAGCGCTATTCGGACAAAATTGCTTTGAACCGGGAATGGCTAAAAATACGTATGGTACAGGCTGTTTCATGTTGATGAACACGGGCGATAAGCTTTATGATTCGACACATGGTCTGGTTACGACCATCGCTTGGGGCATTGATGGGAAAGTAAGCTATGCTCTTGAAGGCAGTGTATTTGTCGGCGGTTCTTCCATCCAATGGCTGCGTGATGGACTTCATATGATTGAAGCTGCGGCAGATTCAGAGTGGATCGCAAAGAAAGTCACGGATACAGACGGTGTTTATGTAGTGCCAGCATTTGTCGGTCTTGGTGCACCGTACTGGGATATGGAAGCTCGCGGCACGATCATTGGCTTGACCCGTGGAACGAAAAAAGCCCATATTGTCAGAGCTACGCTTGACTCGATGGCATATCAGACGAGAGATGTATTAAGTGCGATGGAAGAGGATTCTGAAATCAAGTTAAAAGCATTGAAAGTGGATGGCGGTGCTTGCGCAAACAATTTGATGATGCAGTTCCAGGCAGATATCTTAGGGGTTCCGGTAGAACGTCCAAAAGTAATCGAGACCACAGCACTTGGTGCAGCTTATTTAGCGGGACTGGCTGTTGGCGTATGGAAAGACTATCCAACATTATCAAAAAAATGGTCACTTGATAATCGTTTCCAACCTGTTATGGAAGGGGAAAAAAGAGAAAAACTTTACCACGGTTGGCAAAGAGCGGTATCTCATTCCATGCATTGGGTGGAAGAAGAAGTTCTTTGATAATTGAAGCTCGGATAAGGGTTAAATAAAAAACAATAGACAAGGCAAGGATTCTCCGGGGCCGGCTGGCAGGAGAATCCTTTACCTGTTGAGTGGCTTTAGCAAAGGAGATAGTTATGGAAAAGACACGAGTGGTTGTTATCGGCGGCGGGGCGAC
>CBDTTM010000278.1:0-2844 GCA_965363355.1 uncultured Selenomonadaceae bacterium | reverse complement strand
TATAATGGATTTTTTCTATCTTTGGTTAATTGTATGGATACAAAATCGATAAAATCATCTGACATCTTGTAAATCATGCTCCTCTTTGCTAAAATAATAAAAATTTAATCATCTGCAATATAATTTGTATTAATACAATTTTATTGTAGCAAAAAAATATGGTGAAAACAAGGGAGCGAATAAAATGACGAATCAATATGAACTAAACAAGAATTTAGCACAGATGTTAAAAGGCGGCGTAATCATGGATGTCACTAACGCTAGCCAAGCTCAAATCGCTGAAGCGGCCGGGGCTGTTGCTGTTATGGCACTTGAACGAGTACCGGCGGATATTCGGAAAGAGGGCGGCGTTGCTAGGATGTCAGATCCGAAAATGATCCGTGAGATACAGGCAAATGTTTCGATTCCTGTTATGGCAAAAGTACGCATCGGGCACTTTGTCGAAGCGCAGATCCTTCAGGCGATAGGCATTGATTATATAGATGAGTCCGAAGTTTTGACACCGGCAGATGATGTGAATCATATTGATAAAAAAGCGTTTAAGATTCCGTTTGTCTGCGGGGCGCGAAATCTTGGTGAAGCTTTGCGCCGTATAGGCGAGGGTGCAGCGATGGTCCGCACTAAAGGCGAAGCGGGCACAGGCAATGTCGTTGAAGCGGTTCGTCATATGAGGACGATGCTCAATGACATAAGACGCGTACAAACCGCATCGAAGATGGAACTCATGACAATTGCCAAAGAATTTGGTGCGCCGCTTGATTTAATTGAATATGTCCATGAAAAGGGGCATCTGCCAGTAGTCAATTTTGCCGCTGGCGGCATCGCGACTCCAGCAGATGCTGCGTTGATGATGCAGCTTGGAGTCGATGGTGTATTTGTCGGGTCAGGCATCTTTAAATCGGGCGATCCGGCTAAACGAGCAAAAGCCATTGTGGAAGCTACGACCTTTTATGATGATCCGGAAAAACTGGCTCGGATATCTGAAGATTTAGGAGAAGCCATGGTGGGAATCGAGATAGATACGTTGGCACCGCAGGAACATTTGGCGAACAGGGGCTGGTGAGATGTCCAAAAAAATCGGGGTTTTGGCCCTGCAAGGAGCTGTAGCGGAACATTTATCTTGTTTGCGTCGATTTGATGTACAAGCCGCTGCGGTCAAGACGATGGAGGAAATCGATCAACTCGATGGTTTGATTTTGCCAGGCGGTGAATCAACGGCTATGGGGAAGCTATTAGAATATTTTTCAATGATGAAGCCGTTGCGAGAAAAAATTCAGCAAGGTATGCCTGTGTGGGGAACTTGTGCGGGATTGATATTGCTGGCAAAAGAGATCGAGAATCAAGAAAAAACATATATCGGCCTCATGGATATCAAAGTGGCAAGAAATGCTTATGGAGGGCAGCTGGAGAGCTTTTCTAGAAAGGTAAGCTTACCACTGATCAGCAAGCAAGATCTATCGTTGGTTTTTATCCGGGCACCTTATATCGCATCGGTTGGCAGTGAAGTGCAAATTTTAGGTAAGCTGGATGAACGCATCATTGCCGCGAAACAAGAAAACATGTTGGTTACAGCGTTTCATCCGGAACTTACGGATGATGGCTGTTTTCATCAATACTTTATAGATGCTTTTGTTAAGTGAACTGAAAAATTGTGATTGGTTTCTGTGCTGTACAAATCCGGATTTATCGAATGCGAAACTTATGATAAAATAAAGAAAGTTAAAAAAAGGAGTCGATGAAGATGGATGATGTAAAAGTTGCAGAAGATTTATTAAAATTTATAGATTTTTCGGTATCGCCGTTCCATGCGGTGAAGGCATCAGAAGATATATTGAAGAAAGCGGGCTTTTCTGAATTGCTGACGACAAAGGAATGGCAGTTAAAGCCGGGCGGCAAATACTTTACGCAGGTATATGGGTCTACGCTCATTGCGTTTACCGTGGGGGAAAATCCACGGGCACGTCTGCGGATTGCGGCAGCACATACGGATTTTCCTTGTCTTCGCATTAAGCCGGCAGCGTCTTTAGCGGAAAATGGCTATGGTAAATTAAATGTTGAGGTTTACGGAGGCATGATTTTAAATACATGGCTCGATCGCCCATTGTCGGTCGCGGGAAAAGTCGTTTTGGCAGGAAAGGATGCTTTTTCACCAAAAACCAAATATATCGATATCAAGCGGCCTTTGCTTACGATACCAAATCTCGCAATTCATATGAATCGAAAGGTCAATGAAGGCGTTGAGCTAAATCGCCAAAAAGATATGCTGCCGTTGGCGACGATGCTGCCAAAAGAGCTTAAAGATACGGATTTTTTTGCCGACTTGTTGGCAAAAGAACTTGCATGTGAGAAAGAAGAGATTCTTTCCTATGAATTGACGGTCTATCCAACGGAGAACGGCTGTGTATTTGGCTTTGCCGAAGAATTCATATCGTCGCCAAGGTTAGATAATTTGACCGCAGTAAAAGGTTGTTTGGATGGGCTGTTAGAAGGAAAATGTCTGGATGGGATAAATATCATTGCACTTTTTGATAATGAAGAGGTTGGCAGCCGGACTAAGCAAGGTGCAGGGTCTCTAGTGCTGCCGCAAATCATTGAGCGCATCTATGAAACGCTCGGATATTCTCGACAGGCTTATTTTGCCGATATTGCAGGCGGTTTTATGCTATCTGTCGATGTTGCGCATGCGATGCATCCCAATATGCCAGAAAAAAATGATATAACCAATAAACCTATATTAAATGGAGGTGTTGCACTTAAAGTGGCAGCTAGTCAGTCCTACGCAGGCGATGCGGAGGCTGTAGCGGTTATTCGGGGCCTTTGTCAAGAAGCAGAGCTTTCTTATCA
>CBDTTM010000277.1:0-2848 GCA_965363355.1 uncultured Selenomonadaceae bacterium | reverse complement strand
TAGCCCATGATGGCGACTGGTGCCCGGCCTGTCTGGCTGCCATCTGGCATCCCCGGCGCATCAACAAGACGCCGGCTGTGAGGCACCTCAGCGCCTGTTACTGCCTGACCGATTACCGCGGCGCCATGCGCCATGTCCTGCACGACATCAAATATAACGGCAAGCCAGGGAAGTGCCAGGCCTGCCGGATCCTGCTCGACTGCTTCCCCTGGCCGGAACGGTTCGCCCGCATCGACGTCGTCGTCCCCGTGCCGCTGGCACCGGAAAAATTACAGCGCCGCGGCTTCAACCAGGCCGAAGCCCTCTTTCGCGACTGGGCCTCGGCCCGCTGGACCTGGTGCGACGCCTTGCAGCGCCTGCGGCCGACGAAAGTCCAATGGCAGCTCCGGCGGGACGAGCGGACCGAGAACGTCCACGATGCCTTTGCCGTCAAAGAAACCATCGACGTCGATAAAAAACACATCCTCCTCGTCGAGCAAAGATGCTTGGGATTGATACAATATTGGGAACGGTGTGCATAGCAGAAAAGTCCATATATAGCGAGGTCTTGGCAAACGTCGGCAGATAGCCGGCTTTTTTTGTGCTTGGAAATAGTGGAGTGACCTTAAGGCAAAGGAGAAGAAAAGGATGGCAATAAGAATACGGCAGTAACGATAGCTTTTTATCGTTACTGCCGTTTTTTTTTAGATTTTCTTTCCCCATTGAATACCAAACAGGGTTTCATCGTTTGGCCCCAGTTTTATAACTGCATGGTTATTGAGCAGAGAAGAAATATCTGGCCCTAAATTGTCTTGTCGATCAAATGCTATGAAGATTTGTTTTTCTCTGATGGTTGCATACAGTTGTAGTAGTTGCCGTAAGTTTTCATCGGAAATATTCGGAAATAATAAGGAATCGTGAGCAAGAGCCGGCAGTGGTGTCAATTTTAAAATGCTTAAATCGTAAATCAGCATTCCTTTATAATTGGTGCCAGTTCCTGAATCTCTCGGTGTTTCAAAGGTATAGCTGTTGCTTTTTAGCAACCGGAGAATAGGCGCATTGTCCTCACCATGAGATATGAAGTCGCTGATTTTCTCCATTTCATCATTAATACTTTTTTCCATCTGATGCAGAAGCAATGTGGTTCGTTCTTCAAGTGCTGTCTTTGCTTGCTTTTCGATTTTAGTTAAATTTTGCAGATTGATAAAATTATCGCATTCATTTTCTAAAGTAGTTATCTCATGATCGAGCTTAGTATAAGCGGTGAGAAATTCGTCACTAAATGCCATCGATGGTTTTAACTGTTCGATGTAATTTTGGATTTTATCCACTTGATTTTGGAGAGGTATTAGCTCTTGTTCCATTCTTTTCTTTGTTTCAAGCAATTCATCTTTGAGTATAGATTGTATCTTATGGTGAAATTTTTCAATTTTAGCTAGTTTCTCAATATTGGCATTGGGGAAGAATGTCAAGAGATTATTCAAATCTGCTTCCGTGGGTTGAACCCCAAGTTGAAGATTTAAATCGACGAGATGAATATCGTTTTTCTTCTGTTCCAGCTTTTTTCTGGCATCACGAAGATATCGTTTCAGTTCATTTATTTTATTAGCCTTTTTCACTTCTTCTGTATCAACAGAGGAATTATTGGAGAAGGCCAAATCTTCTTTTTCTTGACGTAATTCGGCTAATTTTGATTGTGTCTCATCATACTCTTTTTGTCGTGTAATAGCAGAGGCAATAAAGTTGTATTTTTGTGCTGTACGAAAGGCGGAGTGTTTATCTTTAGCGGATTTTAACTGGTCCTGTAAATATGAAATCTCATTATGGTGATTAAAAAGACAGAGCAAGACATTGATTGCATCCGTGCTGTTTTCTGATTCTCTGCTTTTCAACGGTTGCATTTCATCGATATTGCTTTTCTTATAGATACGGAAGAAGCGGCTGATTGTATTCCTGAATGAAACTCCGGGGTAATCCATTGCATATTGATGACAAAGCCATTGAGTGTATTCACGCCGGCTGATTTCTTTGCAGATGTCTTTTGACAGATATTCACGAATTACATCAGGATTTGATGTATCTCGTGAAAATCTATACTCTTGATTCGCAAAACAAAAGGTGAAAAATATTTCATGATTTCCTAATTCAATCACCGCATCGCTTTTTACATAAGATGAACCACCGAATGCAAAATCAATTATCAGAAGCATGGTGGACTTTCCAATAGAATTTGCTCCATTTTTATTACCCAACACTACATTTAATCCTGGGTGGAAGCTTATTGCTTCCTTTGGATGTTTTGGAGTTTTAAATTTGGAGCAAGATATTTCAATCAACATTTTTCTATTTCTCCCTTGTCATTTAATGTGATTTTTCTGAGGGCGTATAGACAATCCAGAACATCAACGAGTTCTACAGGCCCCTGAATGTCTCTGCATAGACGCAGAAGTTCGACAGGAGTCTTTGGAGTATCCAGGTTACATAAGATACAAGGCATCTTGGATAAGATGCTGTCATTATATGAAAAAAGTTTATTTGGTAAAATCATGAAATACCTCGCAAGATTGAATAAAATAGCAGACAACAATATCACAATAAATCATATTCTGTTTTGTTATACGGTGGATTTGCTTAGATATACTTTCATATATCGCAGTTTGTGAAAGTCCTTTATCTTCCAGACGCTGACAAATAGTTTTTATTTCAACACGTACTAACTCATCTGAATATTGCTTCTGGCGTGATAGGTTCTGCATGATTTGATTGATATAGAAAAAGTATTTTGTAACATTATTTTTCACGATTTCTGCCAGGAAAAGATTTTCGTTTTCATCAATTTTATTTGCAATAAAAGTTGGTTCGTAATTTA
>CBDTTM010000276.1:0-2849 GCA_965363355.1 uncultured Selenomonadaceae bacterium | reverse complement strand
GTGAAGGCTATTTCAGATCAAGCCGGCAAGATGATCCACTGCTCGAATCTGTATTATACGAAAGTACAGGCAGAAGCTGCTGTTAAGTTGAAAAAACTCAGTGGACTCGATAAAGTGTTTTTTGGCAATTCGGGAGCAGAAGCCAATGAAGGGGCCATTAAGGCAGCTCGTAAATACGCACATTCAATCGATGAGGAAAAGTCACAGATCATTACGGCTGTACATAGTTTTCATGGCCGTACCTTAGCTACTTTGACGGCTACGGGACAGTTTAAGTATCAACAAGGCGTAGGACCGCTGCCACAGGGCTTTGACTATGTTGAATACAATGATATCGAAGCACTCGAAAAAATGGTTACGGATAAGACTTGCGCGGTGATGCTTGAACCAATCCAAGGTGAGGGCGGCGTGAACATGCCAAAACAAGACTATCTTAAAAAGGTTCGTGCTCTTTGCGATAAGCATGATGCTTTGCTGATTTTCGATGAGATTCAAACAGGCATTGGCAGAACTGGCAAGATGTTTGCTTACGAACATTTTGGTGTAAAACCTGATATTGTGACATTGGCCAAGGGGCTTGCTGGAGGCGTGCCAATCGGGGCATTCATCATGACCGATGCAGTGGCAGGGGCTTTTCATGCCGGCGACCATGGAACCACCTTTGGGGGCAATCCTCTTGCTTGTGCGGCGGCTAATCTTGTCCTTGATACGATTGCAGAGGATCATCTCTTAGAAAATGTAGAGACGGTAGGTGCATATCTCAAAGGCAAATTAGAAGGGTTCCAGCAAAAATATCCATCGCTTATTACGGAAGTCCGTGGGCTTGGTTTTATCTTGGGGATGCAGCTTACAAAGCCGGGTAGAGAAATTGTCGATGAATGCTTAAAATATGGTGCGATCATCAATTGCACAGCAGGTGATGTACTTCGTTTTGTTCCACCTTTGATCATTACGAAGGACCATGTCGATGAGCTTGTTGAAACGTTAGATACAGTTTTAGCAAAATATGCATGAACAAGGAATTTATAGTATAATATATAGCGGAATAGGCAATGCGCCGGAAGCTTAAAATCTGGGGGTTTTACAATGTTAAAGGGCAAAGACTTGTTGTCGATACACGACCTATCAGTTGATGAAGTGTATGAAATCCTTGATCTTGCCAAGGTTTTGAAGACGAAGCAAAAAGAGGGCATTGAACATCATCTTTTGAAAGGGAAAACATTAGGAATGATTTTCCAAAAGTCTTCGACGAGGACACGTGTTTCGTTTGAGACCGGTATGTACCAGCTTGGTGGTACAGCGTTGTTCTTATCGGACCGCGACTTGCAAATTGGCCGTGGTGAGCCAATCAAAGACACGGCACGTGTGCTTTCTCGTTATTTGGATGGCATCATGATACGGACTTTTGCACATAGCGATGTAGAAGAATTTGCCAAATATGCAGATGTTCCGGTCATCAATGCGTTGACGGATCTATTGCATCCATGTCAGGTATTGACCGATCTTTTGACTGCACAAGAACATAAGGGCAAGAATCTCAAGGGCCTCAAGTTGGCGTATATCGGCGATGGCAATAACATGACGCATTCTTTGATGTATGGCTGCGCAAAAGTCGGCATGCATTTTACAGCGGCTGTACCAAAAGGGTATGAGCCAGATGCGGCGGTGACGAAGCTTGCCATAGAAGATGCTGCAAAAACGGGCGGATCGATTCAGGTCATGCAGGATATCTATGAGGCAGCAAAAGATGCCGATATTCTCTACACCGATGTTTGGGCCAGCATGGGCCAAGAAGCAGAGCGCGAAGAAAGAAAGAAAATCTTCAAAGACTATCAGATCAATAAAGAGTTGCTCGCTGTTGCCGACAAAAGAGCAATTGTAATGCATTGCCTGCCAGCACACCGCGGCGAAGAAATAACAGGAGAAGTCATGGAACAAAATGCTGCTGTTATTTTTGACGAGGCTGAAAATCGTTTACATACACAAAAAGCGATTATGGCCTTGACTATGGGAAATTAAAAATAAAATGAACAATTTTGAGGAGATGTTTTAATTATGGCTACGGTTAAAAAAGTTGTACTTGCATATTCCGGTGGATTGGATACATCTGTTATCATTCCTTGGTTAAAAGAAAATTATGATGGCTGCGAAGTCATCGCTGTTTGTGCCGATATCGGACAGGGCGATGAACTCAATGTCGTTCACGATAAAGCATTGGCATCAGGTGCATCAAAAGTTTACATCGAACATTTGACAAAACCTTTCTTAGAAGATTATGTATGGCCAACACTTAAAGCAAGTGCTGTATATGAAGGCAAATATTTACTAGGGACTTCGTTTGCTCGTCCGCTCATCGCAAAAGCACTCGTTGAAATCGCTAAAAAAGAAGGCGCCGATGCAATTGCTCACGGTGCAACTGGTAAAGGCAACGATCAGGTCCGTTTTGAATTGACGGTAAAAGCGTTGGCACCAAATATCCAGATCATTGCTCCTTGGCGTGAATGGACGATCCGTTCGCGCGAAGATGCTTTGGAATTTGCTAATAAGCATAATATTCCAGTAGCGACGAGCAACAAAACTTACAGCATGGACCGCAATATTTGGCATTTGAGCCATGAAGGCGCAGATCTTGAAGATCCTTGGAATGAACCAAAAAATGAAATGTTCCTCGTATCTAAAGCTCCAGAAGCAGCTCCAGATAAACCAGAATATGTAACGGTTGATTTCGAAAAAGGTATTCCGGTTGCTGTCAATGGAGAAAAACTCGGTGCGGTTGAACTCATGACAAAACTCAATGAAATCGGAGCAGCAAATGGTGTAGGTATCACCGATATCACAGAAAACCGTTT
>CBDTTM010000275.1:0-2870 GCA_965363355.1 uncultured Selenomonadaceae bacterium | reverse complement strand
GAAAAAGAGAGCAATTGGCATACTAATGACTGCTATTTTTTTAGGACAAACTGGAACCGGTTCCGCAAATTCTAATCCGTATGACGATGTGCCACTAGACGATTGGTCATATGGAGCGGTGGCTGAGCTTGTGCATCAAGGCTTAATACGTGGACTTGATGATGGTGCTTTTCATAAAGATCAGATTTTGACGCGGAATGAAATGGCCGTGCTTGTCGCCAAGGCTATGTCAAAAGAAGGCAAAGCTGACGCTGAATCAAAAGCTATCATTGATAAATTGGCACAAGAATATACAGATGAACTCGATTCGATTGGTGTACGTAAAAGTGCAGCAAAAAAAGATATAATGGAAAAATCAATAGAAGAGAATAAAATGGACCGATTTACTTTTTCGGGAACAGGAAGAATTCGGTTTGATCAAGGCGATACTGGTGGGAAAACCGTACAGCGCGGAGTGAAAACTGGCAAATATACACCAAACAGCCATATTAATCTGGATCTCAATTATGCTTATCAGATCAATAAAGAGTGGTCCCTGAAAGGCGAAAATGAATATGGACGACAGCTCAATTATGGTGGTGAAAATGAAACTCTGCAAAATTCGGTATTTGAACAAATGTACTTAAATGGACCTATTGGCAATACGATGGTCAAGGCAGGGCGCTTTAGTGCTTATTCACCGCAAGGCTTGGTGTATGACGATAAAGTGACTGGTGGGCAAGTAAAATTCGGAAAAAATATAATAACGACGTTGGAAGCGGGTAAAGCAACATCAACCGATGATAATGCCTCTGTAGTGCTTGATAGCGGAACGTATAATTACTATTCGCAAAATTATCAATCTGTACTATTTGACGTGCCAGTGAGCAAGGTGTCCAATCTGCACGCAGGTTATTATCACATTGGTGGCAATCTGCTGCAACATCAGGCGGCGGAGGATTATGTAGGGTACTATACGATTGGCGCAGATACTGCTCTTGCGAAAAATTTGCGACTTGATGTCGTGTATGCAAAATCGAATGCTAAAGGCGTGGCTTCGTCTGGTATCACCAGTGAAAATCAAAAAGCCTATTTGGTGAAACTCACCTATAAAGCTGCAGATTTGAAAAAACCAAAAACATTTGATCTTTTTGCTATGTATCGTAAAAGTCCGCAGCTTGCAAGCTACAGCAACACCGATGATTGGTGTCAAAATGTAAAAGGCATTCGTTTGGGCGGCGACTATGTATTTACGGAAAATATGGGGATTACCGCATGGTACAGCTTGGGAAAGGATGTTGATACGAATGAGAAGAATAACATGTATCGTTTACAGTGGAATTTCCTGGTTTAAGGTCTTAAAAAAATGTTGGGCATTGCGAAAAAACGGGGGATCCTGTTTTTTCGCAATTTTCCCTTTCGTAAGAAATCAATTCCATATAAAACTACTGCAAAGTCAGTAAATATAAGATTTTTGACCAAATATTACTTACAAAAAAAGAGAAAATAGAAGGGCTTTTCTTCTTGCTGCCGAATAAATAATCTTATTGAAGAAGTTTTAGTGAACGCAGCAAGGGGTGAATCCTTAATGGAAAGAAAGATTACGATCCAAGATATCGCAGACATGGCAAAGGTATCGAAAAGTACGGTGTCACGGTATTTGAATCAAGGATATGTCAGTGGAGAAAAGGCAGATAAGATAAAAGCTGTTATTATAGAAACCGGATTTAAATCCAATTTTTTTGCGAAACGATTAAAAATGAAGAGCAGCAAGTTGATTGGAATCATTTTGCCGCGAATGGATTCGGTAACGGTTGGCAAGCTTTTAGCAGGGATGAATCAAGTATTGGAGCCGGCAGGTTATCAAGGGATATTGCTCGTCAGCAATTTAAAGAAGAACAAGGAAATTTCAAATATCATAAATTTAGAACAACAGGGTGTGGATGGAATCATTGTGGATTCGATTGGCATCACGCGCAAGCATTTGCAGTTGATCAAAGAAATGGAGCTTCCTATTGTATTTACGGGTCAATGGAATAAAGCAGTGCACTATGTCAAAATCAATGATGAAAAAGCGGGCAGGATGATGGGAGAATACATGAAAGCAAAAGGCCATAAACACGTTGTCTTTGCTGGGGTCACGGAAACCGATCACGCCGTTGGAATCGAACGAAAAAATGGCTTTGTGGAGGCTTTCTTGGGAAATCATCCAGGGGCGTCGGTAAACTTTGTGCAAACGGGTTTTGATTTTGCCTCAGCATATGCTAAGGGTGAAGAAATTCTTTCGTTTAAGCCAACCGCAGTCATTTGTGCGACCGATAATATTGGTTTAGGCGTTTTGCGTTATTTGCATGAGGTGAAGGTATCTGTGCCGGGGGAAATATCGATTGCAGGTTTTGGTGGCTATGATGTAGGGGCCGTATCTTATCCAGCCTTGACGACGATTGCTTTTGATTATGAATTAGTTGGCATCAAGACAGCGCAGGGGATGCTCGATTTATTGGAAGGCAAAGATATGATTTCGAACAACGATATATCTTTGGTGTTTGAGGAACGGGAAAGTGTGAGGGAACTGGAAGGGGAATCTTAAATGGTCTGGACAAGACAGGAATTTTCAGCAAAGGTAAAAGAAGGTTTAAAACAAAAACATCCTTGGAAAAATAGCTTTCATTTGGAAATGCCATTCGGACTCATCAATGATCCGAATGGATTAGCTTTTTATAAGGGTGCATATCAGGTTTTTTTTCAGTGGAATCCTTATAGCTGTGAACATAAGCAAAAACATTGGGGGCATGTGTCTACCAAGGATTTTGTTCATTATAAAGAACCGATTTTGGCGATGGGGCCAGATAGCAAGTTTGATAAAGATGGATGCTATACAGGTTGTGCAT
>CBDTTM010000274.1:0-2895 GCA_965363355.1 uncultured Selenomonadaceae bacterium | reverse complement strand
ACCCGAAGAGGCAGAGCGTGGCAGTTCTTATAAAGCCTATATACTGGGAAAATCAGGGGATGGACAAGAAAAGACTCCTGCATGGGCAGAAAAAATCACAGGAATTCCTAAAGCAAAAATCATTGAATTGGCACGTACTTATGCACTTGATCGACCGGGCGCACTGATTCAGGGGTATGGCCCACAAAGGCATGCTTATGGAGAACAAATTGTTCGCAGCGGCAGTGTTTTGGCAGCGATGACTGGGAATATTGGGGTTGCAGGCGGCTGGGCCTCTGGGTATGCCGGTCCTGCTAGAAAAATAAATTTGGCATCCATTCCGATACAAAATCCTTGTAAGGCAAAGATTTCTGTGTTCGCCTGGCCGGATGCCATCACGCATGGTAGCGGTCTTGGCGCTGAAGACGGTGTGAAGGGTGTAGAACGTTTGTCGAGTAATATTAAGTTGATTTTTAATTTGGGGGGCAATTGCCTGGTCAATCAGCATTCCGATTCGAATGCGACGGCGAAACTTTTGGCAGATGAATCTTTAGCAGAATTCATTGTCGATAATGGACATTTCCTTACGTCAAGTGCCAAATATGCAGATCTTGTTTTACCCGCTGATACTTTTATGGAACGAGAGGATATGCTTTCTCCATGGGGGTATGGTGATTATGTATTGTACTTGAATAAGGCGGTCGATCCACCGGCTGAGTGCCGCAATGGCTATGACTGGATTACGGATCTGTCCGAACAACTGGGCCTGAAAAATGAATTTACGGAAGGCAGGACCCAAGAACAATGGCTTCGTTATATCGTTGCTGAAACGCGGCGAAATGATGCGGATTTTCCGGAATTCGAAACGATAAAAAATGCCGGTGTGTATCGCCGTCATTATAATGAACCGGATATTGCTTTTCGTCAGCAGATTGAAGATCCAGCGACATATCCATTTCCGACGCCGTCGGGCAAAATAGAAATATTTTCTTTGCGTCTATGGAATTTGAAAAAACCAAAAGAAATACCGGCAATTCCCAAATATATAAAAGCTTGGGAAGGTCCTGAAGATCCACTTCGGGAAAAATATCCTTTACAGTGCATAGGACATCATTATAAACGAAGAGTCCATTCTTCATTTGATAATAGCAAATGGTTAGAAGAGCTTGCACCGCAAGAGGTTTGGATCAGTCCGATTGACGCTGAAAAGCGAAAGATTGCATCGGGGGACCTTGTAAATGTCTTTAATGATCGGGGGCATATGATTTTGCCGGCAAAGGTGACGCCTAGAATCATGCTAGGCGTAGTTTCTGTTCCGCAGGGGGCATGGTGGGAGCCGGATAAGGACGGCGTCGATCGGCGCGGATGCATAAACGTGCTGACGAAGTATCAGCCGACTCCGTTGGCTTTTGGCAATCCGCAACATACGAATTTGGTGGAAATAAGTAAGTTTGAGAAAAATTGATTTCTGACTTGGATGAAAGCAGGTCAAGCATACATGTAAAGCCTGCTTTTCATCCTAAATAAGGCTTAAAAGTAAAATTGTGTAAAATGTCGGAAATTTCAATAAATAATCTTGACACGGAAAGGATTTTTCTTGAGAGCTGTCGTATCTTGAAAGTAAATGGGAGTATAGATTTATATTTTTATTCAAATGGAGGAGTAATTATGAAAATCGGTGCCAGAATTGCAACAGGTTTTTTGGTCGTTTTGCTTATTATGATGATTTCCAGCGGTTTCGGCGTTTATTTGATTAAAAATATGAATGCTAGTACCAACGTGATGCAAGACGTTGATTTAGGACTATTGGAGAAAACGAATCGACTTGCTATCAATAATGGTCTGGAAGTTGCATCAATCCGTGGTTTCTTGATTGGCGGGCAGACATCGTATCTCGATCAGTACAATAAGTTAGATAAAGAAGATAAGGAAAGCCGTCAATACTTGGTATCCGTTGCAGCTACCCCGGAAGATAAGCAGTATATAACAGATATAGAAGCTTTGGATAACCGGTACAAGAAAATCGTAGCTGAAAAAGTAATTCCTTTGAAACATGAAGGGAATTTGGAGGCGGTAGTTCCTTTGATGTCAAACGAACTTGCTCCGGCAGCGGCTGCAATTCGCGATAAGGTTGAAGAATATAGAAGTTACCGGGAAAAGAAGATGAATGAGTCCTTTGATGCAGCACAGGCGGCCGGTGAAAAAGCACAGCTCATAATGCTTGTGATGACAGGCATTGCTATTGTGATTGGAGCGGTTACTGCAATTAAAATTACAAAATCTGTTAGCACTCCGTTGAAAGTAGCAGTATCCGCTTTAAATAATGTGGCGGATGGAGACTTTGCCTTTAAAGTCGAGGAACGGTTTTTAAGAAGTAAAGATGAAGTCGGTGATCTGGCAAGAGCAGTAGAAAAAATGGTGGAGAAAGTCGGAGCGGTACTCAAAAAAATTGCTATTTCGGCAGAAACACTGGCATCTTCATCGCAGCAACTTACGGCGAGTACAGATCAATCGGCACAAGCATCAAGCCAGGTTGCTCAGTCCATTACGGAAGTGGCACACGGTGCAGCGCAGCAGATGAATTCTGCCAATGAATCAACAGATGTAGTGAAAGAAATGTCGGCGGGTCTTGATCAAGCTGCGAAAAATACTACAGCGGTGGCCGGAGTGACGGAACAAACTGCCAGGTCTGCTAAAGATGGCAGTACCATCGTTCGGCAAGCAGTTGCGCAAATGGCTTCAATTCAGCAATCTTCGTTGCTCGTTGCGGATACTGTCGATAAACTAAATGGACGGTCACAAGAAATTGGCCAGATCATAGATGCGATTTCAGGAATTGCTGGACAAACTAATTTATTGGCCTTGAATGCGGCAATTGAGGCGGCACGAGTTGGCGAACAAGGACGAGGTTTCGGA
>CBDTTM010000273.1:0-2906 GCA_965363355.1 uncultured Selenomonadaceae bacterium | reverse complement strand
CCAGACGCTAAGGTTATTGAATAAATGCTCATTAAGAGCATTTTTTATGCCCAAAACAGGTAGTTAAATGAAAAAAAGATACAGAAGCTGATTATTTTCGCTGATTTATGTTATAATAGAAAGCAATATATTGCTTAGGTAAAAATACGTAAGCTATTACAAATTTAAAGGATGTGGATTTTTCTTGGACAGTCCCGATGCGGGTATAATCCCTCTATTGACCTTGCTTTTCATTTTTATTAATGGTTTTTTTGTCACCGCTGAAACAGCAATTGTCGAAACACGTAAGAGCAAGTTAGAAAAATTGGCCGAAGACGATAACGAAAGAGCACAGGCGTGCCTTATCGCTCTTGAGAATCCTGAACGGCTTCTATCTATTGTACAAATTGGGATTACCCTCACAAGTATTTTAATTGGTATATTGGCTGGAATCGGCATTGCACCGCTTATTGCCACCGCTTTATCCTCCGTGCCTTTTCTAGAGACTTATGCAAAAACATTTGCTCTCATTGCAAGCATTTTAGTCATTGCTTATCTTAATTTGCTGCTGGCAGAATTCCTGCCGAAAAAAGTTGCCTTACAAGATCCGGAAGCTTATATGATGCGATTTCTAAGCATATTAAATCGTTTAGAATTGCTCATGCGCCCTTTTGTCGCCTTCTTGACGATTTCTGCCAATGCACTGCTTGCTCTATTTGGCATTTCACCACATGTTGAAGACAACGTTACCGAAGATGAAGTCAAAGACCTTATCGAACAAGGTACAGAAGACGGAACTTTTGAAAAAGCTGAACAAGACATGGTCGATCGCATTTTCCGTATGAGCGATCAAACTGCTTATTCATTGATGACTCCGCGGACCCAGCTATTCTGGCTGGATCTTGAGGATTCGCTTGCCCACAATCTGCAAATGATTCGGGAAAATCCCGATACGGTATTTCCTGTCGGCAAAGATAATTTGGATGATTTCGTCGGCATACTTTACGCCAAAGATCTCCTAAATGCTGCCATTGATGATGAGATTCTCACGTTCATGCCATATATTCGCAAACCGATGTTCATTCCACGCTCGATGGAGACCTTCCGTGTCCTGGAAAAATTCCGCGAATCCGGAATCCATGAAGCAGTTGTATTGGATGAATACGGCGGCGTCGTCGGCTTTATTACCCTTCGTGATATCGTCAACGAAATTCTTGGCGACATCGCTGATAATACAGACCCTGAGCCGATTCAAATCACACCTCGTGATGAAAACTCCTGGCTCGTCGATGGACTCTACGACATCGATGACTTTAAAGAAAAATTTGATTTGGACAAACTCCCCGATGAAGACCGGGCCCATTACCAAACAATGGGAGGCTTTTTAACCTCCTACTTCGGCTATATTCCAAAAGTCGCCGAAAAATGTGAATGGAACGATTTTACTTTTGAAATCGTCGATATGGACAGAGCCCGTATCGACAAGATCATCGTCACACAAAAAAAAGAGAAAAAAGAAGACACTTCGGCTTCACTTTCCGAAGAATCTTAAAAAAAACAGCTGCCGGCTAATGCCGACGGCTGTTTTTTATAGGCACGATTATTTATCCTCATGCCTTGGATTTCTCATAATGATTTCAACTGCTTTTGCGATTTCTCGAATGACCGCTAATGTCTGGTCCTGATTATATAAATCAAGCCTTGTATAGGTATCACCCTTGTCAGTCGCAACGTACTTAGGAGGCAAATGATTCAACGCCAAAATAAGGATATCCCTTTGGCATTTTTCACAATTACATGCTTCTGGATACTGCGCCAATACCGCGTCTATATTTTCTTCAACAAAGTGTTCCATGCAGTTCTTTACTTTCACTTGCTATCCGCCTCCTGCTTTTATAACGATAAACATATTGTACATCCCTGTTCAATCTTTACCAGTATTATACTATGAACAAAAGAAAATCTCTATATAAATCTCTTATTTGGAAAAATATGGTTTAAGGCACAGAGTTACAAAGAATATGGCTGCCGCAACGGCTACGATGGTAGCCCCCGTTGCCATATTGCAATAATAAGAGGCAATCAGACCTGCTACGCCAGAAAAGAGCGCGATTCCTACAGACATTACGTGATACTGCTTCACGTTACCAGCAATATTTCTGGCAGCAGCCGCCGGCAGGACCAACAAGGAATTGATGATCAACAAGCCTACCCACTGGATGCTGATAGCAACGATAACCGCCAAGACAGCGGCAAAAAACATTTCGATCCACATCGTCTTCACGCCCCGGCTTGCGGCTAACGTTGGATTGATGCTGATGATGAGCAAGCGATTAAAAATGAACCCCCACACAAAGAGCACTAATAAAAAAACAACGGCCAAAGCGCCTATTTCTTCTGGTGTGATACTCAATAAATCTCCAATCAAATACGCTGAAAATTTATTGAAGCCGCCGCCATATGACATCATCATCAGGCCTACAGCAATCGCGGTCGATGAAAAAACGCCAATAATCGTATCTGTGGATGTGCTGCTCTTGCCCTTTATATAAGTGATAAACAGAGAAAACACCACAGAAAACACGACTAGCGACAAAAGTGGCTGCACGCCACCTAGCAACACGCCAATCGCCAAACCCGTAAATGAGCCATGCCCTAACGAGTCTGAAAAGAAGGCCATCCGATTGCTGACCACCATGGTGCTAAGCAAGCCAAACAATGGCGTCACTAAAAGCACTGCCAAAAACGCATTTTTCATAAAAACATGGTCCATCCAAGAAAATGGCAGCACTAGCGATAAAACGCCGTAAATAGTTTCCATCATTTATCCAAGGCCCTCCCTGTAAACACATTCTCCCCGACAAACATGCCAAAGATCTTTTTTGTTCGCTCATCCATGAAGACATCTTGCGGCGTTCCACTGCAAA
>CBDTTM010000272.1:0-2912 GCA_965363355.1 uncultured Selenomonadaceae bacterium | reverse complement strand
CATGCCGAATCCTTCACAGAAAATCAATGAATTTGCTTTTATTGAATTGCCGGATCAACTGATAAAATTTGTTGCACCTAAGTATACTATCGATGGTAATAACATTTGTGTTTTTCCAGAAATCTTATTAGAATGCAATCATACGCTCTCGCCAAATGAGCTCATAAAAACGGTGGGGAAGGTAGCTAAAAAAGTAGCAGCGGAATATGGCCAGAGCGATGTAGCTGCAGCTACGGCGGTTAAGTCTTTTATTGCTGATAATATGCAAGAATCTGCTCAGCTTGACCCTAAAGAAGTAGGGCGCCGTGTTTTTGAAGAAAACCCAGCCATGCAGGCTGAATACAGTAAACAAATTGAAGCTGCGGGTTTGTCAGAACCGGTGGAAATGGACCGTGAGTTCACGCTGAAAAAAATGAAGAATCATAAGCTAAAAACAGATACAGGCATAGAGCTGACCATTCCTTTGGATTATTTCAATAATACCGATTATGTGGAGTTTAATAATAATACCGATGGTACAATGTCAATAACATTGAAGCACATCGCCAATCTATCCAATCGATCCTAAGTTCCCTGGAGGTGATTTTTTGAAAGTAAATGGAAATATTAAAAATGTAAAAAAGTATATTATTGATCAATTAGAAAGCGTTTATGATATGCAAGTGCCTATCGGGCAGATTTCGACCAATGAAATCAATGAGCAGATCGTAGCAATCACAGAGCTTCTTGGCAGAGAAGTCGCTGTCTATATCAATAGGCAGGGGAAGGTTGTTCAAGTCTCTGTAGGGGATACTGCGACTGTAGATTTGCCTGAAATCAAAGAAAGAACTTCTGCCTTGCGTTTATCGGGAATTCGCTGCATCCATACGCATCCAAGTGCTGATACAACCCTAAGTGATCCAGATCTGTCTTCTTTGCGCCGCATGCGCTTTGATGTCATGGTGGCTATTGGGCGAAAGGGCAGTGACATCATTGCCAGTATGGCTTTTTTCACCGGTGAATTCGACGACGGTGGTTTAGCACAATTGCAAGGTATCGGTCCGGTTGAAGCTGCTACGCTTCACAAAGTCAGTTTGACTTATTTGACGACAATCATCAATAAGAAACTTAGCCGCGATATGCTCAAAGATACTGTCGATGAAGAAGAACGGGCTATTTTAGCTGGTATCGAATTGTCCGGCAAACGCTCGGCCTGGTCGATAGAAGATTCTCTTGAAGAATTAAGCCAGCTGGCTGAAACCGCAGGTGCCGTTGTTGTTGGCACGGTGACGCAAAAAAAAGACCGCCCGGATTCGGCGCTATTCCTCGGTAAAGGGAAAATACAGGAAATCTCTCTTCTGATTCAGGAAGTCAATGCAAACCTAGTAATTATGGATGATGAGCTTTCTCCTTCGCAGCAACATAACTTAGAGCAACTCTTAGGCGTGAAAATTCTAGACCGAACAGCGCTTATTTTAGATATCTTCACGCAAAGAGCGCGTTCAAGTGACGGCAAGCTTCAAGTAGAACTCGCACAGCTTCGTTATACGCTGCCGAGAATCGGTGGGCAAGGTTTGGTCATGTCGAGACTAGGCGGGGGAATAGGAACGAGAGGGCCAGGAGAAACAAAGCTTGAAGTAGACAAACGACGGATTTATACTAAAATCCATGAAATCGAAAAACAAATTGAACAACTCAAAAAACATCGTACACTTCATCGGGCTGGACGCAAAGCATCGAGGATTCCTACCGTTTCTTTGGTTGGTTATACAAATGCTGGAAAGTCTACTTTACTGAATACGTTGACGAACGCTGGTGTTTTTGCTGAAGATAAGCTCTTTGCGACGCTTGACCCAACGACACGTTTGGTTGTGCTGCCGAATAAACAAAAAATCTTGTTGACAGATACCGTTGGTTTTATTCAGAAATTGCCGCATCATTTAGTCTCTGCTTTTCATGCGACATTAGAAGAAGTCCAAGAAGCCGATTTATTGCTGCATGTTGTCGATAGCAGCCAAGAAAATTATCAGCTGCAAATGACAGCGGTTGTTGACGTGCTGAAAGATTTGAAAGCAGACACTAAACCAACCTTCAATGTTTTTAATAAAATTGACAAAGTGGAAGATGCCTCCTTTTTTGGCAAACTAGAAACGGAAGAAAATTCTATTGGAATATCCGCTAAAAATAATTTGAATCTGGATACATTGCTGCAAAAAATAGCAATGTATTTTTCCTCACAGAATCAAAGAGTGCAGTTGCTCATTCCTTTTAATGAAGGAGAAAAAATTACGCAGCTTCATGAAGCCGCTACCATTGAGACCACCGAATATACAGAACATGGTACACTTTTAACAGTAACTTTGCCACTAGAAAAAGTAGGCCAATTTGAAAAATATAAACTAGGAGATAACGATTAATCTTATGCCATTTTCAGAAAAACTACTAAAAATAAAACAAGAATCCTTACAAGAATGTGAAGCTTCTTTTAAGAAAATTGAGGCTATTGCTGAATCCAATACGTTAAAAGTCTTAAATGCGATGCGTGAGGCTAAAGTATCTGATGCACATTTTAACACGACATCAGGCTATGCTTATGATGATATCGGCCGAATGAAAATAGAAGAACTGTATGCGTCGATCTTTCAAACAGAGGCGGCCTTAGTACGAACCCAATTTGTTTCAGGGACCCATGCACTAGCTACGGTCTTGTTTGGGATTCTACGCCCCGGCGATGAGCTCTTATCGATTACTGGGGCACCATATGATACGATGCAAACGGTAATTGGTTATGCAAATCCAACACCAGGATCCTTAAAAGAATTTGGTGTCGCGTACGATGAAGTTTCTATGTGCGAGGGGAAAGTTGACCTTGAAGCTGTCAAAGCAAAAATCAAAAAAAATACAAAAATGGTTTTGATTCAAAGATCTCGCGG
>CBDTTM010000271.1:0-2913 GCA_965363355.1 uncultured Selenomonadaceae bacterium | reverse complement strand
TTGTGGATATCCTCCAGAAACCTTCATCCAATCAACATCACTTTTTGTCCAAGTAAAGATCTCACGCCAAAAAGAGATGACTCTTCTGTATTGGAACAAGAAAAAGTACACGCAAGACAGTGACAGTATCCATGCACCGACGATATGAACTTGCATCGTTAAATGCATTCCCGTCTCACTAAACGGTCTGAGCCAAAGAGCAATACCAGTCAACGCTGCCGGTAAAAAGCCAAGAACCAGGCCCCAGTGGAATAAGCGCGTTCCCACAGCATGTTTTAGTACGACCGCGTTATCATCAAAATTTGCCATATTCTATTTCCTCCTCTATGCTCAGCCTAATTTAGTTCGATCTACATATTTCGTATGAAAAAGTTCTTCAGCTAAAGGACTCATTGGCTTGCCAGCAAACTTTCCATACATATCCATCAAACTTTTATTTTCATGGCTGCGACGGTGTGCACATTTTTCATCGTCCTTATAAATTCCAGCCGTACGCATTTTTATATATTTATTGCGATCTTGTACGACATCGGTCACTGCATATGCACCAGTCCATAAAATCGCAGCTATAATACCCGCTAGAGCAACGAATTCACGGCGTGTTACCTGAATCGCTTTTTCGATATAATTATATTTCATCTCTAAGTACCTCCTACGCCCAAGGAAGAATCGCTTTGGCTTTACCCAACCACGATGTTCCCATTGGATTGATTGGCTGTCCGCCGCCGTTTACACAGCCGCCCGGGCAATTCATGACTTCTATGAAATGATATGGGCTTTGCCCATCTTCAATCTGTTTAAGTAACGGTTCAATATTCTTTGTCCCATGGACCACTGCAACCTTCAAGACAATTTCCTTATCCGTTCCCTTGATTTTCATTGGGATTTCAGCTTCTTTAACCGTCGCCAGTCCACGAACTGGGGTAAAATCCAATGTAGCTAATTCTTCACCGGTCACGACCAAATAAGCCGTACGCAATGCCGCTTCCATAACCCCGCCAGTCGCACCAAAAATCGTTCCAGCACCGGTGTATTCTGCTAGTGGATTATCCTGCTCAGTTGCAGGTTCTACATTTCTAAGATCTATACCCTTTTTCTTCAACAAACGAGCTAAATCGCGCGTTGTCAAAACGATATCGGTATCTTGGTACGTAGCTGTATGTCCTTTTTTCTTCCAATAATCTGCGGCAGAAGTGAATTCAGGGCGCGATGCCTCCAATTTTTTCGCCGTACATGGATATATGCCAACGCCATAGATTTTCTCAGGCTCTGTATGCCAAACTTCTGCGGCGCCATATGTCTTAGCTACTGCTCCAGCCATCCCCTGTGGTGATTTAGCCGAAGATAGATGTTTTCTTAAATTTGGATGATACAGTTCCATATAACGGACCCAAGCCGGGCAGCACGATGTAAACTGCGGCAACGGGCCAAGTTCGTGTTCAGAAGGTTTCCCTAAAACATAATGCTCGATTTTAGCAATAAGCTCTGTTCCCTCTTCCATGATTGTGTTATCCGCAGCAAAATTCACATCCATAATTTTAAATCCAGCTTTTTTAAGGGCTCCATACATCTGCTCTGTTACCAAGGACCCTGTTTCCATGCCGAACTCTTCGCCTAATGCTACACGCACTGCTGGAGCAACCGTAGCAACTACAGTGATATTCGGATCATCCAGTTTTTTTATGACTTCAGCTACAGTATCTTCTGTATCCTTTATCGAACCAAATGGACAATTGACCAGACACTGGCCGCATTGCAAACATTTTGCCGAATCAATATGATGCGTCGCGCCATAGGAGCCATCGATTGCATTTGCCGGACAGAAAGATTTGCAGGAATCACAGCCTTTGCACATCTTCGGGTCGATTTGAATGATTCCGCTTAATTCATGTTCCTGATAAGATTTAATAATACTCTCCCCCAATTCTAACACTGACAGACATAAAATAATGGAACTGCCGCTATGATTGTTGCTCTTCGCAATCACATTCCTCCTGCAATTCCATCTTCATATCGCAGCACATATAAATAGCTGGCATATTTTCTATCCTGGCTTAATCTTAGGCACGCGCTGCTCACATAATTAAAAACTATAGTACAATAACAAACAATCCATACCCATCTATGTATAAAAGGCAGACTACCGTCCAGCATATTTATAAAAAACCGATAAAAAATATGTCTCTATTTCCCAAAACTATTATACCGAACATATTTCGCAAAGTATAGTCCTATTATAACTTTAGTAGATATAGGTATTTATTATACATTATTTATATTTATTCTATAATAAATATAAATAAGAGAGTAGCGTTGCTATTGCAACACTACTCTCTTATTTTAACTATTTGGTGTAATTTCATCATGCTCTTCTTCAAGCACATGATGCAGCTTTATCAAAACACGAGTAATTCTGACATTGTCAACTTCTTCAACAAAAAATTCATCACCAGCAAAAGTTGTCTTTTGCCCAATCTGCGGCGGTATCTCAACTTGGGCATATAACCAGCCGCCAATCGTATCGACATTTTCAACATCAAAATTCATTTCCAAAATATCATTGAGCTCACCTAGCAAGAGCTTTGCATCCACTGAATACGTAGCTTCGCCCTTTTTCTCAACCATCGGGCGCTCTTCGTCAAACTCATCTTGGATCTCACCGACGATTTCTTCGATGATATCTTCAATTGTGACCATGCCTGCCGTTCCACCATACTCATCGACAACAATTGCCAACTGGGAACGTCTTTTTTGCAATAATTTAAGTAAGTTACTGATTGGCATAGTTTCAGGAACAACAGGAGCTTGGCGTACCAAAGTCCTTAAATCTGGCTGTTTTCCCGCATATAAAGATCTAAGCAAATCCTTTATATGCAAAAAACCAATAATATTGTCTTTATCATCGATACACAT
>CBDTTM010000270.1:0-2948 GCA_965363355.1 uncultured Selenomonadaceae bacterium | reverse complement strand
AGCTTTAGAGCTCACGCGAGAGGAACTCGTGGAATTTTGGCCAATGATGGAAGAGCTAGAAGAAAACGCATCGATAATCAAGACGAGAACCGAAAAATACGGTGTTCCTGAACGAATGAACCTTGTTGTCGGACGCCTTAGTATGACAGGCAAGGGCTTTGGTTTTGTTATCCCAGATCTGAGGGAAACGGATGCTGATACGGACGTGTTTGTTCCGGGCTCTCAGCTCGCCGGAGCCATGCACAATGACAGGGTTGTTGTCCGCATCAATGAAAAAGGAGCACAGGAGAGGTCCCGCGAAGGAGAAGTCATTCGTATCGTCAAAAGAGCCAATGTCAAGATCGTTGGGACGTTTGAAAGCAGTAAATCCTTTGGTTTTGTAACGCCGGATGACACAAAAATCAACCAGGATATCTTTATTCCGAAAAAAGAGTTCAATGGAGCCAAAATCGGCATGAAGGTTGTCGTTGAAGTGACCAAATGGCCGGAAGGACGCCGCAGCGCAGAAGGGCGTATCGTTGAAGTCATCGGGAAAATCGGTGACCCTGGAGTCGATATTTTATCGGTTATCCATCAATATGATTTGCCGCTTGAATTCCCGCCAGCTGTCCAATCGGAAGCTGATAAGACACAGGCGCAGGTAAGCCCTGAAGAATATCGTGGGCGACGTGATCGTCGCGATTTTCATATCGTCACAATCGATGGTGATGATGCCAAAGACCTTGATGATGGCGTTTATGTAGAGCGCCGCGAAAATGGCGGTTTTTTTCTTGGCGTTTACATTGCCGACGTAAGTTATTATGTCAAAGAAAACGCTCCGCTTGACCTTGAAGCCAGAGCTCGTGGCACGAGTGTATATCTAGTCGATCGCGTTATTCCGATGCTGCCGACAAGGCTTTCAAATGGCATATGCAGCTTGAATGCAGGCGAGGACCGGTTGGCCATGGCCGCAGAAATGGAAATTGGTGCGGATGGACAAGTCATAAGTTATGAAATTTTGCCAACGGTCATTCATGTATATCGCCGGTTGACGTATAATATTGTCAATAAAATGCTTGTGGATGAGGATCCGCAGCTTTGCGATGATAATGCGGACATTTTGCCGATGCTCAAAAATATGGAAGCACTGCGAAATGTACTCAAGAAATACAGATCGAAGCGCGGTTCCATTGACTTTGACTTACCGGAAGTAAAGGTCAAACTTGACGAGAATGGCAAGCCGGTGGCACTTTTAAAACGCATGGGTTCTTTGGCTGAATCGATGATTGAACAATGCATGCTGCAGGCCAATGAAACGGTTGCTGAACATATGGATAAGAAAATGCTGCCGTTTATTTACCGCGTGCATGAACAGCCAAATCGTGAAAAAATAGATAACCTTAATCTATTGCTGGCAACTTTTGGACTTCACATCAACAAAAATCCAGAAGACGACAGTATTCGACCTTTACAGTTGCAAAAAGTATTAGAACAGGTCCAAGGACGTCCAGAAGAACGGATTATCAGTTCAGTATCGTTAAGGTCCATGCAGCAGGCACGCTATGAAGCTCAAAGCCTAGGGCATTTTGGCCTTGCGGCACGCTACTACACACATTTTACTTCGCCGATTCGGCGTTATCCTGATTTGATCGTGCATCGTTTGCTGCGAGATACATTCAAGACAGGTACCATGAGCAATGCTCGCCAGGAAAAGTTGAAGACACTTCTGCCGCAGATAGCGACGCTCTCATCACAGCGCGAGCGTATCGCCATTGAAGCTGAGCGCGAGACGGTCGATATGAAAAAGATCGAATACATGGCACAGTACGTCGGTGAAGAGTTTGATGGGATTATCAGCGGTGTCAAAGCTTTTGGTATTTTTATCGAACTTGATAATGGTGTTGAAGGTTTGGTTCATGTATCGAGCATGGAAAATGATTATTATGAATATGTGCCAGAGCAATATGCTTTAGTTGGGCAACGCATGCATAATTCATATCGTTTGGGCGATGCAGTTCATGTCATCCTAGTCAATGCGAATGTAGAAGAGCGAAATATCGACTTTATTTTGAAGGACAATGGTGTATACGTACCTTTGAAGCCGAAAAAACAGATCATAGCTGAAGTGAAACCGAAAGAAAGTTCAGACAAAAAGAAAAACACACATCGTGCCGGCAAACACCATAAGAAAAAAGTGGTGGCTGAAATTAGCCAAAGTGTTCTGCCGCCGACAAAGGCTGTAGGAGATAAGACCGAGGCTTCAAAACCTCGCAGAAAACGTCGGCCTCGTCGAAAACCAGGACAAAAGACAGAAAATCGTCCAGCAGCTGCGGCGCGAAATAGATAGAACCGGGTGATATAATGGGGAAAAAAAATGAAGGCATAAAAATTGCTTGTGAGAATCGCAAAGCTCGCCATGATTATTTTATTCATGAAACATTTGAAACAGGACTAGTCCTGCAAGGAACTGAGGTTAAATCCCTTAGAGATGGTAAGGCAAATCTCAAGGATAGCTATGGGCAGATACAAAATGGTGAAATTTATATTCAGGGACTCCATATAAGTCCCTATGAACAAGGCAATATATTCAACCATGACCCGCTGCGCCCACGAAAACTTCTTATGCATAAAGCACAAATCGTCAAGCTGTTCAGTCAGACGCGAGAAAAAGGCTTTACCCTAGTGCCGCTCAAAATATATTTTGTTCGCGGCAAGGCAAAAATGGAATTGGCACTGGTCAGCGGCAAGAAAAACTATGATAAACGTCAGACCTTGGCAGATAAAGCGGCAAAACGTGATATGGAACGCGCGATGAAAGACCGTCAACGCGGCTGATGTCCCTATGGATATGGCGCGCAAGCGTTCAGCTGGTTGCAGAAATGGCACATTTGTGCTATGATAACAGGGTAGCAGAGAAAAAGAATGCTGTACAACTACAACGGGGACGTAAAGGTTTCGACGGGGGTAGC
>CBDTTM010000269.1:0-2982 GCA_965363355.1 uncultured Selenomonadaceae bacterium | reverse complement strand
TGAATCCGTCCATGGAGGCTCTATCCCTAGCATCCTTGCTAGGGAAGGTCCCGAAACTTCTCGCGCGATTCGGCGCTTCATAGCTTCGATTGGGCTTGCGATGGATGTTATTCCGGTCATGGTTGTTTGGTATTTCCGGGCCACGCGGACGTTAGTTAAGTGTGTAAACCTACTGAAAAAATTTCCGATTTCATGGTGTGTCGTTAGTAACGACAATTTCACCGAATATTAGGGGTTATACTCCGCATGTAATTTTTGGATGGTTTCGAAAACCTTTGAAAATTCATCAAAATTTACCCCGTCAAATGGCTTGATTGCCTCCTTGATATTTTTGGCAAATTCGCATTTTGCCATTGCAATGTTTTTCTTCTGTGCAACATCGATCACATCACTATCCACGATCAAAGTTTTTTTCTTTGGGTGTAAGCATACAACTCCCGTTTCGGTGCGGTGTGTCCCATTTTTTTCGTCAAATTCCGACCTCAAATAAATCCTACGACCATTTTCGTCTTTGAGCATGAGATCTTCATCTTGATAATAATACTCAATACAAGCTTCGTTATTCTTTCTGAAGGATGGAGTAGGTATGACCAAAGAGAACACATTATTGCCGTGGTCTTTGTAATCAGTAGCGGATCCCTTCATTTCTTTCGCGAACTTCGGATTATCGCTATCAAAAACACAAATAGTTAGCTTATTTTGTGATGACGAAGAAAGCGATTTACACAGCTTTGACAAGGCATCATCGCCTTCCCCATTTTTGTTGTCTGGAAAAACAATTTTTATCTGATCGTACTCACCTTTGGAATGAAAATACGCAAGTGCTGCTTCCAAATGCAAAATATCTGTTTTTCCTTCGACAAAAACCCTAATTTCATTAGCTATTGCAGAAACTATAGTTTTTGGATCGATAGAAAAATTCTCATCGAGCTTTGCCAATCTTTTAGCAAATTTCAAATAGACGGGGTCCGCCCTACCTTTAACAGCCGCCAAGTGCGACAATTTACCCTTGAGAACTCCGCTAAAACTTGGAGGAGCCGGATTCCCTCTATTTTTGTTATCAATTTTTGATCGCCAGTGGGATTCTGCGCTAGTGAGCCCATAACGTTCCCAAACATACAACATAGTACGAATTTCACGCACATACTCTTTTGGTGTATTTGGTGATTCATTAACTACAATGCCGGTAACGATCTGGCGACGAGACTTATCTTTCAAAGATAGTTTTGACGGGTTCACCTCAAAACCAACGTCCTTAAAAACTTGCTTAGCAGCCTCACCAAGTTGTGTCGTACCGTCCTTGTTATGGGAAAGAATTTCAGCGGGATATACTCTTTGATTAGTAGATATAAAAATATCGTCAGCATATCTTGTGTAGTAGCACTTATTTTCTCTCGCGAGCACACCGAATTGACTGTCAACGCCCCGAGCGATTAAGTTGGATATCACTGGAGATGTGGGCGCACCTTGCGGTAATTCGTTTTCGTGTGTACATATTTTGGCCAAAAGCACAGCTATGTCACGAGGCAAATTGAAGGGTTGACTACGAAATAAACCAATAACCCGGCCCGTATGAATGCTTGGATAAAATGACTTGATGTCTATTCTTCCAAGCCAGCGCTGGTTTTTGTGCGCATAAGCATTGGTCACTATACTTTTTTCTTTGATGTAGCCATGGACGCAACTACGTGGCGAGTAAAACAGCTCGATTTCTTTATAGAGCTTTCGTTGAATGTTCTTAAGTCCTCTTGTTGGGCTATTTATTTTCCTCGATCCGCCACCTTTTTTGTTGATTGAGAATGACGAGTACTTTTTATTTGAGGGGATTATATAAGCAAAATAAGTTAGAGACGTCGGCTTTACGTCAAGCAATTTAGCTAGATCAGAAGCAGTTTTAACTGTAGACAACGTCACAAATCAGGTGCCTCCCCCTGGAGTCCAACTCTCATACTATCATCGCAATCCACTGAATGAGGGGCTCCTTGGAGCTAAAGCTTAAAGCGCAAAAACCATGGCGAATACACCACAGAAGGGCGACTCCAAGAGAAGGCGCTGAACTTTTACCACAACAACATTTAGTTCTGCAAATTTATTTCAGGAAATTATGAGGCCGCCGTTCGTAAAACTTATTTTCTATGCGTCCTTACGCCAACTTCTGATACCGCACCCGCTTAGGCGCAGCATCATCGCCCAGCCGAGCCTTGCGGTCCTCTTCGTAACTCGTAAAATTACCTTCATGCCAAGCCACCTGACTATCACCCTCAAAGGCGAGAATATGCGTGGCCACGCGGTCCAGAAACCAGCGGTCGTGCGAGATCACCATAATGCAGCCGGGGAATGCCAGTATGGCATCTTCCAGTGCGCGCAGGGTTTCCACGTCAAGATCGTTGGTGGGCTCATCCAGCAATATCACGTTGGCACCCTGTTTCAATAGCTTGGCCAGGTGCAGCCGGTTGCGTTCGCCGCCGGATAAATCTTTCACAAATTTTTGCTGGTCGGAGCCTTTAAAATTGAAGCGTCCAACGTAGGCGCGCGATGGGATTTCATATGTGCCGATGTGGAGAATATCCTGGCCTTCCGACAGCTCGTCCCACACCGTATTGTCGCCGTTCAGCGCGTCGCGGCTTTGGTCTACATACGCTAGCTCAACAGTCGTGCCAATGTCGATGCTGCCGCTGTCGGGCTGTTCCATGCCGGCAATCATCTTAAATAAAGTGGACTTGCCGGCACCGTTACCGCCGATAACGCCGACAATGCTGCCGGGCGGTACGCTAAGCGACAGATCATGAATCAGCAGCTTGTCGCCGTGCGATTTGCTGACGCCGTTCAGTTCGATGACCTTATCACCCAATCGTGGGCCGGGCGGAATATAGATTTCCAGTGTTTCGTTGCGCAGTTGAAATTCTTTGGAGTTCAGTTCGTCGAAGCGGGCCAGCCGCGCCTTGCTTTTGCTTTGCCGGCCTTTCGGATTGGCTCGCGCCC
>CBDTTM010000268.1:0-2984 GCA_965363355.1 uncultured Selenomonadaceae bacterium | reverse complement strand
TGGCAACGGAAACACCTGCTTTTTGTGCTACATCAATAATCGTCGCTTTCATATCCAACCCACTTTTTTGTTATTTTTTTGCGTTTATTGCACCACAAGCTTCAACAAAAGCATCAAAGGCCTGCATTCCCTGTGAATTGCGCTTAAATACACCGGCATGCGTCAATACCTGTTCGAATTTGTGTCCAACTTCGACGCGAAGCAGCTCATCGACAGCGACTTCATCGAGATTTTGGGCTTTTACTCGCAATTGCTGATACCAATCGGCATGTTTTTGTATATCTGCCATAGAAGAAATATCGTTTTCTCCCTGAAGCAGCATATTTTTGATCTGGGCAAGTTCCTCTTTTAAGCGTGCCGGTAAAATTGCCAGTCCAAGCACTTCAATCAAACCGATATTTTCTTTTTTTATATGATGCACTTCTGCATGTGGATGGAACAAGCCCATCGGGTGCTCAGCCGTCGTGCGATTGTTGCGCATGACAAGATCAAATTCATACAAATCCCCACGTCTGCGGGCAATCGGTGTAATCGTATTATGCTTTTCACCAGCTGATTCTGCCAAAATATCCACAACTGGATCTGAATACTCACGCCAGCATGAAAGAATATGATCCGCTAAATCAATCAATTCATCTTTATCAGCAGCGGTGAGCCGCAATGCTGACATTGGCCATTTTACGCGGCCTACTTGAATATTTTCAAAGCCTTTGATTTTGTATTCTTTTTCCACGGGCGCTTTTTCCATAGGAAAACTATAACGCCCCCCTTGATAGTGATCATGTGACAAAATGGATCCACCGACAATCGGCAAATCTGCATTGGACCCAGCAAAATAATGCGGGAACAGCATCAGAAAATCGCTGAGATTGACAAATGTCTGCCGTGAAATCTGCATCGGCTTATGTTCATTATTTAAGATGATACAATGTTCATTGTAATACGTATACGGAGAATATTGCAAGAACCATGGCAAACCATCGAGCTCAATTGGAATCAAGCGATGCGTTTGTCTTGCCGGATGGTTGATATGTCCGGCAAAGCCTTCATTTTCGCGGCAAAGCAGACACTTAGGATAGGATGAGGATTTTTGCAGTTTAGCTTTGGCGATATCGCGTGGATCTTTTTCTGGCTTAGATAAGTTGATGGTTATATCCAAATCGCCATATTCTGTAGCTGCTTTCCAGGCAATATTTTTATCGATACGATCTTTACGAATATAATTGGATGCTATACTCATTTGATAATACCGATCGGTAGCTATCTTTGGCGATTTCCTATAGTCCTCATTAAAGCGGGCTACGACTTCTGACGGACGCGGCATAAGACAGTTCATTAAACGCGTATCAAAAAGATCGCGCTCTGTTGTCGTATTTTCAATCAAGCCTTTTTCCGCTGCAAAATCGAGCAGCTTTTCTAAAATCACATCAGGTGTTTCAAGCTTTTCTTTGATTGTCTCTGCCTCATATTCATTGAGCTGCAAGCAATCGAGCAGCAGGTTCGCCGCATAGACGGTGTCTTCTTCAGCTAGCAGCCCTTGCTGACGGGCAAAATGAACGAGTCTATTTATTTCATGGTTTATCATAGCATTTCCTCATTTCCTCTGGTTTTACGCTTATCGTCAGTCGCCATAACCATTTGGATGGTTTTTATGCCATGTCCAGGCTGTACGGATGATTTCTTCTACGCTCGTATACTTAGGTTTCCAGCCAAGCGTATCTTGTGCTTTCTGGCTCGAAGCGATAAGCTGCGCTGGATCGCCGGCGCGGCGGGCACCGAGTTCTACTTTGATAGGTTCGCCAGCAACTTTTTCGGCTGCAGCAATCATTTCCTTTACCGAGAATCCTACACCATTTCCCAAATTGAATATATTGCTCGAATTTCCCTGTCTCAAATAATTAAGTGCTCTTATATGCGCATCTGCTAAATCGATGACGTGGATATAATCGCGTAAACATGTCCCATCTGGTGTTGGATAGTCTTCACCAAAAATCATGATATGATCACGTTTTTTGTTTGGCACTTGTAAGATAAGAGGAATCAAATGGGTTTCCGGTGTATGATCTTCGCCGATAGAGCCATCATCGAGTGCACCCGCCACATTGAAATAACGAAGTGATACATAACGGATTCCATTGGCTTTATTGACCCATTTCATCATTTTTTCCATCGTCAGTTTTGTTTCGCCATACGTATTTGCTGGCGATGTTTCATCATCTTCTAAAATTGGCACACGTTTTGGTTCGCCATAAACAGCGGCAGTGGAAGAGAACACAATTTTATCAATACCGTGTTTTACCATGCTTTCGAGTAACACCTGCATTCCATAAACATTGTTATTGAAATACTGCAATGGTTTTTCCATACTTTCGCCGACTTGCGAATTTGCTGCAAAATGGATTACCGCATCAATTGTATTTTCTGTGAAAATTTGATCTAAAACAGTGGCCTCGCGAATATCGCCTTCATAAAACTTCGCTTGTGGATGCACCGCTTGCCGATGTCCTGTTTGTAAATTATCAACGACGACAACGTCTTCGCCGCGTCCAACTAATTCATGAACTGCATGAGAACCGATATATCCTGCTCCACCACATACTAAAATTGCCATTTTAATTCCTCCCATATCACTAGAAGTTAGAGCCCCTCTTTTTAGAGGAGCTCTAACGCTTTATTCAAAATCATATCTTAAATCACTTGATCATTTTGCTTCAATTCGTCCAGCCCCATCTGCTATATTAGCAACATAAAAGCTTGGTGCATATCCGATTTTTTCAGTATACGCTTTTGCCACATTTTTTTCAAATGCATCAATCGCTTCATTTTTCACGATACTGACCGTACAACCACCAAAACCAGCACCAGTCATTCTAGATCCGATTACACCAGGTTGTTGCCAAGCAAGTTCTGCCAAAGTATCCAGTTCTTCCCCTGTAACTTCATAATCATCTTGTAAAGATATATGGGATGTATTCATTAATTGT
>CBDTTM010000267.1:0-2999 GCA_965363355.1 uncultured Selenomonadaceae bacterium | reverse complement strand
GACACTTCGTGTGAATAAATCATCTTTGTATTCCTCTCTTCACTAAATAATATAATACATTGCCGCCTCGCCAAGCTTGGCGGCAACTGCATGTCTTTTTATCAATCCACTAAGGATTTTCCTGTCATTTCACTTGGGATTTCCAAGCCGGCAATCGTCAAAAGCGTCGGAGCGATATCGCAAAGCGCGCCTGAACGAACCGTTTTTATGGTATCGGATACCGTAATAAACGGCACGACATTCGTCGTATGCGCCGTAAACGGTTCCTTGGTTTCTGGATCGAGCATAAGCTCGGCATTGCCATGATCGGCTGTAATGCAGACCGTACCGCCAACAGACTTAGCCGCTTCGACAAAACGACCGACAGAAGCATCGACGGTTTCAACAGCAGTCACTGCTGCCGACAAAATGCCGGTATGTCCTACCATATCGCCATTGGCATAGTTGAGTATGATAAAATCATATTTCTGTGATTTTATTGCTTCAACGACTTTATCCGTCACTTCAACAGCACTCATCTGTGGCTGTAAATCATAGGTTGCAACTTTTGGTGATGAAACCAAAATGCGATCTTCACCGATATATGGATCTTCAACTCCACCATTGAAGAAGAACGTAACATGCGCATATTTTTCCGTTTCGGCAATGCGAAGCTGCGTCATCTTGTTCTTTTGGATGGTTTCGCCAAGCGTGTTCGTAAGCGTCTGTGGCGCATAAGCAATAGATGCATGGATCCCTGCTTCATACTGGGTCATCGTCGCAAAGGAAAGCTGCAAACCTTCTTTACGGGCAAAGCCTTCAAAAGCATCATCCGTAAAGGCATGTGTGAGCTCACGCGCTCTGTCTGGGCGGAAATTAAAGAATATCACGCCATCGCCGCTCTTCATCCCTGGATAATCGCCAACAATCGTAGGTACGACAAATTCGTCGGTAACCTGCGCTGCATAAGAAGCTTCTACCGCAGCTACTGCTGCATCTGCTTTAGCGCCTTCAGCTTTGGCAATGACATCATAGGCTTTTTGTACACGATCCCAGCGTTTGTCGCGGTCCATAGCATAATAACGGCCCGCGAGCGTAGCAATCTTGCCAACGCCGATGGTCTTGATTTCTTCTTCAAGTTCAGCAACAAAAGCGGCTGCGCTCGAAGGAGGTACATCACGACCGTCTAAGAAAGCATGTACATAGACTTCCGTCAAGCCTTCCTGCTTCGCCAGTTTAAGCAATGCATACAAATGCTGGTTATGACTGTGTACGCCACCATCGGATAAGAGTCCCATAAGATGCAATGCACCCTTATTTTTCTTGGCAGATTCTACTACATCAAGCAATACTTGATTTTTAAAGAAATCGCCTTCACGAATTGCCTTGGTTATACGAGTCAATTCCTGATAGACAACTCGGCCAGCTCCGATATTGGTGTGACCGACTTCAGAATTCCCCATCTGTCCATCCGGCAAGCCAACAGCTTCACCTGAGCATTTGAGCTGGGTGTTTGGATAGTTTTTGAGCAAGCCATCAATGACTGGTGTCTTAGCAACAGCAATCGCATTGTTTGGGTCTTGCATATCGCCAATGCCCCAGCCATCCATAATAATCAATGCAACAGGACTTTTTAACTTTGACATGTTCTTACCTCGTCTTCAATTAAAATTTTACGATCTGGCTGAAATCTTCAGCTTTAAGAGAAGCGCCACCAACTAGTGCACCATCGACGTTTGGTTTTTGCATAAGGCCTTCGATCGTTGAAGGTTTTACGCTGCCGCCGTATTGGATGCGGACAGCATCTGCTGCTGCTTTGCCAAATCCAGCTTCAATTGTCTGGCGAATGAACGCGCAAACTTCTTCAGCCTGTTCAAATGTAGCAGTTTTACCTGTGCCAATTGCCCAGATTGGTTCATAAGCGATGACGATTTTTTCTACTTGTTCTGCCGTAAAGCCATCTAAACCAGCTTTGATTTGTTTGCCAACAAAATCATTCGTAGTTCCTGCTTCACGAGTTTCCAATGTTTCGCCGCAGCAAACAATTGGAATAAGACCAGCAGCAAAAGCAGCTTTTGCTCTTTTGTTTACGCCTTCATTTGTTTCGCCAAAGTATTCACGGCGTTCCGAATGACCAAGAACAACGTATTCTACGCCGATTTCTTTGAGCATTTCCGTGGAAACTTCACCGGTATAAGCACCATTTGCTTCCCAATGCACGTTTTGTGCACCTACATGGATATTCGTACCTTTTGCAGCCGCAGCTACAGCAGCTAAAGCCGTAAAGGTCGGGCAGATTACAACGTCTGCTTCAGCACCTTTTACGAGCGGAGCCAGCTCTTCTACAAGTTTCGTACCCGCTGCAATGGTATTGTTCATCTTCCAGTTTCCAGCAATAATAGGTTTACGCATCAAAATATCCTCCTCATAATGTCAAACAGAACGGGCCAGCAACATCAAACACTTTGCCTGCCCGGTTCCGCTTGAATGTACTTTTAAATTTTAATGAGCCGCCAATTGCTTATTTATCAGCAATCGCTGCAATGCCTGGCAATACTTTTCCTTCGAGGAATTCAAGAGTAGCGCCGCCGCCTGTGGAAATATGAGAAATTTTATCAGAAAGGCCAGTCTTTTTAAGAGCTGCAATCGAATCGCCGCCACCGACAATGCTGATAGCAGAGGAATCTGCAACTGCTTTAGCAACTGCTTCCGTACCTTTGGCAAATGCATCGAATTCAAAAACGCCCATTGGGCCGTTCCATACAACTGTCTTTGCATCTTTCAAAGCTTCCGCATAAAGAGCAGAAGTTTTCGGGCCGCTGTCAAGAGCTTCCCATTCTGGATCGATATTGTCTACATCAACGATTTTCGTGTTAGCATCTGGTGCATAATCATCAGCAATCGTTACGTCTACTGGCAATATTACTTTTACGCCTTTTTCTTCAGCTTTTTTCAATAAATCAAGAGCTAAACCGAATTTATCTCTTTCACAAAGCGATTTACCTATTTCATAGCCTTTA
>CBDTTM010000266.1:0-3024 GCA_965363355.1 uncultured Selenomonadaceae bacterium | reverse complement strand
TGTCAATTCTGAACACTTGATGCAGCCCAAGGTACGGCCACTGTTCGGCGGCCATGCGGGATGCGGATTGATTCTTGGTTCACTTCCTTTCTGCCAATGGCAGGAAATATCTATATAAAAAAGTGCCGGCAGGGGAGACACCGCGCCAAATTCAGCGCAATGCCATCTACTACCAGCACCGATTACAAAAATAACAGCGTATGCTTATATAGCATAAAAATCATTTACGAGGTTATTATAATACTATATCTTGTGGTTGTCAATACGGATGTTTATTGAGGATCAAAGGAACATCATGCGACAAACTGGAAGTTATCTGTTAATGGTCCAATAATCCTTATAAGCGTAACCATCTATTGTTCCAACCAACAGCTTCGTTGACTTCTTGAATCCCACTCTTTTCATTGCTTCCATTCTTTCGACTGCATAAACAGGAACTTTTGTAATGATTTCCTCGCACTCAAACAAATCAAATGCAGGTGGTACAATAAGATTCATAATTGTAGAAATTTCTTCCGAAGTTTCATATTCACTTTTTAAATCAAGTCTAAGAACACCTACATGATTAAAATCATCGTTTGCACTGCGATGAAACACTTCAATTGAGCCGATGGCTTTATGCGCTTCTTTGTCAATAATTGTCCATCTGACAAACCATTTAGATGAATAGGAACGAAGCCAAAACTCAATAGCTTCTCTCATTCGCTCTTCATTTGGATAATAGAAATTATCTCCATGGCAATTATCGCTGTTGAAAAAAGGCAGTGCATTTTTATCACTGTACACACTTACAAGATCACTGGCATCATTAAGTTGTGAAAATCTCAATAGAAATCTATCGTTTTCAAAAGCCGGACAGTTTTTATACACATCTGACATTTTATTAACCTGCTTAGTTTCCCTCATAATTATAACCGCCTAAAAAAATAACGTAATCATATCTACACATACAGAATATATGTTTGCCAATGTAAAAAATGGAATTTGCCTATTTCAAATCAAAGAGAAAATTTTCATAGTCCTGTACATAGTAGCGTATGTTTTTGCGGCCCCTTTGAATAATTGTGTGGCCTTCTGCTTCGAGTTTCTTTTTCTGTGCCTCAACACCATTTGGATATTTAGCATTTAATTCTCCGTTCGCTTTCAATGTTCGCCAATAAGGCGTTTCATCTTCGGAACGCTGATAACTTGCCCATGCCACAATAGAAACAAAAATTCCTGCTGTAATCGGTTCTGTAAAATCTGCACCGCTTAACTCCGCAAAGTATTCTCGTATTGTCCCAACAGTAATCACTTTGCCATACGGAACTTTCTTCATTACCTTGTCATAGTCGATTGGCGGAGCAAAATACATTTTATTTCCGCCGTATTTTTCAATGCTTTTCTGGTCTGTAATGACTTGAATTTTGGGCATGTCCTTATTATCATGCAACATAGAATTAAAATCTTTTTTGTCTTCGTTCGCCATTTTGCCACCTCCTGCTTTAAGGATAACTGATTTGCCATCTCTATGCAATGAGGCTGTTCAAGAATTTTGATAAATCCTGATTTGTTGACCGCTACTTCCTACTGTATCTTATTATTGTCACCATGAGAGTGTCTTCTCATTTTCCCAACAAATCGCTATGAGTCCCGGTGCGTGTTAGGGTCAGTACCAGAACGTCCTCTTCCAAACGGTAGACGAGCAGCCAATCCGGGAGAATATGACACTCACGGTGCCCAACCCAATTCCCGGTCAAAGCGTGGTCTTTGTTCTTATCGGGAAGAACTTCACCCATTGCCAGCAGAGTAATTACATCTTCCAGCAAATCCATTTTGAAGCCACGCTTCATTGCAAGTTTGAAGTCCTTCTTGAACTGCGTCGTAAACTTGACAACGTATTTCGTCTCGCTCATGCTTTCAAGTCTGCAAATAACTCATCCGTATTGGTATATCCTTTTACAGAAGGGTCTTTTGCAATCCTTTCTGCCTCCAGCATGGCAGCGATTGTTTCCTTGTTGGGCTGGTTCAGCGAGATTTCAAAAGGAATGCCACCGTCCCGGAGAGATTGGCGGACGAAGATATTGAACGCCGTGGATAGATTCATTCCAAGTTCTCCAAATAGGGCATCGGCCTGCGCCTTCAAATCTGAATCCATACGAATACTGATATTAGTAGTAGCCATAAATCTCAACTCCTTCTACCTTTCTGATTACAGTATATGCTGTTTGCACGAGAAATGCAATGCTTTGCACGAACAATTAGCATAAATTTAATCTTTGCATGAAGATTTGGAAATAGAGAGTCTTGCAATTAAATCAGCTTTGAAGTATCCACCGCTTTCATTTTGTCAATTATCGCATTAGTAAGTATCAATCATAATCTGCTGCCGCAGGTAGAGGTTTACCACTGCCGTGATGACCTCGCGGCTGCAATGGTACTCCCGAACAGCCTGGGCGAAGTTGTCGCAGTTCAGGTCGTTGTCATCGTACAGCTTGTCCAGCACATCGTAGCCGTCTTTCAGGCGGCGAATGCCCATCTCGATGCACTTGATGATCTCCGCGCAGGAGAGGGAAGTCTGCCGGGCAAGGCGGATGACCTTCTTCTCACAGACGCTGCGGGCATCCACATGGAACAGGCGGCGGGTGATTTTCCAAGAAATGCCCTCCAAGAATGTCAGTTTGAGGAACAACAACACCCGCAGCGGCCATGCCGCACCGATGGGGATGATGAAGCGGCAGGCGAGCAAATCGTACAGCGCATCATACTCGGTATCCCCGGCGCCAACCACAATGAGCCCGCGAACAAGCAGACGCTGCACACAGTCCTGCCAGCTGCGGTGGATGGTGACGGTGGAGTTGTTTGCCATCTTCTCATAGTAGCTGCCGATATCTTCTTCCCTCAGGATGCGCCAGTTGAGGATGGACCAGACCATAAACTCCTGTACATCGACCTCGTATTCTTTTTCACAGACGATGATGACTGGGCGGGTGCCTTCCTCGGTGCAGCAGCGGATATAGCGGCCATTGGCAGTGTAAAGCATTT
>CBDTTM010000265.1:0-3045 GCA_965363355.1 uncultured Selenomonadaceae bacterium | reverse complement strand
AAAGCTGCAACAATATTTATTTTGGACAATCGGCAGCCTTGATTATCGGCGTTGGGATCATGTAGTTTTGGGAATCGGACCGATTGCGGTGGGGCTCGTCCTTATGTTTTTGATGGCCCGGCAGCTAAATGTGCTGGTGTTAGGTGATGTTGAGGCCAAAACGGTAGGGATGCCGGTAACGATATATCGGTTGGTATTATTGGCCGTCGCTTCGCTGACTACGGCGACAGGCGTTTGCATCAGTGGAAATATAGGCTTTGTTGGCTTGGTTGTGCCGCATATGATGCGTTTTCTTGTGGGGCCGGATCATTATCGATTGCTGCCGGCGAGCATAGTAGCAGGTGGTACATTTCTCGTTCTTTGCGATTGCATTGGCAGGGTAATTATACCGCCAATTGAGATTCGGGCGGGGATTATGACTGCTTTTTTGGGAACACCGTATTTTTTGTATCTGCTCAGAAAAAATCGTCGTTTAACTGCATGACCAAAAAACTGCTTGATCATAGCGGATTGATGGCATAAAGATATTGTTGGTTGTTTTATGGAGGAGGAGTTTTACATGGAACATATGATGAGTGCATTGGAGATTTTTCATAAGGGCGGCATTGTGATGTATGTGTTAGTCCTTTGTTCTTTGGCTGTTGTCACTATTGCAATTGAACGCGGCTCGTATTTTCATAAAGTCGATGCCGGGCGAGCTTTTGCTGAAAAATTCTATACGTTGCTAAAGGCGAACCGGACCGTTGCAGCAATGGAATTGGTGAAAACTGCATCGGGGGATTTACCGGAACTGCTTTTGTCAGCGCAGGCATTGCGCCCAGAGCAAATCGGTGCTTATTTTGAAATGCAGTCGGGCATTATTTTGGCGAAAATGCGAAAATATTTATATTATTTGAGTGTTATTGTGACTATGGCGCCTCTTTTAGGGCTCTTAGGCACAATCAGCGGAATGATATCCTCGTTTAGTGTGTTCAACCTTGATGCAGGACAAGCCGGAGCCATAACCGGTGGCGTCGGGGAAGCCCTTATTGCGACAGCTATGGGATTATGTGTTGCGATTTTATCTTTGACCGTGCATGCGTATTTTTCACAGCGTATCGATGCAATCGTAACGGATATGGAGCAGTGCTGCTCTATTGCCGAGCTGCATCCAGCTGTATTTACGGAGGAAATTGAAATAACTGAGGGAGTGTCATGCCATGAAATTGCGTGACCGTCGTCGTCTTGAAAAACCCGAAGTGATGATTATTCCCATGATCGATATCATGTTTTTCTTGTTGGTATTTTTTATGCTCAGCACCTTGTATATGGTGAATATGAAGACGGTTGCTGTCGATATGCCAAAGGCAGAACATGCACAGACCCAGATGAATGCAACTTATCTTGTCACTTTGAAAAAAGATGGTTCCCTATGGATTGAAGATAAAGCCATCGATGAAAAGAGCCTGCTTTTGCAGGCGCAGGAGGAAAACAAGAAAAATCCAAAGTTTGCGCTTGTCTTGCGGGCTGATCAAGGGATGGACTACGGCATGGTCATCGGTCTATTGGATAAATTCAAAGGAGCGGGGATCCATCGATTTGCTTTAGCTGCAGATACGGGGAGGTAAGAAAAATGTTCGTCGATAAAAAGGCAAAATATAAAGCGGCGGCGATTTCAGTCGCGCTGCATGTAGTAGTATTTTTCCTCGCTGCTGCTACCGGATTATTTTTTAAGGCAGCCAAGCATGAAGACAAGACTGTAGTTGCAATTTATGATGCCGATGTGGTGGAGCAATCTGCAAAAGAAATGGCAGGGGCTGAAAACTCGGGGACTATGGCATCTGATTCGATTGTTTTGCCTGAAAAAACGAATTTGCCGAAGATCATGGAAGAATACACACAGGTCTCTGAAACGCAAAAAGTCTTTAGAGAGCAGCAGCAAAAAAATACAAAGACTGAAACAGAATCGCCAAATACGAGTGGCAATGGGAAAGCCACGGTGGCGGCTGATAAAAATAGCAAGAGCGATGGTGAAGGAATGGATGGTAGCAAAGGCAGCTCTGGCCTAGGCAATGGACCAGGAAATGCGGAAAATGGCTCGGGCAGGGCGCAAGGTCCAAAGATAAAGCCCAAATTGCTGCGTGCCCCGCCGCCTGTATATCCTGAAACATTGCAGCAACAAAATATCGAAGGAGCAGTGCGTCTTAAATTGTCCGTGACAAAGGACGGAACTGTAGACAGTGCGGAGGTTGTCACCTCATCTGGTTATACGGAAATGGATCAAGCGGCCAGTGACACGGCATATACCTATCGTTTTTCGCCAGCACTTGATGTATACGGTGATGCGGTTCGGTGCACGACATGGGTTACTGTTAATTTTAAGCTGAAATAGGGGTGAAAATATGATTGAACTAGTGAACTTGTCGAATGCGAGCTTTGATACGGAGAATCTGTTGCAGGGAAGAAGCGAATCCCTTGTGGAGTTTTTACGGCAGGAAAAATTGGCTGGAGTAGAGCTGATGCTCTGTGAGCCATGGGATGAGAAGCTGCACCCGGCGCATTATGTGCGAGGCGTGCATTTGCGCTTTTGGCCCGATTGGATTGATTTTTGGCAGGGCAATAAAAACGCGCTTTTAGAGACATTTGGCAGCGAGGCGGCTATTAAAAAAGAATATGGCAATACGCGTGAAGATTGGCTTGAAAAATGGCGGGAAAATATTAGGCAGGCAGTTGCCTGTAAAGCGGAATATGTCGTTTTTCATGTGTCAAATGTTCGGGCAGCTGAAATTTATACAAGGCGATTTTCCTATACAAGTCAGGAAGTCATCAAAAGGACAGCCGAACTCGTCAATGAACTGACTTCGGAACTTCCAGAATCATGTCAGCTTTTGTTTGAAAACCTATGGTGGCCAGGGTTGACTTTTTGTAATCCGCATCAAGCGGAGATGTTGTTGGAAAATATTTCACATATAAATACAGGCTTCATGCTCGATACAGGCCATTTGATGAATACGAACTTGCAGCTTAAAACCGAGGCAGAAGCGGTAGATTATATACTTTTGATAA
>CBDTTM010000264.1:0-3131 GCA_965363355.1 uncultured Selenomonadaceae bacterium | reverse complement strand
ACACTCTTCAGAAACAACAAATCGAGTTCCCATCTGAACGCCTTTAGCGCCAAGGGCAAATGCAGCTGCAACACCACGTGAATCAGCGATGCCACCGGCTGCGATAACAGGAATATCCACCGCATCGACTACCTGAGGAACGAGTGCCATCGTGGTAATATCACCAATATGTCCACCGCTCTCTGTGCCCTCTGCTATGATAGCATCGACGCCGGTACGAGCCAAGCGTTTTGCCAATGCAACCGAAGCTACGACTGGAATGACTTTACTGCCGATTTCTTTCAATGCCGGTATGTATTCACCAGGATTACCTGCACCAGTCGTTACGACCGGTACGCGTTCCTCAACGACAACCTGCATGACTTCTTTGACAAAAGGAGACATCAGCATGATATTAACGCCAAAAGGCTTGTTTGTCCATTTTTTAGCTTTTTGGATTTCAGCCCACAAAATATCCGGCGGCATATGACCTGCCCCAATAATTCCTAAGCCGCCTGCATTCGATACAGCAGCTGCCAATTCTGCAGTTCCGATCCATGCCATGCCACCTTGAAATATCGGATACTGGATATTCAGCAATTTACACAATACGTTATCATTAAACATATTAATCCTCCTTAGCCCACTTCATAATGCACGATGCCCAGGTAAGCCCTGCCCCAAAACCAGCTAAAGCAATCACATCGCCTTTTTTGAAACGACCTGCCCTCGCAGCCTCTGCCAATGCAATTGGAATTGAAGCCGCGGATGTATTTCCATACTTTTCTATATTAACAACTATTTTTTCCATTGGCAAATCCAAACGTTTTGCTGCGGAATGAATGATTTTTATATTAGCCTGATGCGGCACTAAACAATCGATATCTTCTTTATCAAGACCAGCGCGTTCAAGTGATCGTATCACTGTCTCGCCCATGACCTTAATGGCAAACTTGAAGACAGCCTTTCCATCCATATGGATATAGTGCATATGATCTTCAAGTGTCTTTTCTGTAGCTGGATGAAGGCTTCCCCCTGCCGGAATGCATAATGCATCTCCGCCTGAACCGTCCGCACCAAGATCTACAGCCAAGAGACCATATCCATCATCTACCGCCCCAAAAACAGCAGCGCCAGCGCCATCACCAAATAGCACGCAAGTATTTCGATCTTCCCAGTCTACATATTTCGATAAAGTTTCAGCCCCAACGACCAAGACTTTCTTATAAACACCGCTTTCGATGAACTGAGCGGCAATGCTCGATGCGTATACAAACCCTGAGCAAGCTGCTGATAAATCAAACGCAGCTGCATGATCTGCGCCAAGCTTATGTTGAAGGACACATGCCGTTGAAGGAATAATGCGATCTGTCGTCAATGTAGCTACAATGATCAAATCGATTTCGGCCGCACTCACCCCAGCATCTTTAAGTGCCATTTCAGCAGCTTTAGCCGCTAAATCCGATGTGGCAACTCCCTCTTCTGCAATACGACGCTGTTCAATCCCTGTGCGATCAACGATCCATTCGTTATTCGTATCTACCATTTTTTCCAAATCAAAATTTGTTAAGATTTTTTCCGGCACATAATATCCTGTCCCGATTATTCCAGCACTATTTCTCTTGCTTATCATTGTTCAACGATTCCTCCTCGGCAATACCTTTCTTGATATGCTCTAAAACATTATTTTTAACGTATTCATTTGCCACATTGATCGCACTTTGAATGGCCCGCGCATTAGAGCTGCCATGACAAATTATATAGCAGCCATCGACGCCCAGTAAAGGGGCCCCGCCGTATTCAGCAGCATCGACGCGTTTTGCCAGTTTCTTCAATGCTGGCGCGAGCAAAAGGGCTCCGAGTTTAGCAAAAATACCGCCATCGCATATAGCTTCTTTAATCAGCTTCAAAAGTGTTTTCGCCAAGCCCTCAGCAAATTTTAACACAACATTGCCAACAAATCCATCACAAACAACGACATCGAACGTTCCTTTTGGAATATCGCGGCCTTCGGCATTGCCGATGAAATTGATGGTTTTCAAACTTTCAAGAAGCGGGTACGTAGCCAAAGCCTGTTCGTTGCCTTTGGTTGCTTCCTCACCAATGTTCAAAAGCCCTACTCGCGGTTTTTTTTCACCAAAAACATATTTATAATAAATAGATCCCATCATTGCGCTTTGCAGCAAATGATGCGGCTTACTATCCACATTCGCACCTGAATCAAGCAGCAGCGTTGCGCCATGAACCGTAGGAATCGGCGTTGCAATCGTCGGACGATCCACACCTTTCACCCGGCCCAAGCCAAAAAGAGCTGAAGCTACAGCCGCCCCTGTACTTCCGGCAGAAAGCACGGCATCGCAGTCCCCTTTTTTCACAAGCTGCGTAGCTACTACAATCGAAGAATCTTTTTTTCGGCGAACAGCCGCTCCCGGATGTTCGTCCATGCCGATGACTTCACTGGCATGGTGAATGGATATCTTTAAATTCTTCCAATCTGAAATCTTTTCGAGCTCTGCCTGTACTTGCTCTTCATCTCCGACAAGAACAATTTCACAATCTAACTGTTTTGCTGCGGCAACCGCCCCTAGCACAATTTGCTTAGGCGCAAAATCGCCACCCATAGCATCCACAGCAATCTTCATATTATTAGGCCCCCCATTATTCTTCCCATGAAACCATAATGAATTTTGCCCGAAAGACTTCCTGCATCTCATTGCGGGTCTTTACCCAGACAAAATATTTATTGCCACGTTTGCGGATGACTTCAGCCTTTGCTACCAGCTTCTCACCCACATGCACAGGCATCTTGTATTTTATATTCGCCAGACCAGTAACGACCATCGGTGCATCGATAATAGCCAGGGCCAAAGAATTTGCCTGTGAGAAAACATAATGGCCTCGAGCCACCTGCGTTTTTTCAAAAACCATATCTTCTGTAATCTTCATGAGCGATATGCCTGATTTGCCAAGCTCCAAGTCAATCAACTCACCAATCACTTCACCGCTGGCAATCGATTTAACTTTATTTTGAGCCTTTTCCGCCATCTTTTTGATGCGTTCGCGCAGTTCAGGTATACCGAGCTCCAAACGATCCAAACGAATCGTCTGAATGCTGACCTGCAAAAGCTTCGCCAACTCCTCATCTGTCAGAA
>CBDTTM010000263.1:0-3195 GCA_965363355.1 uncultured Selenomonadaceae bacterium | reverse complement strand
CACGATTTAATACATTAATAATAAAATATGAAAAAATATCAATATTACTTATTAAAACTAGGATAACAAACAAAACTATTTGTACTATTAAAATAATATATATTATATTTCGAGGTATTTTTGTCTTTTTTAACATTACTGAATCCCACCTATTTCTTTTCTTTTTTAGACAGATCCTGCAGCAATATGTCAAATACCCATTCACTCTTTTTGTACAAAACTGCATATATACCATAAAACACTGCAAAACAGATATTGCCTCGCACTGCTCTGTCTATGCTATACTTTTTTATGGTTTCATTAACCACCCTTATTACGCTTATATTCTACACTGTTTCCCGCGATAAGTAAAACCTTTTTGCCGAAAAAAGCTCAAAAAAAATATATTCAGAAAACGTATACCATACTTACGATTCGTTCCTTTTGTTTCGATATAATAACGATAGTATTGTTTATTAATTTGAATTGCATTTACCGTTGGAATATTTTGTCTATTATCAAAGGAGTGATAGTATGATGACCATTGCCTCTATGGCAAAAAACTCATCCATGCTGTATAGCATCATGCAGAAAACAAATTCAACCAGCACATCTGCTGCCGATTGGATTTCAGGGCAATCTTCTTCTGCAGAGCAAAATACAGCTTCGTCAACGGATTGGCTGACTCGTTCCATTTCTACAGGATTGACTACCAGTACAGCCCAAACAAGCTTGCTTGATATCATTTCACAGCGGCTGTCTGAACAAAAATCCGATATTGCCGCACTTGAAGATTATTCAAAGAAACAATCTTCTTTTTCGGAAAATTTTTCAAAACTCTCTGGGGCATTAAAAAAATCCGCTGTTTCTCTACAAACAGATTTTACTGCAGCGTCCAAGACAACAACGACCAGCACTACAACTACAACCACCACTGGTACGGACGCTACTGGCAAGCTTATTTCAAGCATCAAGGACTTTGCCACAAACTATAATAATATGACTCAATTTTTTAAAGACAACAGCAAACTTTCCACAAACATCAAAAACTTAGCCGCATCTTTTTCCGATACCAAATACAATAGTCGTGCCTATGCTTCCATCGGCATTGCCGTTGACTCGTCAGGCAAACTCAGTGTCGACGAAGACAAGCTCCGCTCAAGCCTGCAAAACGATCCAACAAAAGTGGAAAATCTTCTAGGAAAATCCGGGCTATCTGCAAAAGCAGCAAAAAAAACAGACGCAGCTATCAATATCAGCGATCGTCTATATCCATCCTTATCCTTGAAGACCAAAAACAATTTTTTGGATTCTTCAAGTTTGCTCGCCTCGGGACTCACACTTGATTTCTATTGGTAAATTGATTTTCCCCTTTAAATATCCACACAGACAAATGAAAAGACAGAAGTCCTCCGCCACGTTCGGATGACCTCTGTCTTTCTTTATTTGTCTATATTTGTCTTATTTCGTCAAAGCCTGCTGTACAGCTACTGCTACAGCTACGCTTGCACCAACCATAGGATTGTTGCCCATGCCGATAAGACCCATCATTTCAACGTGAGCCGGAACGGAAGACGATCCTGCAAACTGTGCATCGGAATGCATACGGCCCATAGTATCTGTCATACCATAAGAAGCTGGACCTGCACCCATGTTATCTGGATGAAGAGTTCTGCCTGTACCGCCGCCAGAAGCAACCGAGAAATATTTTTTACCCTGTTCGTTGCATTCTTTTTTGTAGCAGCCTGCTACTGGATGCTGGAAACGAGTTGGATTGGTTGAATTCCCTGTGATAGAAATATCAACGCCTTCTCTATGCATGATTGCAACGCCTTCTTGCACGCTGTCGGAACCATAGCATTTGATAGCACTGCGTTCGCCATCAGAGTACGAAACTTCACGAACGACATTGACTTCACCTTTTGCATAATCGAACTGCGTCTGTACATACGTAAAGCCATTGATGCGCGAAATGATCTGCGCTGCATCTTTACCAAGACCGTTAAGGATAACGCGAAGTGGTGATTTACGGATTTTGTTAGCAGTTCTTGCGATACCAATAGCACCTTCAGCTGCGGCAAAAGATTCATGACCAGCCAAGAATGCGAAGCATTCTGCATCTTCTCTAAGAAGCATTGCTGCAAGATTACCATGGCCGAGACCTACTTTTCTCTGTTCTGCAACAGAACCAGGGATACAGAAAGCCTGCAGACCTTCACCGATTGCTTCAGCTGCATCAGCTGCTTGTTTGCAATCTTTTTTGATAGCGATAGCTGCGCCTAAAGTATAAGCCCAACATGCGTTTTCAAAGCAAATAGGCTGGATGCCTTTTACGATTTCGGCAACATCTATGCCTTTTTCGTCACAGATTTTTTTTGCATCTTCAATCGATGCGATACCATACTCTTTAATGGATTCGTTAATTTTATCAATACGGCGTTCATAGCCTTCAAATAATGGCATGCTATTCATTCCTTCCTATTCTCAATAATTATTCGTTACGAGGATCTACGTATTTAGCGGCTTCAGCAAAACGGCCATAAGAACCTTTTGCTTTTTCCATAGCTTCTTTAGCGTCGACACCTTTTTTGATGGATTCCATCATTTTACCAAGCTGAACAAATTCGTAACCGATGATGCGGTCTTCTTTATCTAAAGCAAGTCTTGTTACATAACCTTCAGCAAGTTCCAAGTAACGAGGACCCTTAGCTAAAGTACCATACATTGTACCAACCTGGCTGCGCAGACCTTTACCAAGATCTTCAAGACCAGCACCGATTGGCAAGCCGCCTTCGGAGAAAGCAGTTTGTGTTCTACCATAAGCAATCTGCAAGAAGAGTTCGCGCATTGCTGTATTGATTGCATCACAAACAAGGTCCGTATTGAGTGCTTCTAAAATCGTTTTGCCTGGCAAAATTTCCGATGCCATAGCAGCGGAATGTGTCATGCCAGAGCAGCCGATTGTTTCTACAAGAGCTTCCTGAATGATACCATCTTTAACGTTCAGCGTAAGTTTGCAGGCACCCTGTTGTGGAGCACACCAGCCGATACCATGCGTCAAACCGCTGATATCTTTAACTTCTTTGGATTGTACCCATTTGCCTTCTTCTGGAATCGGTGCTGAACCATGATTCACTTCTTTAGCTATACATGTCATCTGAGACACTTCGTGTGAATAAATCATCTTTGTATTCCTCTCTTCACTAAATAATATAA
>CBDTTM010000262.1:0-3244 GCA_965363355.1 uncultured Selenomonadaceae bacterium | reverse complement strand
CTCTTATGGCAGCAGGGATTATCCTTTCAGCTGGAGGATCGCAAAATGTCGTGCATACGTTTGGCGTTGGTCAACCGGAAGAAATATTTGGAAGAACGGTTATGTATCAAGGTGAACAAAGAGATACTATGGCTCGCAGCCAAGTGTTCTTGGTTGATGGGAATGAAGTCAGAATCCGTACCAAGCTTGATGCACATGGAGTCGATAATGCGAAAGAGCCAGGGATATTCTCAGGACTGACCGGAGATCTGTATTTTTCACCAGCGGCAAGCCATGCGGAAGGTGAAGAAATACTTCTTGATCGTCGCAAGCCTTTGGTAAAGGATGATTTGCTTCTGCGTTTTCATGGGGTAGAAAGTTCTTCTATGCCAGGGTCGCCAGATAATGTGATGATGAAAGTTCTAGTCGATGTGACAGATGGAACGACGACAGATGAATTGGTTCTTCTTTTGCTTGGTGACCGTCAAGGCTATCGTTCTGTACCGGTTACCGCTCTTAATGGGCGGTGTCAGATGATGGTGAAAGGAATATCGCCAGACCAACAGCAGGTACAGCTCTATATGAATGATAACCAAAAAACGCAACAGAATTTTGAGACGGAAGTTAGCACGAAACCATTTGTTTGGCTCGTATGGCTGGGTGCAGCGGCTATTGTGTTAGGCTGCCTGGTTAGTGTAGTGAAAACGATGAAACAATAATGTGGACCATGTTCTCTGAACTTTAGCATATAAGCTGAAATCTTGCAGAAAGGAGGAATCGTATTGGAACATATAAAAGAATATCTTACGCGGCACGCTTTAAAGTGCATTCTCATTGGTTTTGTCGGAGCTTTGTGCCTTGTCGGCGCGGCTGGCGGTGCATTCGTTTATGCAGAATCGCCGCAAATGTGCGGTTCATGCCATTCTATGACAGAAGAACACGCTTCATGGATGGTTTCAAGCCATAAAAAGCTCAATTGTACAGATTGCCATCTTCCTCACGAAAGTTTGGCAGGTACTCTAGTGGCAAAAGCACAAACTGGAATGAAGGACGCTTACCATGAAGTAAGACGCGATTATCCCGCACATATCAAACTCTCAGCGGAAGGCCGCGAGATCGTTGATAAGAACTGCCTGCGTTGCCACGAAAATACGGTGGAAAAAGTAAGTATGCAGGGAGCAGGGCAAGACTGCGTCAAGTGTCATAGTTCAGTGGCTCATGGTTCAAAATCACTTGAAGGGGGGATAAAAGTTGAGTAGAATGCAAAAAATACTGGCAGGTGTTTTGAGTGTCGTACTGCTCTTTTTTGGCTGGGTAATGTTTCGCATAGGCAATAAACCGGCGGATAGTGTAAAATTGACGCCGATAGCTGCTGCAGATGCCTATCATACGAAGTCTTATGAGCAGGCCTATCCATTACAGTATAATTCCTATATGAAAAATCAACAGGAATTGCCAGCGGTCAATGGTTATGGCGGCAGTATTGATTATCAGCATTTCGACAAGCAGCCCGAAAACAAAACGAATTTTAAAGGATATGGATTTAGCATTGATTATACAGAAGATCGTGGGCATACACATGCTCTCGAAGAGGTGGATAAGACAAAACGCATCAATGATGCAACTAAAGCCGCTTGTATAACCTGCAAAACACCATATGTTGAAAAACTTTATAATGATATGGGCTGGAAATATGCAAGCTTGCCATTTAAGGAAGTCAGAGCATCCATTCCTGATGATGGGTATATCAGTTGTGCCAACTGTCATGATCCGCAAACCATGAAGCTCAGAGTAATCAATCCGGCCTTCAAGGAAGCGTTGGCAAGGCAGGGCAAAGATATTGAGAAAGCGACGCCAAATGAAATGCGGTCCTATACGTGTGGACAGTGTCATGCTGAATATTATTTTGCCAAGGATGATAATCGCGTTGTATTTCCGTGGGATAAGGGGATGAAACCAGAAGAGATTTATTCCTATTATGAGCAAAAACCAGGTGGATTTGAAGCTGATTTTGTTCAGCCAGATTCAAAGGTAAAAGTGCTCAAGGCCCAGCATCCAGATTTTGAAACCTGGTCGATGGGAATTCATGCCGATAACGGCGTAACCTGTGTGGATTGTCATATGCCATACATGCGTGATAATGGGCAGAAATACACGTCCCATTGGATGACAAGTCCATTGCGTAATCCAGAAGATTCCTGTGGAAAATGTCATGATGATACCGACAAATTAATGGTCCGAGTCAAAAAAATTCAGGATCAGGTATTTATGGCACAGCGCACCGCTGGGCAAACTGTGGCAAAAGCCCATAATGCGATTGCAGCGGCAGCGGCTTCTCAAGGCGTAGATGAAGCTGAATTGGCAAATGCTAGAGAACTTCTGCGCAAAGCACAGTGGATGTGGGATTTTGTGGCAGCTGAAAACAGCATGGGATTCCATAATCCAGATCAGGCGCTTAGCACATTGAGCCAGTCTATTGATTTGGCACATCAGGCTATTGAAAGTGCTACGAAAGCTAGTGGTGCAGGCAATTATTAACAGCTTAAATTAAGACTAATAAAATTTAAAAATGAGAGATGGCTGTTTTTAACAGTTAGTCTCTCATTTTGTTTATATTTGGTTATAAAAAAAGAAAACGTCAATATTTCGTCATCGTATTTTTGGTAATGGCAGGAAATCTTCTGATGTTGAGGAAATCTATAGAACTATAGATATTTCTGTGAAATATAGTATATAGCACGGGAGGAATCTGCATGGCGTTTTGGCGTAAATTGGTGCTCTTGCTGAGTGCGATGATCTTAATGAGCTGTGTGATACAATTTGCCATTTTCGATAAAGTTTTTATAAAAAATATAGATGAGTTGTTTTTGGATACGAATGAGCAAGCAGCGGAGACGATGAGTGGACAACTTGTTTGGAATTTTGATAAGATGGTGGCTGTTTTAAAAGGCGTGGCAGAAGACGACGCAATACGCGAAAATCAGGAAATGATAGCTCAAATCAATGCTTTTGTTCCAGAAATTGACGTATTTCTTGTGCTTGATGGTACAGGAAATATTGTTTTAGCTTCTGGCAATCGAGAAAAAATTTGGGTGAGCAATGTGTCTACCCGGGAATATTTTTATAAGGCGATGCAAGGTAAGACATATATCAGCGATGTATACAAAACTGAATTAGGCAGTAAATTTGTGGCTGTTTCTGTTCCTGTACTAAAAGACGGTAAGGCAAATGGTGTTGTAGTTGGAATTATTCGTATGGATAATAG
>CBDTTM010000261.1:0-3247 GCA_965363355.1 uncultured Selenomonadaceae bacterium | reverse complement strand
GAACTTCCGGATCCATACGAAAAGCACTTGAATTGTCAATGACAACTGCGCCCGCCTTGACTGCTGCAGGTGCAAATGTAGTGCTGGCAGAACCACCGGCAAACAAAGCGATATCTATCCCTTTAAAAGAAGCTTCGGTTGCTTCTTCAACGATATAGTCTTTTCCCATGAAATGAATTGTTTTCCCAGCAGAACGTTTGGATGCCAAAAGTTTCAATTCAGCAAAGGGAAATTTTCGTTCTTCAATCAAATCCAAAAATTCCTGACCAACTGCACCAGTTGCACCTAAAATTGCTACGTTATATTTTTTCATCGTAAATCGCTCCCCTTTGAATTAATCCAATATTTTTTCCAAACCACAAACCAATCCGCGCAAATCCATTACTTTCTTACAAGCAATCACGACGCCTGGCATAAATGAAGTACGATCGATAGAATCATGGCGAATGGTAAGTGTCTGCCCTAAACCGCCAAAAATGACTTCTTGATGCGCCACATAACCCGGCAGACGCACACTATGTATATGCATTCCATCGACATCTGCTCCACGGGCACCAGCTATTTTTTCGACTTCATCTGGATGTCCTTGCTGCATTGCTGCTCTTGTTTCTTTTATCATTCTTGCTGTTTCCAGTGCCGTCCCCGAAGGAGCATCGAGTTTTTGGTCATGATGCAGTTCGATGATCTCCACATGCGGCATATATTTAGCAGCTTCTGCAGCCATCTTCATCATCAAAACCGCTCCAATAGCAAAATTAGATGCGATAAAAGCTGCTGTCTGATTTTTTTCAGCTATATCGGCAATGGCTTTTTTATCATCATCAGACAAACCCGTTGTCCCAATGACCGTACGCACGCCATGACTTAGTGCCAAACATGCATTGTTAAACACAACTGCTGGCCGCGTAAAATCAACCATAACGTCCGGTTTTGCCGAAGCGATTACGCCAGCCAAATCATCGCTGACTACAACACCAAGCTTTTCAACGCCAATGATCTCACCGACATCTTGCCCGGCTTTCATATCGACAGCACCGACAAGTTCGAGTCCACTATCTTCATAAACAGCATTTAACACAGCCTGCCCCATACGGCCGCAAGCCCCACATACAATTACTTTAACCAAAATATACGCCTCCAAAACAATTTGAATAATAAAAAAGCCAATGAGATAAAATTATCTCATCAGCCGGTATACACAAAGTCAGCCCTTAGGAACATAAATTTCCCAGATAAGATAGCTCTCCATCAAAATGATGACAGTCGGATATTTGTTCAATATCAAACCAGCTTTAGCAGTTAGGCACTACCAAAACTTCGGCAAACAATCCTTTTGTTTCAACTCATCACTGCCCAGTTCGTCAAAACTACTCTTCTTGTCCGCACCTCTATTTCATCCCATACAGAATCCATATTTGATTTATGTATATTGTATATCAAGTCCACCTTAAAAATCAATATGTTTCCAGTCAAAACGCAAAATTATTTTGTTATTTCCATTGATTTCTCACGTTTTTTATACCACCAGATACCGCCATAAATCAAAATCGCAAGAATTGCAATCGCTGCAAAGTTCATTGGATTCTTTTGTCTAGTGACAATTTCGTACCCAATGACGACTTCCAGCGCCGTCGAAGGGAATTTCCCGATCAAATTTGACAGCATATAATCTTTTAAACTAATTTTACTCATTGCCCCCAAAGCTGTAATGACACCTGACGGAAAATAGGGCAATGTGCGAACAACAAGCATTACCATAAATCCGTTTTTGCCACTGAATTCATCGAGCTTTTTTAAGTATTTGCTTTTAGCAATGAGCCGTTCTGCCGTCGAACGCAAAACACTGCGCATCAAAATAAAGCTCAAGATCACACCAACGGTCTCTGCCAGCCACGAAACCAAAACGCCAACGACCACACCAAAGAGAACGCCATTTGCCGTTGAAATAAATATAGACGGCAAAAAGCCTAGTGCGTTAACTAAAATATCGAGCAAAAAACTAAACAACATAGCCCATATACCAAAAGAACTTATATAAGCAATCGTCTCTTCCATTTCGCCATTTGCAAGGATATGCCATAATTCCGAAAAAAAAGCAGGATTTAAAAAATAAATAAAGGATAAAACGAGCAGACATAGTAAAAAAGCGATAATCTTTACTACTGTTTCTCTTTGTAAATGCCTCACCTAAAATCCCCCTTTTGATCCCAACGGCAAATTTCAGCGACCAGCTGTTATTGTTTTCATTTTATACCTATTACCTTGTAAAAACCATGAAAATATTCTCATTTAAGCATCCGTAATTTTATCAAAATGATCTTTATATTGCAGGGCTAAAATATCTCTGACATAACGGAGGTCTTCTGATCGTTCCATTGTTTCAAGTGCTGCCCGGCGAGCCTTGAGCAAAATATCTACATCGTTTAAGACATCTGCTATTTTAAGGTCTGGCAACCCGTGCTGCATCGATCCGAAAAATTGTCCCGGTCCTCTTAGCTTCAAATCTTCCTCGGCCAAAACAAACCCATCATTGGATGCTTCCATGATTCCCAACCGTTCTTTTGCCGTGTCGGATTTCCCCTGAGATACCAAGATACAATACGATTGATACTTTCCTCGGCCGATTCGTCCTCTGAGCTGATGCAACTGTGCCAGCCCAAATCGATCCGCACCTTCGACCACCATGATACTTGCATTTGGTACATTTACGCCAACTTCAATAACCGTAGTCGCAACCAAAAGCTTAATCTTATTTTCATGAAAAGCCTTCATAATCTCTTCTTTTTCTTTTGGACGCAGTTTCCCATGAACAAGTGCACATGGGATGCCGTAAAATATTCCGCTTTGAAGTTCCTCATATACCTCTTCCGCCGAACGCAAATTTACCGTCTCAGAAGCTTCAATCAAAGGACAGACAACATATGCCTGACGTCCTTTTTGGATTTCATCGCGAACGAACTGATAGATTTTTTCCCGTTTTGAAGGCGTACGCACAAAGGTCCGGATTGGTTTTCTTCCTGGTGGCAGCTGACGTATCAAAGAAATATCCAAATCACCATAGACGGTCAATGTCATCGTTCGAGGAATAGGTGTCGCCGTCATGACCAAAACATCCGGAGTTTTTTGTCCTTTTTCCTCTAGCTTTGCTCGCTGCGCAATACCAAAACGATGCTGCTCATCGGTGACAACCAATCCTAAATTCGAAAAAGAAACCTCTTCTTGAATGAGCGCATGTATCCCTATGATA
>CBDTTM010000260.1:0-3388 GCA_965363355.1 uncultured Selenomonadaceae bacterium | reverse complement strand
CCCCTGTTTGCGTCATATAAAAAATCGCTCAGATGATTTATTACCTGTTCTTCCCGTATGGCCCGCTGATTAGCAGCAATGAATTCCTGATAAAAAAAGGCAGCGATAAAGCCTGCCTGCGAAGCGGCCAAAAGGCGCCATGCGGCATTTTTATTGCGCAGTTCATTCAGATAGGTATACCTCATATGCTCTGCTATTTTTGCCACGGACAAGCCCCCCTGATTGGTTATTTATTTGATATCGATGATACCATAATGAATTTTACTATATTTCCCGCCACTCATGCGATTGCAGCCGAGTCGTTCAAATTCTTGGCTATAACTCGCTTCTTTAATGACGATTCTAGACCTTGCCACTCGCCGGGCCTCGTCAATTGACGCTTGGGAGACCGGCCGATGATCAGCCAAATCGCGAAGCGGTTTGATCGCTGCGCTCCCCTGCATCGCGTGGCGAAACATCGGATCGAAATATACGACATCCACTGACTTATCGGGCTGCCGGCAAAGATACGCAAAAGATTCCTCATTACAGACTTCAATTCTACGCATAGCGGCTTCAATACCGATTGGAGCCGCGGCTTTGCACTCCTTTAATCCATGGCGGATGATGAAAGCAATCAACGGACTGACTTCGACGCCACGCACTTGTCCGCTTTCGCCTGCGACAAAACTTGCAACAATAGCATCTGCCGCAAAGCCAAGCGTGCAGTCGAGCACAGACATCCCCGCTTTAAGTCCCATAGCTTCAATCATATGGTCTTCCGTTCCTCGCCGCAGATTCTTGATGCGAAGATGTGCCATGCTCGGATGGAAAAATAAGCTGCCCTCAGCTTTATCGATCAAATACTCTTTATTTTTTACGACGACCACTTTATCCGTCTCATATTCCCGGTGCAGATATTCTAGAGAATATTCACCGCGCACCACAAACAGACCACCCAGTTCTCTTGCGGCCTGCTGTGCTTTTTCTATAACGTCACGGTTTACTTTTCGTCCAGTCGTCACAATGATTTGTTCTTCTATCATGTCCGTTTAAACATCTTTGCCAGTTCTGGGCTGCTGAACTTTATGATGGTCGGGCGCCCATGTGGACAAGTATAAGGAAGAGTTGTCTGCGTCAACTCATCTAAGATAATCTGCATCTGGCGAAGATTCAAAACATCGCCAGCTTTTATCGCCGCCCGGCAAGCCGTTGTCGCCAAACAAGCATGGCGAATTTCACTGGCAGTCAAATCATGCATGTTTTGCAAAGACTCCAGAATTTCACGCATGATGCCCTCGGCCTCACCGACAGGAATATCGGCGGGAACTTCCCGAAGCCTCAATTGATCCGGCCCGCTCGGCTCAGCATCAAAACCAAGGCTCTTAAAAAGATCTTGATGACTTAATATCAGTTCACACTCTTTTTCCGAAAAGTCCAAGAGCAAATGTACCAATAACTGCTGGGAAGGAATCGACTCCGTCATTTTGGCAAAACGATCATATAAGATGCGCTCATGCGCAGCATGCTGGTCGACAATATAAAGACCTTTTGCATCCTGCGCTACAATATAGCAATTATCGACCTGCCCCATCGGCATCAATACCCCCTCATAAACAACTCTCGGCGGTGTCTGCGAAAGATCTTCACAGACCGGAGGATTTTTCTGTATCGGCAGATTGACATCCGCTTGTGTGTGATCTGGCTTTAAGATAGCCTGTGCCTCAGCAAAGCTCACCCTGTCTTCTTTGACGGCAAATGAATCTCTTGGGATCGCTTGCGTCGCCGAAAAACGGCTGGGATATTCCGGCACACCTGGTTTTTCTTTTCCGCCCGAAAACGAAGGTGAAAAATCCTGTGCCGGCGCAAATGGCATCTCCATCATCGTATAATGCCGCTCAATATTTTGCACGGGTGCCGCTACCGAATCGAGCTGCTGCCCCGAAGGACGGATCGCATCGATGACCGCTTTATAGGCCGCTTTAAAAAGCCTGCCTTCATCAGCAAACTTCATTTCGCTTTTTTGTGGATGTACATTCACATCGATGCTGTTTTGCGGCAATTTTATATCAAGAACAGCCAATGGATAACCGGATTTTGGCAGTAAAGAATGATAGGCGTTATCAATGGCTTTGGCAATCGCTCGGTTGCTGATGATGCGGCCATTTACAATAAATGTCTGCCACGTGCGACTGCTCCGAATCATCGACGGCTTCGTCAAAAATCCAGTGATTGCAATATCGGTATCGGAAAACTCGACACCAAGCAGCTCATCGCTTACCTTGGCTCCGTAAATACTTTGCAAGGCATCATATACTGAACCATTTCCCGGCACGGACAAGACCAATTTGTTATTGTTGATAAATTTAAAGGCAATATTAGGATTCGCCAACGATAGTTTGACCACAAAATCATTGATTTTTGACCCTTCCGTCGCCGTTGTCTTCAAAAACTTTTTTCGTGCTGGCGTATTGAAAAAGAGATCCTCGACCTTGATCGTCGTTCCCAGATTGCAGCCAGCTTCCCGTATATCAGTAATCTTGCCACCGCGAATGTCAATGAGCGTGCCAAACTCACGATCAGCCTGCCTGGTCATCAAGGAAAAACGCGAAACTGCGGCGATGGTCGGCAGTGCTTCCCCGCGAAATCCCATCGTAGCGATCGTATTCAAATCCGTTACTTCTTTGATTTTGCTCGTTGCATGCCGAAGAATCGCCAACTCGGCATCTTCACGATTCATGCCATGCCCATTATCCGTGACACGCATGAAGCTCGTTCCTCCAGCCATGATTTCGATTTCAATCTTCGTCGCACCAGCATCGATCGAGTTTTCAATCAGTTCTTTTATAACAGAAGCAGGGCGCTCGACAACTTCGCCTGCTGCAATCTTATTGATGGTCCCATCATCTAACACATGAATCGTACTCATGCTTTACCCGCCTCCCCTTTCGCTTGTTTTTGCAACTTGTAAAGCGCATTCATTGCCTCCAGTGGCGTCATCGTCATGATATCTAAAGACATCAGTTCATCGCTAAGCGACGATGAAAATAATGAAGCCATCGGATCCGCCGACGCTTTTCGTATCGATTCTTCTTTCACTATAACCGATTTAGGACTAACCCCACTCTTTGGTTCTTGCTCAAGGTCTTCTAAGATTCGCTGCGCCCGCTCCGTCACCGTTTTAGGCAAACCGGCTAATTTGGCCACATGGATTCCATAGGATTTATCCGCACTGCCAGCGACGATGCGTCGCAAGAATACCACCTGGCTGCCTCGCTCTTTGACAGCTACACAATAGTTTTTGATGTGCTCATCTTCAAGGTCTGTCAACTCATGATAATGCGTGGCAAAAAGTGTTTTCGCACCTACTTTGTCACGGATGTATTCAATGACGGACCTAGCTATGCTC
>CBDTTM010000259.1:0-3424 GCA_965363355.1 uncultured Selenomonadaceae bacterium | reverse complement strand
AACTGGTTTATTGCCTTTGGGGGTAGCCAGCACGATTTCATATCCATGGTCAGAAAGATATTGCGCTGGGACAGCCAGTTCGTTGAGATAAAATCCTGTCGGCATTGTTTTGCCATTTTGGAGAGTCAAGGTATCTGTACTGGAGGCAATGAGCAGTATCTTACCTTTTGAAGCGGAGGCCTCTGCGGTCATCCATGGGATGAAAAGTGAGAATATCAGCAGACATAAAAATAATCTTTTCATTGTATAGTTCCTTTCTGTTTCTTGCGCGTTTTGCTGAATGATGTTTAGTTCGAAGAAGGGGATAAACCGATCTCCTTAAGCGCGTGCCTTATTTTTAATCATCAGTATAAGTTTAAAATGTCTTTTCGACAAGAGTGCACTTTTTTGTAAAATAGTTTCTCGATGATACCATTGCTTTTGAAGACAGTATGCTTTATGCATAGTATTGCATGAAGTTCAGTAGAGATTTTTGATGAAGTCATATGAGTTGTGTGATTAAAATGGGATGATTTTGTAAATTTAATTATTATGACGAATTGAAAAATAAATCGGCTGGGAAAATATCCATATTTTAGAAATATTATTAGTTTATATAGAAAAAATTGTGCATGTTGCTATAAATTACTGCATCTTTTGTGAAAATATGATAAACTAAAAAGGTTATTTTCAAAAGGAAAGAGGTGCAGTTTTGGCGGAAGAAATATTAGTGAAGATTGTTACAGTGTTAAATGATGTGCTTTGGTCTTATGTGCTCATTGTACTGCTTATTGGTGGGGGTACATATTTTACGCTGCGGACAAAATTTGTTCAGATTCGCCTTCTCGGAGAAATGCTTCGTTTGTTGGGCGAAGGGGTGGGCAAAGATAAGAAAAAGGGCAAGGGCGTGTCTTCTTTTCAGGCCTTTTGTATCAGTACGGCATCAAGGGTCGGAACTGGAAACCTCGCTGGAATTGCTATGGCAGTTGCGCTCGGCGGGCCAGGTGCGGTTTTTTGGATGTGGCTCATTGCTTTGATTGGGGCGGCGAGTGGTTTTATTGAAAGCACATTAGCCCAAATTTATAAGATTCATATTCCAACGGGATATCGTGGCGGACCAGCCTATTATATAGAAAAAGGTTTGAAGCATCGCTGGATGGGAATTGTTTTTGCAATTTTTATTACTTTGAGTTTTGGTCTTGTATTTAATTCAGTTCATGCCAATAGCATTACAGTAGCACTGAAAAGTGCTTATGGTATCGATCGGACGACCATGGGAGCTCTTTTAGCGATCATGACAGGTATCGTTATTTTTGGCGGCGTAGAGAGAATTGCTTCGCTGGTGGAATGGATGGTACCATTCAAAGCTGGTGGATATATTTTGCTGGCAGCCTATGTCATCATAAAGAATATTACGATGCTGCCAGATGTGTTGCTGCTTATTTTCCAATGTGCTTTTGGCATCAAAGCTGTCGTTGGCGGCGGTGTTGGTGCAGCGATGATGATGGGAATCAAGCGTGGACTTTTCTCCAATGAAGCCGGAATGGGGAGCGTACCAAATGCGGCAGCGGCAGCGGAGGTATCACATCCGGTAAAGCAGGGGCTGATTCAGGCACTTGGGGTGTTCGTTGATACATTTTTAGTATGCAGTTCCACCGCTTTCATCGTTCTTTTGTCGGGAATAGACCTAAACAGTGGTTTGAGCGGAATTGAGCTTACACAGGCGGCGCTTAGCGTGCATGTAGGGCACTGGGCGTATGACTTCATTGCCATCATCGTTTTATTGTTTGCCTTTAGCTCGATTGTAAGTAATTACTATTATGGAGAAACGAATCTAGAGTTCATTAAAAAAAGTAAGCTTTATTTGATTTTATTTCGTATAGCGGTCGTTGCTATGGTATTTTTTGGTTCGGTAGCTAAAGTCGACATCGTTTGGGATTTAGCGGATCTTTTCATGGCGTTCATGGCTATCATCAATATGATTGCGATCCTGTGCCTTGGAAAAGTTGCTTTTGCTGCACTCAATGATTATTGTGCGCAAAAGAAAGCGGGGAAAAACCCGGTGTTTTATTCAGATAGCATAGAAGGCTTAGGCAAGCTCGATTGCTGGGAAGAAAGACCGGTACAAGAGAAAAAATAAAATGTAGTGAAAATCATTAAAATCCCTTATGGGCGACATGGAAAGTCAGCCTGTAAGGGATTTTTGTTTTGTATCTTTTATGAAATCTTGTGTTTCTATAAAATTTTGCAGGATTTCATGAGCTTGTCGAGTAAACAGTAAAGTGATTTATACAAAATGGATGTTTATTGTAAAAATATAGGTGATATGATTCAGGAGGCTGCAGATGAAAAATAAAAAAATAATATTTTTAAGTAAAATAATCGGTGTATTGCTGGCTGGCAGTCTTGCTTTTTGCGGGCAAGCAGGGGGGATGGCAGCAGCAAAGAGGGGGATACCGCAAATGATAGTCGACCAAGAGTTCAGCGGTAACGACGGTGAGGTTATGAATGGAATCCTCTGTTACAAAACTTTGTCTGCGGCTCTGGAAAAGGCAGAGGACTTGGCACCGGGAAACTTAAAAATATTTGTGCGTCCAGGTGTTTACCGGGAAAAAATTGTTATAAAACGGCCAGATTTATTGTTAGTCGGTGAGGATGCAACGCGTACGAAAATCGTTTTTGACGATGCAGAGGGAACTTTAGTTAGGCAAGCAGATGGCGGCGATGGGGAAAAGTGCTACATCATGGATTGTGCTTCGGTGACGATTGCGGATACAGCTGTAAATTTTCAAGCAAAAAATATAACGTTTTCCAATGATTTTGATACCGTAAAACAGAGCAAAACCATGCAAAATCATCAAGCGTTTGCTCTGCGTAATGAAGCGGATCACAGTTCCTTTTTTGGTTGCCGCTTTTTAGGAAGGCAGGATACGTTGTATGCCAACAAAGGGCGGCAATACTATAAAAATTGTTACATCGAAGGTGATGTGGATTTTGTTTTTGGTGGGGCAGATGCAGTGTATGATGAGTGTGAAATACATTCTTTGCAGCGAGATGGCGTTAATGGTGGTTTTGTCACAGCACCAAGCACCCTTGAAAAAGATAAAGGGTTTCTTTTTTATCGTTGCCACTTGACTGGCGATGAAACGTTGAAACATACCGTTAGACTCGGCCGTCCTTGGCACCCGTCTTCAGAAACAAGACCGGTAAACTCCGCGGCTGTATTTAAAGAGTGCAGGATGGAAGAGCACATTTCATCGCAAGCTTGGAGCAGCATGAGAAATAAATATGCACTTTTTCAGCCAGAGGATAATAGGCTTTTTGAATATAACAGCACTGGGCCGGGGGCTGAACAAAATAAAAATCGGCGATATTTGAATGAACTGCAGGCGCAGGCTTGTACGATTCCTTCCCTTAGCAATTGGCTTCCACAAGAGGCAGAGTA
>CBDTTM010000258.1:0-3443 GCA_965363355.1 uncultured Selenomonadaceae bacterium | reverse complement strand
CGCAAAAGATAACGATCCGCACCTGCTTCTTTATAGGCCTTGTATTCGTCATAGGTCTTTTCGCCAATGCTCAGCGTAATTGCTAAGCCCATAGCTTTGACCTTGCGCAATACATCCGTTAGGACCTCGACCGTAAAATGAAGATCCTCACCCGACTGCATGACAACGGTCTTATAGCCATATGATTTTGCTTTCGTCGCAAAATCGAGAATTTCTTCTGGAGACAAACGATAACGTTCAACCTTAGTATTATCACGGCGCAAACCGCAATACATGCAATTTTGCTGACATATATTTGAAAACTCAATCAAACCGCGAAGATGTACCGCATCGCCAACAAATTCATGGCGAACTTCATCAGCTGCCTTTGCTAAGGCTTCCTCTTGGTTTGCCTGTAAAAGTGCTATGATTTCCTGTCGTTCCAGGCTATGCGTTTTTTTCGCTTTTTCTATCAATTCCTGATAATCCAAAATTATCACCTTTTTCATTCTTTATAGTCTAAGTATATCATTTCCTTTTCCATTCGCAAAGCTTCTGCCGATAAAAAAATCGCTGCTAAAAACGGCAGCGATTCTCCTTTTATTTCTTATGCTTTTTTGCATTTTTTTCTACCTTCTTCATATCTGAAGGTTTAATCTTACCCTTGCTGCGCGCAATGAGCTCATCTTTATGTTTTGCTCCGTAATCAATGATTGTCTCATAAAAAATGCGTTCAAGGTTCTTCTCTGATAATTTATCAAGTACCCAAACACGATTGGGATAACGTGTCTCGAGGCTGCTTCCAGTGGAATCCAAATCAACCACCTGCGTCTCGGTAACGGTTCTTTGTGCCAAATCAATGCGAAGGTATTCGGCAACTCCCGCTAAGTCATCATACCCGGTCATATCTTGTTCACGCCAAAGCCTTTTATCTTGGATATCTTTTATCTGTAAAGCATCATAGGTTTTTACAATTGGAACAATCAGCACATTTTGATCCATCATGCCATCTTTGTCCACATCAAAACACATCTGCGCCATGTTAAAGTAATAATTCGCCCGCGAAGACGATTGTACCCATTTATAAATGTCGTCTGGAACAGGTACCTCTGCTGAAGCTTTCGGCAGCATCAAAAACATCACTGCACACAGCGTAAATATCGCCGTCATAAAATTCTTCATTTGCAAACCTCCAAGTATTGGCACGCCATATGCCAATTCCAATATATTCTGTATATTATGATATTTACATTACACATCATAATATCTCAATCATTATTTTGTCAAATAAAAAAAATAAGACCAAACATATTGCTTGGTCTTATTTTCTCATGTTTTTCTGAAAAAACGCTGTATTATATATAAAAATTATATATAATACATGTAATCATTTGCCGCATAGAGCTCATCCAAATTGAATGGCGTTTCTTGATATACATAATAATTGAGCCAGTTGGCAAACATCAAATTTGCCACACTGCGCCATTTGACCACAGGGGGCTGAGCCGGATCGTCATTTGGATAATAATTTCTTGGAATCGCTACCTCCATGCCCGCCTTCACATCCCGGTCATATTCCGCCTTGAGCGTCAACGGATCATATTCTGCATGGCCCGTGATAAAAAATTGCCGTTTTGCCAAATTGGCAATCGCATAGACACCAGCTTCGCCTTCAGCCTCAGACAAAATCGTCAACGCATCGACTTTCTCAATATCCTTTTTATAGATTTCCGTATGGCGGGAATGCGGTACATAGAATTCATCATCAAACCCACGGAACAGTTTTTCATGTTCAACACTCAACGTGTGCTTATACACCCCAAAAACCTTCGGTGCCACAGCATGCTTTGGTATCCCATAATGATAATAAAGGCCCGCCTGTGCGCCCCAACATATATGGAAGGAAGAATACGCATGGCTTTTGCTCCATTCCATGATTTCCTGGATTTCTTCCCAGTAAGCCACCTCTTCAAACTCCATCTGCTCCACTGGTGCGCCGGTGACGATAAAGCCATCGTATTTTTTATCCTTTACATCGGCAAAAGTTCCATAAAACTCCGTCAAATAATCCTTTGACGTATGCTGCGGCACATAGGATTTGGTGTAAATGAAGTCGACTTCAACCTGAATTGGCGTATTGCCCAATAAACGCAAAAGCTGCGTTTCAGTAGTCGATTTAATTGGCATCAAATTCAAAATCAAAATCTTCAATGGACGTATATCCTGCCTATATGCACGGTCTGCATCCATCACGAAAATATTTTCGCCCTCTAAAATATTGCTTGCTGGTAAATTATTAGGTATCTTAATTGGCATAATGAAACTCCCCTTACTGGATAAACTCTCAAAAAAAAAAATCCCTTTCACTCGAAAGGGATTTTTCATTCCCTCTCATCTGCCAGGATCATCTCCTGCTGGATTTAGCACCTCATGCTTGCGCACAGGTTGCCGGGTGTCATCGGGCCAAGTCCCTCAACCGCTCTTGATAAGAGTTTATCGTATTCTTTTTTAATCAGTAAACACATACTACCATAACAACTTTACACTGTCAATCAAAACATCGCTACAGCAGATAAGATTTGTATCGTTTCTGGAAGCGGCAGAACAAATTTGAAAATCGCCACAAAATGCGCCGCACTGCCAACAAGAACGAACAAATGCCAAATGGCATGATTGAACGGAATCTTCTTAAATAGGTAGAACACTGCTCCTACCGTATAAAAAAGCCCACCGGCAATCAGCCAATAAATCGCATCGATTGGCAAACGATGCAAAAGCGGTTGGATCATCACCACCGCAAACCAGCCCATACCTAAGTAACATATGGTTCCAAGCAATCGGAATTTTTTCACACAAAAGATCTGAAAAATAATCCCTGCCAACGCCAAGCTCCAAACTACAGTAAAAATCATCCACCCAAGATCGCCGCGCAGCGGAATCAAGGCAAACGGCGTATAGCTTCCAGCAATTACAACATAGATTGCCGCATGATCGATAAATTTAAAAATCAACTTCAATCTTTCATTCTTAAAGCTATGATAAAGCGTCGATGCTAAATACAACAAGATAAGGGATAGCCCATAAACAAGACAACTTGTCAGATGCCAAACCCCATCATTATAGTAATACACCAACATGCCAACCAAAGCCGCAACAGCCAAGGCTGCTCCAATGCCATGCGTAACTGCATTCAAAATTTCTTCTAAACCAAGTTTTCCTGGTTTTGCCATCGATACTTGCATCGTCTTAAACACTTCCTTCTATAATTTGTTCCCCTCTATTTTATCACATAATCCTAAAAGCGAAATATTTTTTGCAAATAAATTTTATCCAAAACTGTCTTCATCTTACCTTAAAACAAAATTTTAACATTGATGTCATAAATATTATATGATAGAATATTCTAATGAAATCCATTTAAAAATCAACAAAAATTGTGATAAAACAGGGATGTGTTTATTACG
>CBDTTM010000257.1:0-3458 GCA_965363355.1 uncultured Selenomonadaceae bacterium | reverse complement strand
GATGGTCGTTTAGTCTATGCTTATGCACAGGATTTCACGGTTGAAGGCGGTTCGCTTGGCGAAATGCATGCAGCTAAAATCTGCAAAGTCATGGATATGGCAATGAAGATGGGCGCACCAGTCATTGGAATCAACGATTCCGGCGGAGCTCGTATTCAAGAAGCTGTTGATGCCTTAAGTGGTTATGGTAATATATTCTTCCGCAATACATCAGCATCAGGTGTTATCCCACAGATTTCAGTAATCATGGGACCTTGCGCTGGTGGTGCGGTTTATTCGCCAGCCATTACCGATTTTATCTACATGGTAAAAAATACAAGTCAGATGTTCATCACGGGCCCTGCAGTTATTAAATCTGTTACGGCAGAAGAAGTTACCGCAGAACAGCTCGGTGGTGCAATGACACATAATTCGACTTCAGGGGTGGCACATTTTGCTGCTGAAAATGAAGAAGATTGCATCAATCAGATTCGTTATCTGCTCAGCTTCTTGCCAAGCAATAACATGGAAGATGCTCCAATCATTGAAACCGATGATGATGCATCCCGTATGGATGAAAGCCTCAATACGGTCATTCCAGACAATCCGAATGCACCATATGATATGCGTGATGTCATCACTTCATTAGTCGACAATGGCGATTTTTATGAAGTACATGAACATTTTGCCAAGAATATCATCACTTGCTTTGCTCGTTTTGATGGCAAATCCGTTGGTATCATTGCCAACCAACCAGCTGTAATGGCAGGTTGCCTCGATGTAAATGCATCGGATAAATCCGCTCGCTTTATTCGTTTTTGCGATGCGTTCAATATTCCTCTCGTAAATCTTGTTGACGTACCGGGCTTCTTGCCAGGGACTGACCAAGAATATGGTGGAATCATTCGCCATGGTGCGAAAATGCTCTATGCATACAGTGAAGCAACTGTACCAAAAATTACAGTTATCACTCGTAAAGCTTATGGCGGATCTTATATCGCTATGTGCTGCCGCGAACTTGGTGCCGATCAGGTCATGGCTTGGCCTACGGCTGAAATCGCTGTTATGGGTCCTGCTGGTGCAGCAAACATCATTTTCCGTAAGGATCCAGATGTAGAAGCAAAAACAGCTCAATACGTCGAAGAGTTCGCAACTCCTTATAAGGCTGCTGAACGCGGTTATGCCGACATGATTATTGAACCTTGTGAAACAAGACCTCGCATCATTACGGCATTGAACATGCTCGCTAGCAAACGTGAAGAACGTCCAGCTAAAAAGCATGGCAATATTCCATTATAATAAGGGAGTAATCTGCAATGAAAATTGACGCAAACAACATTAGCCCAGAAGTTATTGCCGCTATATCGGCTGCAGTACAGATGATGGTCGGCAAAAAAGTGGTGGCTGTACGTATCCAACGCAGTGAAGCTTGGACAATGGCTGGCCGTCGCAGCGCAATGTGATCATCCAAATTCTAAAAAAACATTTACATTTTGGAGGAATAAATCATGAAAAAATTCAATATTAAAGTTAATGGCAGTTCTTATGAAGTTGAAGTTGAAGAAGTAAAAGCAGCTCATGCAAAAGCCGCTGCACCAAAAGCAGCTCCTGCACCTGCAGCAGCTCCGGCTGCACCTGCCGCTGCACCAAAATCAGCTGTAGCAGCTGGCGCTGGCGAAACTGCAATCAATGCACCAATGCCTGGCAAAATCGTAAAACTTATTGCAGCTGAAGGTAAAGCTGTAAAAGCTGGCGACGTTGTCTTGATCTTGGAAGCTATGAAAATGCAAAATGAAATCACAGCTCCTGTCGATGGCACATTGAAAGCTTTCAATGTAGCTGCTGGACAGAGTGTAAAACCTGGTGAAACTTTAGCCGTAATCGCTTAAGTTATCCAGCAGAAGAGGCGTTGATGAAATATTTATCAACGCCTCTTCTTTTTTGTTATAATATAGTACTGGTAAGATGCCTTTTTTAAGGCATCTTTTCTTTTTGAGCGGTTCATTGCGATGGAGATCCCGCACTGCATATAAATTTTATGAAAATCTTATAGAGAAAATTGCCTGTGTTGGTGGAAAATCAAGGCGGGGATGTGGTATAATGACTTTTGGCTATATATAGCAGAGAAAGACTGCTAGAAGACTTTTTTAGAAAATCCAAAGAGCATTATAAATAGTTTGGAGGATATTAGATTGCGTGGAATGACAAGAGGTTATGGAACATGTATTTTATTTGTTATCGTAGGGGCTATTCTCGGCGGGATTTTGGGTGAACTTATGCGAAATGTCACGGCATTAGCAGGTCTGGTACCATATTTGGTTCAAACGTATCCAGTATTCAATTTGCCGATGGTAACGATAAATTTATATGTGATTCAATTCTCCTTTGGTTTTGTTTTTGAACCAAATATCATGAGCGTTTTGGGTGTGATATTGGCCATTGTTCTGTTTCGCCGGTGTTAAAATAATAAAGGGGAAGAGGGGGCGTTTTTTTGTTTGTATTGGCTTCAGCTTCGCCACGACGAAGAGAGCTATTAGAGCAAATTGACTGTAGTTTTCACTGTGTTGTCAGTGATGCTGCAGAGGAAAAGAGACAAGATATATCTCCACAGGAATTGGTTGTGGCAAATGCCTTGATTAAGGCAAGAGCTGTGGCAAATATGCCGCAGTCAAAAAAGCTTCCCGTACTGGGTGCTGATACTGTTGTTTCGTTTGCGGGTAAGATTTTTGGCAAACCGAAAAACAGAGATGAGGCAAAACAAATGCTTTTAGCTTTGTCTGGAAAATCTCATGAAGTATGTACAGGAATTGCTTTTATCCATGAGGGTAAAGAGTGGTCTGAAGCAGTGACGACGAAAGTCTGGTTTTCTCAGTTGACGGAAGCTGAGATCGATACTTATGTAAATACCGGTGAGCCGGATGATAAGGCAGGAGCATATGCTATTCAAGGCAAGGCTGCTGCGTTTATAGAAGCCATTGATGGCTGCTATACAAATGTCGTAGGCCTTCCCTTAGAGCGATTGACAAAACTTGCTGAGAAAGCTGGTATCGAATTGAAATGATAAAAGCGACGATGGTCAAAGATTTGCCGACGGCAGAACGACCACGGGAAAAGCTCTTGGAAAAAGGGGCTAGCACCTTAAGCAATGCGGAGCTGCTGGCGATACTTTTGCGTACGGGAACCAAAGAAGAATCGGTTATCCATGTAGCAGAGCGACTTGTTGCAAGCTGTAAAGAGCAAGGCATATCTTCCATCGTAAATTTATCGGTCAACCAGCTCAGTTCATTCAAAGGAATAGGTTTGACAAAGGCAGTGACGGTGCTGGCAGCTGTGGAACTTGGCTGTAGGATCAGTTCAAAGGCCGCTGTTGAGCGTTATGTGATTCATGGCCCGGAAGATGCAGCTTCCTATGTGATGCCGCGCCTTCGCTATGAACGCAAGGAACATTTTATGACGTTGCTGCTTAATATGAAAAATCA
>CBDTTM010000256.1:0-3545 GCA_965363355.1 uncultured Selenomonadaceae bacterium | reverse complement strand
AGCTTTACCGATAATTCTTCTACCATCAATAGTTTAAAGCAGCAAGAGCTCGCTATCGAAAAACAGATCAGTGACCTTAACGCGCAAAGTTCAACATCTACTTCGGATAAAACACTCTTGAAAAATCTCGAAAATCAAAAGACCGAAATTGAAAAACAGATCGCTGCCCTTCAAAGCAGCTCTACCAGTTCTACTTCAACTGCAACAACCAAAACTGCTCCACCAAAAGAAGAGCCTCCTAAAGACAATACAGATGCTGCCTTAAATGCCAAGTTCGGCCCTGCCTACACGACAGAAATCAGCAAAGCTGGCATCGAAGAACAGACAAAAACGAAAGATAAAAAAGATAAAGTCCTAACCGGTACAACACTATGAAAAAAACAGGCTGGATCCATGTGTCACTTTACCAAAAGAGACCATGCATCCAGCCTGTTTTTTCATTTATCCTCGCTTAGCAGCGATAGTTTCCATATCTTTTTTGTACTCACATAAAAAAATTTCACAATATTTTGCATAGACAAGGCCCAGTGGCTTTTGCTTCACCAAATGCATGCACCAATCATCTAGCTGCCTTGGAATGATCACCTCATAGCCTTGCCGCCTGAACTCAAAGCACTGCGATGTATCATAAAAATGCCAGCCATCAAATAAATCTTCACGCCATAAAACATCGTACTGTGTCGCTAAAAGAAGTCCATCTATAGCATCAGCCCGGCAAAAATCCCCTTCGATATCCTGACAAATACTCGGTGAAATACTCTCCGGCTCCGGTGCATGCAAGACCCGCCCATAAAGATGGCCCGCCCCCCACCAAACGCCAGAATCCGGCAAATCCTTGCAGCCGATCACACCTAGCATGCCGGTCGTTTCATGCCCAAGAAATAATTCAAGCATATCCTTCAGGAAATCCTTATTCAATAAAAGAACATCCTGATGCAGATACACCTTGTATTTTGCATCGCTTTTTTTCATTGCCAAATTATAACCAGCCGCCATCGACACCGCATTTCTTACCGGCAAAAACTCCACCTGTATATTTTGCGGAACAATCAGCCGCTTTAAATAAAGCAGTGACTCTTCATAAACCGCTTCATCATTTACACACGTGATAAAACAGACCTTATTCTCATCCATATAATACTTTACACCCTTTACTTTTCATCAGCAAACAAAGCTTCTCTACTTTGGAGCGAAGCATCGAGTAAATCCATAGCAGCTTGTTCCCGCTGATGAAACATCGCCCAATCGCCAAGGCTCGAAAAAACAGCTGGCGGATCGACCATCGTATTTTCAATAAAAGCCGCCACATAGCTGGCTTTGACAGACTCTTCTTCACACAAACCCCAAAAAGCCGCACAACTTTCTTCGCGTTCCACCTCATAGGCCACTCGCCGCAAAAGGCAAGCCATTTTCTGCCGCACAGCTTTCGTATATCGCCGCTTCAAAAAAGCCGTCTCGAAAGTCGAACGATACGCCGCCACCAGCCATACCGCCGCCTCACTCGCTGCCTCTGCCGATAGTCCTCCCTTACCGTTTGGCAAAGGAACAAACTCATCCATTATATCCTCACTCCGGCTATAACCAAAGGCAAATTCCTTATAAAAAGAAATCTTCAACAGATTTCCGACTTCTTCCAATGAATATCCCTGCCGCCTACCAAGCGTTTCTTCCGAAGAATCCGACTCTACATCACCACATTTACGGTTACTGAAACTAGTCAAAAGACAGCCATCTTCCTTGAGCCAGAAAAACATCGCCAAAGCCATATCCTGTGCATTTTCCATCTGCTCTAAGCAGCGGTCGGCTATGATGTAGTCAAAAGATTCGGGGGCAAAGGGCAACGGGTCTTTGGTGAAATCGGCTTCGTAGATGGTAACAGCACCGCTAGAAAAAGGTTCACTTAGCATATCATTTTTTGAAGACACTACTAAAGAAATTTCTGTCTGCGGCATTTTTTCTAAAACGACTGACAATAAATTTTCAGCATTGATAATAAGGATTCTCGAAGGAACACCCGCGATTGACGGAAGAAATTCTATAAGATTTTTATTGCTGTACACCATCATTTCACAACTCCCGAATATCACTACTGATAAGGAACTAACACGGGCTTAATTTACCCCATCCATCAAAATCAATAATCAAATAAATTTGTCTTCATTCAATAGACTGTTGAAAACTCATTATTAACCTGTCTCAAGGCCGATGCTATGACTTGATCCATATTATAATATTTATATTCCGCCAAACGGCCACCAAAAATCACCGATGATTCTTTAACTGCTAATTCTTTGTATTTTTCATATAAAGCCTGATTTTTCGCATCATTCACTGGATAATAGGCTTCGTCTCCTACCTTCCAATCTGCCGAATACTCTCTTGTAACATACGTAACAGGCTCATTGCCATAAGCAAAATGCTTATGCTCAATGATTCTCGTATAAGGCGTCTCACTATCTGTGAAATTCATAACGGCAACACCTTGATAATTTTCCTGCTCTAGTCGTTCCGTTTCAAAACGCAATCCACGATATTCAAGAGTTCCTAACGAATAACCAAAGTATTCATCAAGCATTCCTGTATAAACAATTTTTTTCGCCATGCCTTCATATTTTTTGCGATTCAAATGAAAGTCTTCATTCAACCGAACGTCTACTCCAGCCAACAATTTTTCAATAACTGCTGTATAGCCTTCAAGCGGTATTCCCTGGTAGCGATCATTGAAATAATTATTGTCATAGGTATAACGAACTGGTAAGCGTTTTATAATAAAAGCCGGAATCTCTGTACATTTCTTCCCCCATTGTTTTTCCGTATACCCCTTGATCAATTTTTCATAAATATCGCGACCAACTAAACGTATAGCCTGCTCCTCCAAATTTTGTGGCTCTTGATTGATTTCAGCTTGCTGTGAACAAATCTTATCATAAGCTTCTTTGGGCGTACGTGTCCCCCACATTTGATAAAACGTATTCATATTAAACGGAAGATTATAAAGCTCTCCCTTATAATTTGCCACCGGAGAGTTTATATACTGATTAAACTCCGTAAACTGACTGATATAATCCCAAACTTTTTTATTACTTGTATGAAATATATGTGCCCCATATGTATGCACAGCTATACCGTCTTTATTTTCCGTATAGATATTTCCACCTATATGATCTCGTTTCTCAATAACTAAACATGTCTTACCACGTTTTTTTGCTTCATGAGCAAAGACTGCACCATAAAGCCCTGCTCCAACGATCAGATAATCATATGCCAAGCAAAATCCCTCTCTCATTTTTCCTCTTAAAAACCTTCACATTTAACGAGGAAGACCTTTTAAAATTTCTTCATATGATTTATCTTCTTTACCAAATAACACAGTAGTCCCCAGAACAAATCCATCAACGCCTTGAGGTGCAAATGTATTTATCTTTTCCATTCCACAAGCACCATCCCAATAAACATCTACATTGTATTTATCTTTAATTGCTAAAAGTTTTTCTACCTTTTGTCCTACATAAGGTAAATAAACTTGCCCCGCATGTCCTGGATTT
>CBDTTM010000255.1:0-3567 GCA_965363355.1 uncultured Selenomonadaceae bacterium | reverse complement strand
AAAGCGAAGTCGTAAGTTTGCTTAAGCACCACAATTTGTACAATCGCTGTGTCGCCCAACTTTCACCTCCGCAAATTTACCTTTTGTCTCAAGTACTAACCCTTGTTCAATCTTCATATGCTTCATACTCCTTCAAGCCTTCCCAATAAACTGGCTCTACTTTTAAAAGCTGTAAACCTTATAAGAATCAACACATGGATTCATTATACCATTTCTCTAGATGTATAACTAGTTTTATTGCATAATGATACAAATTATTTCCATTCGTCCCAACTGGGGTTTATCGGACGTAAGTCACTGCAAATACTAGACCTTCAAATATTTGTCTAATTTTTCCATATTTTCTGTCTTCATTCTTTATGTAATAATTTTTGTATTTTTATTCATAAAATCACTCTAAATAAACCTAAAAATTTATATTATATACATAAATTTAAAAAGTAGTAAAAAATTCCCCCACTGGGATTTTTTACACCCCATAGTATTTTATTCACATTTCTTAGTATACTACTTTTCCTCAAGCAAAAATACATCATACGACTTTTTATTTTTATAATATTTTTTCAAACCATTTGTCATTATATACCATTTATTTTAAAGTTTCAATATTATAATTTTCATTAATCCTTTATTCAATTTTGGCATTACAAAAAAAATAATCCTTCTACCTCAGAAGAGGCGAAGGATTATTTTCAATTTCATCAAGCAGGAGAAACTGTTTTATTTTCTTTGATCTCTATCGGTTCTTCCATTATCGCAAAAGGCTGTGACGGTCTTTGTAACAAAGGATATTCCAGATCGTTATAGGCTGAAATCCCATGTTCACTGAGATCGAGACCAACGATTTCATCTTCTTTCGACACGCGGATTCCAACCGTAGCTTTCAAAAGGCTGAATAATACATAGGTTGTACCAAAACCCCAAAGCCCAATGGCAACAATACCTAAAAGCTGCACGCCAAGCAAATGAAATCCGCCACCATATAAAAGGCCACCATCATAAGCAAAAATACCAACAGCCAAGGTGCCGAATGTCCCGCAAACACCATGAACTGCAATGGCACCTACCGGATCATCCGCATGAAAATAATCAAATAAAGGAACCGCAATAATGATAAGTACACCAGCGACTGCACCGACAAAAAGTGAACTCAACGGTCCGATGAATGCACAGCCCGCAGTGATAGCTACAAGGCCTCCTAATGCACCATTGATTGCCATACTCAAATCCGCCTTACCGTATTTGAATAAAGTCAGCAAAGCCGCAACCGTACCACCGGCAGCAGCCGATAAATTTGTATTCATCGCAATCTTAGCGATGTTCGTATCCGTCCCTGATAAAGTACTGCCTGGATTGAAGCCGAACCAACCGAACCACAAGATAAAAGCGCCTAAAGCTGCCAAAGGCAAATTATGTCCTGGCATGATATTGATTGAACCATTTTTATTGAAGCGCCCATTCCGAGGACCAAGAACCAAAACTGCAGCCAAAGCAGCCCAGCCACCAAGTGAATGTACTACGGCTGAACCAGCAAAATCAAGCATGCCTAAACGATTGAGCCAACCAGCCGGATTCCAAACCCAGTGCCCAGCCAAAGGATAGATGACTACCGTCGCCAACAAAGAAAAGACAAGATATGGTGCAAACTTCATGCGTTCAGCAACAGCACCGGAAACAATCGTAGCCATCGCGATAGCAAAAGCAGCCTGGAACAACCAAAAAGCTTCTACAGGAATCTTGAGGTTTAGATGAGACAGATCTCCCTGCAGGATAAATCCTGACAAGCCTGCCACGCCGAACACATCTGATCCATACATCAAACCAAAACCACAAATAAAGAATCCTACCATCCCAATCGTGCAATCCATGAATACCTTCATGATGATATTGAGCGAATTGCGGCTATGGACAAAACCTGCTTCTAAAGCGGCAAACCCTGCTTCCATCAAAAAAACCAAAGCAGCACACAAAAGCACCCAGACCGTATCGAGCCCAACAGCTACCGAGTTGATTGTCAATTCCATTCCAATATTTCCTCCTTTTTCTATCCCGAAAAATAAACAAGCCGAAAAGACCGCAGATATAAATCTTTATCTGCATCTTTTCGGCTCCATTGCCTTATATACATATTCACAATAACAATGTAATTCTATCAGAAACATTCACAAAAATCCAGTCTTTTTATAAATTTATTTATCAACCTTAATTAGCAGGATTTAAGCAGGTTTTCGGCGTAAATAATATAAATATGGAAGTATAACTGAAAGATAAGTGAGGCTGAATCTATGCAGAAAATATCAAAAATCGAGATCATCACCCGACCTGAAAAACTAGAAGAATTAAAAAATGCCATGAATGCGATTCGTGTCACCGGCATGACGGTCAGCCAAGTATATGGTTGCGGACTTTCGCATGGTTATACAGAGGTATATCGCGGACAAAAAGTCGCTATAAACCTATTGCCTAAAATCAAGATGGAAATGGTCGTCTGTGATGTCCCTGTAGAAACAGTCGTTGCCGCAGCTCGCAAAGTATGCTGCACAGGCAATATTGGCGATGGAAAGATATTCATTACCAATATTGATAATGCAATTCGTATCCGCACCGGTGAAGAAGGCCCTTCTGCCATCATCGATCGTACTGAAGACCTTAAAATCGTCAATGAAAAAGCTCTTCATTCCCAGCAAGAAGACTAATTTCCCAATCTTACATAATAAAAACACAGATAAAAATCTCCTGCGGCATCCTTCTTTGCCGCAGGAGATTTTTATTTGTAGACTATTCTTGCAAAGCCTCATCTATAAAGGCCGCCGCTGTCTTTTCTGATAGCTTGACGTCCGTTTGCGAAGGCAGTACGGCTTTTTGCTTTAAAAGTTCATCTTTGTAGTGCTGATACAAATATTTTTGACCATTTGCCTTTGCACTGAGCATCGCAAGTGCAGCTTCATCCGCAACAGCAAGTTTCTTTGCCAACTCTATCTGCGGTTGGCACTCTTTATAGACATCAAGTGGCAGCTTTTGTTCAAGAGTCGATACCGCGCGTTGCAAAGATGCAAAATCCTCCGTGAGCAAGGCTGCAGCAAAAGTCGTATCCTGTCCTTTTTTCATCGCAGCAAAAAAATCATCCATATGACGACGTACCAATGGCGCATCAAATCTGCCGGCATGAGCCCAATGTTTTTCCATTCGCTGGGAATGATCCGCAAAAACCTCCATGGAAACAGCATTTTCCCCATATTGCTCTTTTAGTGCAGCTTGCCAGGATTTTTCTTCATCATAGCCAGCAGGATTTTTTGCATAATCAGCTCCAGTGGCCAAAGTTATTTTCGACAATTCAGCAAACTGCATCGGATTCATGATAAAAGCCGCCATCTTTTGACCAGTTTGTGCACTAAGACCTGTGATAGGACCTAAAGCGAGCTTTGGAAGCAAATAATCATTGACTGGATAATTCCACCAAACAGCCATTTTTCGCCCATAAATTTCGTTGACTTTGTCTATGTCTTCTGGCAATATCCCATCACACACAACGCCAGGACCCGTATACATGACGATGATATCTCGATC
>CBDTTM010000254.1:0-3578 GCA_965363355.1 uncultured Selenomonadaceae bacterium | reverse complement strand
TTATTTAAGTAATTTGCTCTGCAAAGAAAATGCAGCGATTGACCTGGCTAAAGACAGCAACGAGGTCTTTGCTGCTTTTCAGAAAATCGTGAATGCGGCAAAAGAGGCAAACTGTACGATAGTGTTTGTTTCAAATGAAGTCGGGGCAGGCATTGTTCCTGAGAATGCTCTGGCAAGGGAATATCGTGATTTAGCCGGTTTAGTGAATCAGATGATTGCCCGGGAAGCAGAAGATGTTTTTCTTGTAACCTGCGGGATTCCCGTCAACATTAAAAAAATAGCGGAAAATTTGGGGGAATAAGCATGGCGAATTATATTATGCTGCAGGGAACGAGTTCTCATGTAGGAAAAAGTATTTTGACTACGGCTTTATGCCGGATTTTTTATCAAGAAGGCAAAAAGGTTGTTCCGTTTAAAGCCCAAAATATGGCACTCAATTCGTATGTGACAAAAGATGGCAAAGAAATGGGACGAGCTCAAGTAGCTCAGGCAGAAGCGGCAGGCCTTGAACCGATGGTCGATATGAATCCGGTTTTACTTAAACCCACCGGAAATTCTTGTTCACAAGTTGTGTTGATGGGAGAACCTGTTGGCAATATGAGCGCAAAAGAGTATCATCAGGGTTATTCATTAAAAGCCTTTTCAGCTGTAAAAACTGCATTGAAGCGATTGGATGAAGCCTATGATACAATTGTTATCGAGGGAGCTGGAAGCCCGGCAGAAGTCAACTTAAAGGCAAATGATATCGTCAACATGCGTGTCGCTAAGCATTTGCATGCACCAGTGCTGCTTATCGCCGATATTGACCGTGGCGGAGCGTTAGCTTCTTTGGTTGGGACGCTAGAACTCCTTGACGAAGAAGAACGAGCCTTGGTCAAGGGCCTTATCATCAATAAGTTTCGCGGTGATATATCCTTGTTGACGCCAGCGATAACCTTTCTTGAGGAAAAGACGGGGAAAAAAGTGTTGGGCGTGATTCCGCATTTAGAAAATCTGGGCATTGATGATGAAGATTCTGTCTCTTTAGAGGAAAAACATACCAGCCGTAAACGAGCAGATCTTACAATTGCCGTTATTCAGACACCAAAGATATCAAATTTCACAGATTTTGATGCACTGGCTAAAGAAGAGGATGTTTCTCTTTACTATGTCAAAGAAGGTGAATCCGTTGGGCGGCCTGATCTGATTTTACTGCCAGGGAGCAAAAATACCACGGAAGATTTATTATATTTGCGTCGTTCCGGATTGGAAAAAACAATAAAGACGGCGGTCTGTCAGGGAATCCCTCTTATCGGAATATGCGGAGGATATCAAATGCTAGGCGAGACGATTTATGATCCATATCATACAGAGTCTGATCATGAGCAAACTGCAGCTATGGGCCTGTTGGCTATGGAAACTACCTTCGGGCGGCATAAACTCACTTCCCAAGTACAGGCACAGTGTGCAGCGTTGCATTTTTTTGGCAGTGAAATTACAGCGAACAATCTGCGCGGTTATGAAATCCATATGGGGCAGACTGTTTTCTTGGAAGAAAAAAAGAACCATCCGTTTTTGCTTACCGAACGAGCCAATGAGGAAGTTTCTTTACAGGAAGGACTTTGCCGCGAAGATGGGTTGGTCTTTGGAACATACATCCATGGGATATTTGATAATGATGTTTTTCGCCGAGCTATCTTGAATGCTTTGCGAAAACATAAGAATCTGCCATTGCTTGAAAATAAAATAAATACCTCGGCAGCGAAAGAGGCCAGCTATAATCGTTTAGCGGATACTGTGCGCCAAAATATGGATATGACAATGCTTCATGCAATTTTGGAAGGCAAGGCCTAATGGAAACTTTGGCAGTTTTATGGTTAGCCTTTGCGTGTGATTGTATGTTAGGCGATCCAAAATCGAAGTTGCATCCAGTCATTATGATGGGGAATTTGATTGCATTCGTTGAAAAATTGCTATTACGAGAACGGCAGAGTAATCAAATGAAATTATGTGCAGGTTTTTTTTTGGTATTGATCGTATTGACCTGTACGTATTTGACATTAGATATCGTTTACTTCATAGTTACGAAGTATGTAGAAAGTAGTTCTTCTTTTTTATGGATTTTGACGGCAATTTTATTTAGTATGACGATTTCACCGCGCAGCCTGGCCGCGGCGGGAAGAGAAATTTGCCAGTATTTAGAATCCGGTGATTTAGCAAAGGCACGATTTAAAGTGGGCTGGATTGTTGGAAGGGATACGGACAAACTGACCGTTCCTGAAGTTACGAGAGCAACGGTAGAAACGATTGCTGAAAATATCGTCGATGGCATAACCTCTCCACTATTTTACTTTTTTATCGGCGGATTACCTTTGGCAATGCTTTATCGAGCGGCAAATACGATGGACTCGATGGTTGGGTATAAAAATGATAAATATTTATATTTTGGCAGGGCAGCTGCTCGTTTAGACGATATTCTCAATTTTATTCCAGCTCGTTTGACGGGCTTATTGCTGGTTTTCTTAGCCTTTTTGCTGCGGTTTGATTGGCGAGGCGCCTGGAGCATGATGCTGCGTGATGCTAAAAAGCATCCAAGTCCAAATGGCGGCTATACGGAAGCGACCGTTGCTGGTGCTTTGGGGATAAGACTTGGCGGGCTTAATTATTATTTTGGCAAGCCTTCTTTCCGGGCGTATATGGGAGAACCCTTGGCAGAGCTTGGGCCTATACATATCCGTCGTACGATTATGTTGATGTACGCTGCGACATTGGCTTTTTTAGTGCTTGAATCTTTTTGGATTATCGTAAAAGGAGGATTTTTACTTTGAAGTCTTTTTTTATCGGACTGCAATTTTTGACGCGTTTGTCCTTGGTTAAACAAAGTGAATGGTCATCGGCTGATTTTGGGAAAAGCGTAAAATTTTTTCCACTGATTGGTGCTGTATTAGGTATTTGTTATGCGCTTGCAGCGTATTTGCTGCTCATTTTTTTACCTTTCCACCAGATAGAATTGCCAAGGCATTTTGTCGCAGTCATCTTGTTGGCTTTGCCGATTTTGTTGACTGGCGGTCTTCACTGCGATGGCTTCATGGATACGATGGATGGCGTTTTTTCCGGAAGAACACGAGAGCGCATGCTTGAAATTATGAAAGATAGCTGTGTTGGCTCCAATGCAGTTACAGCTTTTGTTCTCTACCTTTTGATGCAATGGGCACTTTTACTTGATTTTCCGCCGCGAGAAATCGTCGCGGCTTTATTTGTCATGCCGATTATCGCAAGACTTAACATGGCGATTGGCGTCATCTGTTATCCCTATGCTCGTCCAGACGGTATGGGAAAAGCGTTTGCGGATCATGCAAATAGCCGTTCTTTATTATTTGCGATACTGTCTGCTTTAATTTTAGTTCTTCCTGTCGGGATTTTTGCTATAATAAGTATGGGCGTTGCCCTTGTCTTTGGCTATTGGTTTTCCCGTTATGTTACGAAACTGCTGGGCGGACTTACAGGCGATGTTTATGGAGCTGTTTCGCAGTTGACAGAACTTGTTGTACTATTAGTGTTTTTAGCAACGATTCATATTATCTAAAGTAGGAGTTTAT
>CBDTTM010000253.1:0-3592 GCA_965363355.1 uncultured Selenomonadaceae bacterium | reverse complement strand
CTGCGATAAAAAAGGCAATGGAGTACCGTCTGGATAATAAGTCGGCAGAACTTGCCTTAAAGCCACAGACACAAGTTGAGGCGCAGTTGCAATGCCAAAATAGACGTTGTGAAGAATTGGTTTATATAAAAAAATGAAAATAAATCGCATAAAACAAGTTTTACAGGCTCTTACGGCACAAATTGAAACAGCTGATTATCTGTTTTTGGAAAAATGGCTGGCCCCCGATGAGAAGGAACTGTTTTTTGCAATGAGCTTGCCAGAGCAGCGACATGCCTTGAATGTAGCTTATTCAGCTCGTCGTTTGAGCTGGCGAGCTGCAAATGTCAATCAAAAACTTTTGCTGCGGTCGGCACTGCTGCATGATGTCGGAAAAGTCTATGGTGATATGAGCATTTTTGATAAGATCATTGCGGTACTAGCGGATGCTTTTGTACCGCAAAAAGCTCGCAGTTGGGCAAGGTTTGGACGGGAAGAAGGCTGGCTGCAAAATGTACGGCATGCATTGTATATTTATTTTTCGCATGCGGAATTAGGCCGAGATAAACTATTGGCGCTGGGGCTGACGGAAATTGCGGCAATTGTCGCGCAACATCATAAAGCTCCGGCGGAAAATGATCCGCCGGAGCTTTTGCTGCTTCGAAAAGCCGATGAAATGAACTGAATCAATAGCCTCTTTTTTTATCGACGACATTGATCAAGTTGTTTTCTTGTAAGAAATGACTGAGATTTTCAGTGAAAATTTTAAGCGTTCGATCCATATAATAAGGTGATATAGCTGCACAATGCGGCGTGATGAGCAGATTTGGCAAATCCCAAAGCGGAGAGCTTTCCGGTAGAGGTTCTTCCAGGAACACATCGAGGGCAGCGCCTCGGATGAGGTTCTCTTGAAGAGCCTGTGCCAAGTCTTTTTCGTTTACGATAGAACCTCTTGATACATTGATGAAGAATGCGGAGGATTTCATTTTTTGAAAAATCGGTAAGGTGAAAAGCCCGGTTGTTTCCGCTGTCAAGGGCAGTGTGACGACGACGAAATCCGCGGTGCTGATGGCTGCTGCAAGTTCTTCTGGGGGATAAAGTGCATCGACGAATAGTTCTGTTGTCAGCTTGTGTTTTGTTGCCAGTACAGTCATTCCCATGCTTTTTGCTCTTTTTGCAATCGCTCGTCCAATGCTGCCAAGGCCGATGATTGCAATGGATTTTTCGTAGATTTCATCAGCTTCATGTAGTTTCTTCCATTGCTTGTTTTTTTGCTGGTCATAGGCGGTAAAGAGTCCTCGTGTAAATCCGAGCATGATACCAAGAACGTGTTCAGAAATTGGTATGCCGTGGATGCCGCGCGAGTTCGTTAAGATTATGTTCGATGCAGCAAGTTCTGGCGATAGTAAATTCTCGACTCCGGCGCTGAGGGCATGTACCCATTTGAGCCTTGGCGCTAGTGGCAGTAAGGGCTGAAGATCTGTCTGGCCCCAGGCGAGTAAAATATCAGCATCGGCGATATGATCTTTTGCTTCAGTACTTTTGCAGGTTGTTAGTTGAACATCTTCATGGGCGGCGTAAATGGCAGCTATTTGTTTTTCTGTCAGTTTGCTTAACGCCAATATATTCAAAGACATGGTAAAACGCTCCTTTATATTAAACAAAATAAGAAAAATATGGCAAAATAGTCGTATAACATTTTGTATATATTCTACATCTAGGGCAAAAATCCTGTTTTGCATATTGACGAATTCACAACGTCGTGTTAACATAGCAATATATTATTACTTTAATTGACTAAAGAAAATGGAGGTTATCTCATGACTTCAAACGATATGGATTATTTGACGATTGCTTTGCCGAAGGGTAAATTATTTTCCTTGTCTTCCAATCTTTTAGCTAAAGTTGGGTATAGTGCGGAAGGACTCAGTGAAAAATCGCGTAAGCTCGTCATAACCAATGAAGAGAAAAAAATAAAGTTCATCATAACGAAGACAGCAGATGTCCCGACTTATGTGGAATATGGGGCGGCAGATATTGGTATCATTGGCAAAGATGTCTTGATGGAAGCTGAAAAAGATGTTTATGAGCTGCTTGATTTAGGGTTTGGGCGCTGTCATTTGATGATGGCGGTACATAAAGCGACGAAGCGGGAAAACTTGAGTGATTATGCGCATACGCGCGTTGCGACAAAGTTCCCGAAAACAGCGGAAAAGTTCTTTAACAGTAAAGGCATGCAAATGGAGTTCATCAAGCTCAATGGATCGATTGAACTCGGTCCGATTGTCGGCTTATCCGAAAGCATCGTGGATATTGTGGAAACAGGCACGACACTTCGAGAAAATGACTTAGAAGAGATTGCTTATATTGCAGATGCAAGCGCGCGTTTGATAGCCAATCGTGTCAGCTTTAAAATGAAGTTCAACCGAATTCATCTGATGGTTGAGGATTTGCGCAAAATCTTGGAAAGCGGGGCTTTAAAATGAAAATCATCAAGGCAGAAGAGATTGGTACAGCGGCAGTTGAAGCACTGCTTAAAAAAGCGGCGTTTGACCAAGTTGAGCTCAGTCCCAAAATCAAGGCAAGAAATAAAGAGTTATATGGTGAAGATTTATCTGCGGCACAAATTGTCGATAAGATTGTTGCCGAAGTTCGACGTGATGGTGATTCGGCGGTAATAAAATATACGAAACTCTTAGACGGAGCGGATTTTTCGGCGGCGGATTTTTTGGTTTCGGAGGAAGAATACCAAGAGGCAGACGCTGCAGCCGATGCTGAGGTGGTAGCTTCTTTAAAGAAGGCAATTGCAAATGTCCGCTCTTACCATCAAGAGCAAAAACCGCGTTCATGGATGACATACCGTGAACAAGGGTCAATTCTCGGGCAATCGATTATTCCGCTCGATCGCGTAGGGCTTTATGTTCCGGGCGGTACGGCATCGTATCCATCTTCGGTGATCATGAATGCTGTGCCGGCAGCTGTGGCAGGTGTTGGTGAAATCATCATGATGGCACCGGCCGATAAAGATGGAAAGATGAATCCCTATGTGTTGATTGCAGCTCGCGAAGCTGGGGTCAAGAGCATTTATAAAATCGGCGGGGCACAGGCCATTGCGGCCATGGCTTTTGGAACGCAGACGATTCCTCGTGTCGATAAGATTACCGGGCCAGGTAATATTTTTGTGACCTTAGCCAAAAAAGCCGTTTATGGACACTGCGACATCGATATGCTGGCGGGCCCTAGTGAAATATTGATCGTAGCAGATGGGAAGGCAGATCCTGTATATGTAGCTGCTGATATGCTAAGCCAGGCAGAACATGATGTGTTGGCCTCAAGTATCGTCATTACCGATAGCGAAGCGTTAGCTGAAAAAGTAGAAAAAGAAGTTGAACTACAGCTGGCAAAGCTTGAGCGTCAAGAAATTGCCAGGGCTTCAATTGAACGAAATGGGTTGATTATAGTCGCCGCTGATATTTTTAAGGCGATGGAACTGGCCAATGTGTCAGCGCCAGAGCATCTGGAAATCTTGACAGAAGAACCATTTCGACTTTTGCCATATGTGCGTCATGCCGGAGCCGTGTTTTTAGGGGCGTACTCACCAGAACCACTTGGC
>CBDTTM010000252.1:0-3605 GCA_965363355.1 uncultured Selenomonadaceae bacterium | reverse complement strand
AATCTAGGCGGAATCGCTCTTGTCGATACCGATGTTGCTATCGCATTGGCCGTATCATGGAAACCATTGATAAAATCAAACAGCAACGCTAAAATAATTACGGTAAAAATAAGATACTGTATCTCATGCATACTTCATTACCACGCCCCTGATCATGTCTGACACATCTTCACAATGATCCAATGTATTTTCAAGGTACTCTAAAATATCTTTCCATTTGATGACTTCGATTGGATCGGTAACATGTTCAAATAAATAAGCAACTTCACGGCGATATAACAAATCGCCTTCGCTTTCAAGCTTACCGATTTTATGCGTGCATTTTAAAATTTCCTGTTGATTGTTTTTGATATTATGCAGCAAGGTAAAAGCTTTTATGATTTCCTGCGTAGATTCAATCAATAACTTTGTCAAAGCTATTGCACCTTGTTTTACTGGACCTGCCGTATGGTACATGACCATCCGCTGCAACGTTCCCTGAAGAAAATCCACACCATCGTCAAGACCATTTGCCAAAGCATAAATGTCCTCGCGATCAATCGGCGTGATAAAAGTCTGATTAAGCTTATCAATAATTTTGTCATTAATTGCATCAGCTTCATGCTCAAGGTCAACAATTTCGTCCATCTTCGCATCCGCTTTGCTGTAATCCAGCATCACTTCGTTCATCAACAATGCGCCCTTATAAAAATAACCGGCACTCTCGACAAACAACTCAAAAAACTCTGCATCCTTGTGCTTGAAATTAAACATATATTGCCTCCCAGAACTCCAATTTTTCTGTCCACACATTTTTACTATAACATCATTTATCCAAATTAACAATAAGTAATTGTGTAAATTGTCCTATAGGCAAGAAGAGAACGTCCCGTAATTCTTTACCAGGACGTTCTCTTCATAATTTCAGATTATCTTATTATTTATTGCCTTCAACAAATTGCAAAGCCTTTAATGTTTTTTCAGCAATGCCTTTCATCTTGTTCGCCGATACTGCACAAGCGGCAATACGAACACCGCGTTTGAGTGGCACAGCAAAAATCAAATCATCATGGAGTTTATTGCAGACAGCCGCCGAATCGATTGTTGGAATCGACAAAAAGAAACCAGCCTTATATGGAAGTGCATTTAATCCACAATCTTTAGCTTCTTGCATAAAAATTGCCGCGCGATTGCGGATCATTTGATAATAGGCTTCTCTTTCTGCTTCGAATTGACGAGTCAATGTTTGATCGTGATGGATAGTCGTCAACAATGCCATAGCTCCACGGTTGATGTTTGACCATGTAGCACGACTTGTATATTGATTGATTTCAGCAAATTCCTGAATGACTTCCTTACTAGAAGACAAACCTATCATCGCACCTGTTCTCTGTCCATAAAGCGTATAGCCTTTTGACATACTAAAAGCAAATATACTGAGGATATTTGCCGGAAGATTGCTAAACTGTTTCATGAATTTACGGGATTCATTTTTTTCTCCAGCATAATCAATATAAGCAATATCTACTAATAAAGTTATTTTCTTCTTTGTGTCTTTTGCATGTTCTTTGCATACATCAATAACTTTGCCCCAGTCTTCTTCTGATAAGCTGTAACCAGTAGGATTATGTGCTGGTGTATTGATAATAACCAAAATAGAATCTTGCTTAGCTAAGATTTCATTTATTTTTGCAGAAAACGAAGCAATATTAAAATTTTGTTCTTCATCAAACAAAGAATATGTATCTAATTTTCTCTTTGCTTCATTACATAGAAGATTATAAGCCCCCCAGAACCAATCCGAAGTCAAAACCGTATCGCCAATTTCAGAATAATTCCAAATAGAATGATGCAATACCCCTGTTCCACCAGCTGTAGCTACTGAAGCAGTATAGCCTTCTGGCTTCTGGTCAGCAAAGGTCAAATCGATTACCGATTCAAGATAAGCTGGCAGACCAGAAATTGGTGCATAAGCGATAACTTCACTCATCGGCAGTTCACGAAAAACTTTTTCTACGGTAGGAATACATGCCAATTTTTCGCTATCATCCATAAATGCCCCAATAGTAGCGTTGACAACCTTATCTCTGCCAAACTCTTGAGCAGCCTTATTTGCTGCTGCGCTGGCGCCAAATATCGCGTCTTTAGCAATTTTGCCCATGGCATGTGATGCAGCCATACTAGTAGTCATAACAATAATTTCCCCCTTAAAATTAACGCTTTTTTTGCGTCCAAGCTTTAAACTATAAGTTCTAAGCCTATATAAATTTCTTTTTTATAATGAAATCTCCTGCGTAAACAGAAGGTTCATCGACAAATATTTTGTATACATTTTATGCATGTAAAGATAAATGCTAGCACCTTATAAAAAGTTGCTAGCATTTTTATGCTATTTATTTAGCCGGGAAAAACTCCTGGTGGATTGCATTGACTGCATCTTTAAGTTGAGAGCCCTTAATTAGGCAAGATATACTGATTTCAGAAGTGCTGATGACATCGATATTGATACCAGCGACGGAAAGCGCCCCAAACATTCTTGAAGCAATTCCTGGATTGCCGAGCATACCAGCACCAACGATAGAAACTTTTGCGACATCTTCTTCGATTAAGACCGCAATTGCATTGAGTTTATCTGCAACTGTATCCACGATTTTTTTTGCCAAAGGCAAATCACTGCTAGCGACGGTAAATACCATATCGGTCACATTTTTTTCGATGTTTCGAATGCTTTGTACAATCATATCGACATCAACATTTGCTTCTGCCAAGGCTGAGAAAATGGAATGTGCGATGCCAGGATTGTTCGGTACACCAAGTACAGCAATTTTTGCTACTTTTTCATCATGTGCTACGCCTCTGATTACAAAATCTTTTTCTTCCATTGTATATTCCTCCCTAATCATTGTTCCCGGTTTGTCTGTAAAAGTCGAACGAACATGGATCGGTATGTTGAAATACTTTCCCATCTCAACAGAACGAGGCTGCATGACGCCTGCACCCAAACGAGCCATTTCCAGCATTTCATAATAGGTGATTTCTTTCATCTTGCGCGCATCTTTGACGACCCTCGGGTCGGCAGAATAAACGCCATCGACATCGGTAAAGATTTCACAGCTATCGGCCTTTAACGCTCCCGCTAAAGCAACCGCTGAAGTATCCGAGCCGCCACGACCAAGGGTAACTGGATCGCCTAGCTCGTCACAGCCTTGGAATCCCGCAACAACAACAATTTTTCCTTTGGCAAGTTCATCTTGCACTCTCTTTGGCTGAATGTCGACCAATTTCCCCTTCGTATAGACTGAATTCGTCTTCATTCCCGCAAGAGGACCTGTCAATGAAACCGCCTCAGCCCCTAACGATTTAAACGCCATCGCTAACAATGCAATCGAGACCTGTTCGCCTGTAGTTAACAGCATATCCATTTCCCGAGAATACTGATACGGTTCTTTATGTATAGCCTTCGCCAAGGTAATCAAATCATCGGTTGTATCCCCCATTGCCGAAACAACCATGACAATCTGGTCACCGCTTTTCTTTTCTTTAAGCACACGTTTTGCCACTGCCATAATCTTTTCAGTAGAGCCCACTGAACTGCCGCCAAATTTTTTAACAATTAAAGCCATTGT
>CBDTTM010000251.1:0-3610 GCA_965363355.1 uncultured Selenomonadaceae bacterium | reverse complement strand
TTACGAATAAAGATATGGGAATTGAACGTCACGTGTCTGGACAATATAAAGTTAATTTTTAATTAAATCCGAGACAGTTTTGTTTGATTAAAAAATTTCTGACGGTTTGTTTGCTAAATGATAGGGCTTGTAGTAAACTTAATAAGTTAAGATATTTAGCTTGTAGGTGATAAATTTGTCGGAGAACAAAATGTTTGAAGTGATAAAGCAGGATTTGGTGGATTTGGAAAAAGCCATGGTAGATGCAGTGGAATCTCCTGTGGAAATGATAACAGAAATTGGCACACATCTTGTGAATTCGGGCGGCAAACGGTTGCGTCCGGCACTGTATTTTCTAGCAGCTCATTGCGGAAAAGTTTTTGAACAAAGCAAGACAACTCCTTTGGCTGTCGCTTTGGAAATGATTCATATGGCATCCTTGGTACATGATGATGTCATTGACAGTGCAGATTTAAGACGTGGGTCGGCGACGGCCAATGCGAAATGGGGCAATCAACTGGCAATCCTTGGCGGAGATTATTTATTTGCCATGGCATTTTCCCTAGTAGCGAAGAACAACTATGAAACCCGAATTACAACAGGGTTGTCCGAGTTGATCTGTGATTTAAGTGCGGGGGAAATTATACAAAATAAAGAAATTTACAGAGCCTCGCGAGATGAACAAGAGTATTATGATCGAATTGCCAAAAAGACGGCGAACTTTTTAGCGATTTGTTGTGAGTTTGGGGGAATCGTCGCCAATTTGTCTGCGACCGAAATAAATGCTTTGGCTGCATATGGAAAAGCGCTGGGCATGGCTTTTCAGATTACAGATGATTTGCTTGATTTGACGGCTTCTAGTGAAGATATCGGTAAACCTGCGGGAAATGATATTTTGCAGGGCATCGTTACTTTGCCGGTGATTCGTGCTTTGGAAGTCAGCGAAAATGCACAAGAACTTGAACGAATCGTCACTTGCAGGGAAATGACGCCTGCAATGCTTGAGCGCGCAATTGAGCTAGTGAAGGAAACAGATGGACTTGATTATGCACAAGCTAAAGTCGATGAATATTTAGAACTGGCTTGTACAGTTTTACCTGACACACTGCCGGCAGAAATCCGTGAGGCTTATGTTTTGGCTACAGATTTTGTTCGCCTCCGCAAATCTTGATTATGTTAAAATAATTAAAAGCTATTATATAATAGAAGGAAATCTTAATATTTTCATATTGACGTAGCTCGTATTTTAAGTTACATTAAAAGTGAATGGAGGGGGATACTTATGTTTGGTATAGGTGTACCGGAACTGGTATTGATTTTGATCATCGGACTTGTTGTATTTGGACCGGGGAAATTGCCTGAGATTGGCAAGGCTGTAGGTAAGAGCTTGAACGAATTCAAAAGAGCGACTTCTGGTTTGACGGAAAGCATGTCGCAACCGACGGTTGTGAAGACGGAAACAAAACCAGAAGAAAAACCAGTGCAATTAGCAGAAAAAGCAGTGGAAAAACCGGAAGAAAAAAAATAAAATGCAATCGCCTTTGTTTACGCAAAGGCGATTTTTTTATTTAAAAATGAATGAGTTGTAAAGTTGTTTCTTTCCAGGTAGATAAAAGGACAAAAATAGAGGAATGTGAGCGTTTTTAGGAATAAATGGTTACAAAACAGGCAAAACGTTGTAAAATAGTAAAGCAAAGAAAACTCTAAGGAAGAAGGCTAAGATGTATGAAGCATGAAGATTTTTTAAAGCACGACATGCATTTGCCGGAACTCACAGTCCGAGGTATGCTGCTCGGATTTTTGATTACGGTTGTTTTTACAGCGTCAAATGTTTATTTGGGTTTAAAAGTAGGACTGACTTTTTCCTCATCTATTCCTGCAGCGGTCATTTCTATGGGGATCTTGAAAATGTTTAAAGATTCCAATGTCTTAGAAAACAACATGGTTCAAACGCAGGCATCGGCAGCTGGTACGCTTTCTGCTGTTATTTTTATCATTCCGGGCTTGCTTATGATTGGTTATTGGCAAGGGTTTCCGTTTTGGCAGACTTTGATGATCTGCGCCTGCGGGGGGAGTCTTGGTGTATTGTTTACGATACCTTTACGCCGGGCTATGATTGTAAATAGCGATTTGCCATATCCAGAAGGCCTTGCGGCAGCGGAAATCTTGAAGGTTGGCAGCGGTAATGCGACTGGAGCGAAAGGTTCAGGCATCAAGGACATCATGTCTGGTGGTATTTTTGCCGGAATCATCAGTTTATGTGCCAATGGATTCCAGGTTCTTTCGGCTGAGGCAAGCTTATGGTTCAGCTTTGGCAAGGTTACTTCGCAGTTGCCAATGGGATTTTCTTCGGCGCTTTTGGGCGCAGGTTATTTGATTGGGATTGCCAGTGGAGTGGCTATGCTCGTTGGAGCACTTTTATCCTGGGGCGTATTTTTACCATATCTGACTTCGGTATTGTCTCCGGCTGACGGGCAGAGCCTCAAAGCGTTTGCTTCGGCGGTATGGTCACAGAAAGTGCGACTGATCGGTGCTGGGGCAATCGGCGTAGCGGCGATTTGGACATTGTTGACGCTGGCTAAACCAGTTATCGACGGTATCCGCCTTTCTTTACGTGATATGAAAGCGTCTTCAAATGAAAAGACGTTGCATCGCATGGACACAGACTTGTCACCAAAAGCAATTGGTACGGTGCTCGGAATTATCGTCATTGGTTTATTGGGAACGTTTTATTCCTTTATTTCGGATGCTAATTTACCAGCTTCGACTACCTGGACGTTTGCGGTTGCTGGCGTATTGGTTGCAATTTTTATGGGCTTTTTCGTGGCGTCTGCCTGTGCGTATATGGCAGGTTTGATTGGTACATCGGCTAGTCCTATTTCTGGCATTGCGATTTTAGGGATCATTGTATCGTCTTTGGTCGTTTTGGGAATAGGTTCTTCTGTTGGATTATTTGCCACAGCTGTTGGTGCGAAATTTGCCATAGCCTTGGCGATTTTCATGACGGGTGTCATCATCAGTATAGCGGCTATTTCAAATGATAATATGCAGGATTTGAAAACGGGTTATCTTGTTGGGGCAACGCCTTGGAAGCAACAGGTTGCGCTTCTCTTAGGCTGCATTATCGGTGCTTTTGCGATTGCGCCGGTACTGAACCTTTTATATCAAGCTTACGGTTTTGCAGGTGCCATGCCGCGCGTGGGCATGGATGAAGCACAGGCTTTGTCTGCACCGCAGGCAACCTTGATGACGACCATAGCACAGGGGATTTTCAGTCATAATCTGGATTGGAACTATATCCTTATCGGGATTGTGACGGGCATTGTGATCATCATCATCGATTTGTTGTTAAAGAAAAAAACAGGCGCTGTTCGTTACAGCTTACCGCCACTGGCTGTAGGCCTTGGCATGTATTTGCCGCCAACTTTAGTTATTCCATTGGTAATCGGTGCTGTTTTAGGTTACTTTGTTCAGCTTTATTTACGCAAGCGAGCTCAGCGTCGTGGCGAAAAAAACATTGAACAATCGATTGAAGACAGTAATCGACATGGTGTGCTCTTTGCATCGGGTCTTATTGTAGGGGAAAGTCTGATGGGTGTCATCATTGCCATTATCATTGTTTTCTCCGTTA
>CBDTTM010000250.1:0-3637 GCA_965363355.1 uncultured Selenomonadaceae bacterium | reverse complement strand
TAGGGCCCGGCGCACATAGGATTCATTCCAAAGATATATAACCCGCGGATAGGTTCTGCACGTCTCAGAAAGATTTTTCTCTTCTGTTTTTCTTTGTATCATACAGAGGCCATCATTGCATAAAAACAAGCAACGATTCCCCTTGCCCATGCGAATGCAGGCAACATCTCGCGCTTCCCCATCGACCTCTTCTTTGCGATGCACAATTGCTGAAGAAAGCATATCTTTAAATGCACCATTATGGCTTTTTTTATAACGCTCACAAGTTTTTTCATCAATGACGATGTCCCAGCCGCTACAGCATGTGTCAGGACAAGTCAGTCCATCACAAGAAAACTCTGCCATATAATCCGGTTCCATGACTTCAAGCATTGTTTTCTCTTCTTTGTTTCGCAAATCTTTTCTGCCTCCCACGATTCTTGTTGATCTTTTACGCATAAAGTTTTACCAACAAACAGGTTACTGCTTTATACATGAGAAGTCAAATCGAGCAGGCTGGATGAAACATCGGCCACAACACAAGGCCTCAACGAAAAAATGAAGCCATCCCCGTAATAATCAAAGCATTGGCAAAATCGATAAGAAATGCTCCAACCAAAGAAACAATCATGATGGCTTTTGGTGCCGGACCGTATTTCTCTGCCAAAGAAGCCATGTTGACTAAGGCATTTGGGGTGGCTCCCATGCCAAATCCCACCATGCCAACCGAAGTCTGCACGGCATCATAATTGCGTCCCATGACAAAAAACACGACGAACCAACAGAAAATTGCCATCAGCGCGATCTGTCCAACTAAGATAATCAAAAGCGGCAAAGCTAAATGAATGAGTTCCCAAAGTCTCAGCCCATTGATTGCCATGGTCAAATAAACAGCTAAAGAAATATCCGATATAACGCCTAATGCCGCATTGTCAATCTTATACGATTTGGTGATATCACCCGTATTACGAACAATTGCCGCCATGATCATCGCTCCAATATAGCCTGGAAGCGTAATGCCTTCCTTAGTAAAATAAAAACTCAAAATCGCCCCCAGCCCCATTGCCACAGCAACAAACGCCAGCGTTGCCAATAAACCATCGCCAGTGACATGCTCTTCTTCTTTCTGCATTTCACTATCCACGACAGATTCACTAGCTAAGCCTTGTACGTCAAACCTTTTTAACAAAGCCTCTCCCAATGGCCCGCCCATAAGACTGCCCGCTACCATGCCAAAAGTAGCGCAAGCAATCGCCGCCGCAGTTGCCCCTTGCACGCCCCATTCTTCAAAAAGCGGACCAAATGCACCGCCTGTGCCAAGCCCACCCATCAAGGTCACGGCACCGCTAATAATGCCAAAAAGAGGATTGATGCCTGTGATTTCTGCCAAAGCTATGCCAACGATATTTTGTAATACTGCCAAAATAACAGCCAGTACAAAGAACATGATCAACGGCCTGCCGCCTTGTTTGATTAAATTAACGCTCGCTCCCATGCCAATCGTGCAGAAGAACATGATCATCAATACATTTTGCATAGTAGAATCAAGTTCAAATCCTAAAATTCCTTGCATGCGCAAAAATGTCGAAATTCCAGCAAAAAGCAACCCGCCAATAACCGGAGCTGGAATACTGAGCCTGACCAATACAGGTATTTTATTGCGAATAAATGAACCAATAAAGTAGACAATAAGTGCTAGTGCAACCGTTTGAACTAAACTTAGTTTATAAATCAAAAGACCATCCAGAACCTTAGATTCCATAGTGTATCTCCCTATATGTCAATTTTATGCCAGGTTTTAGCTATACATTTTTCTAGGCAATGTACTAAAAACCTTGTTTTCATTATAAGTACTGGTTATAATAGAAGCAAATACATATATCAATATAAATAATATAACCTTTTAGTTATATAAGGAGTCGACTATGTTTAAAGGAAAAGAATATATCTATGAAGTGTACAAAGAACAAAGTTTTTCTAAAGCCGCCCAAAACCTCTACATCAGTCAGCCTGCTTTAAGTTCTTTTATCAAAAAAATTGAAAAACGTCTTGGCTGTTGTCTTTTTGATCGAAGCAGCAATCCAATTACGCTCACAGAAGCAGGAACAGAATACATCAGGGCCGCTGAAAAAATCATGGATATTGAAAATCGATTCGAAAACTATCTAAGCCATATGAATCAACTAAAAACAGGACGTCTTTCCATCGGTGCCAGCAATGGTTTTGCCTCTTTTATCTTACCGGGAATCATCACCCGCTTCACCGATAAATATCCATGCATAAAAGTCAATTTAGTCGAAGCCAACAGCCCACAATTAGAATCCCGACTATTTGCTGGCGAATTTGATTTTGTCTTTGATAACAACCCTCGTAATGAATTGATTTACGATGAACACTTCTTTTGCCAAGAACATCTTTTGCTCAGTGTTCCAAAAAAATTCTTATCAAATCAAAAAGTCGCAGCGCATCAATTGAGCTTAGATGATATCAAGCACGATCGTCATATAGATCCTGCTACACTTACAGTTCCTCTCTCTACATTTGCCCAAGATCCCTGCATCCTTCTTCGTGAAGGCAATGACACTAGAATTCGCGCCGATAAGATTTTTCTTGAAAACCAGATAAAGCCTCAAATCGTCCTCGAACTAGATCAACTAGCTACTGCTTATAACATCGCCTGTTCCGGCATGGGCTTCACCCTGATCAGTGACACCTTGGCCCGCAAAACAAACCTCCTTTCGGACATGTTTTTCTATAAGCTCGACAGCATCCATACGCTTCGCAATATATCTTTCTACAACAAAAAGAATAAATACCTTACGAAAGCTATGGAAGAATTCATTGCCACAACGCAGACTTTTCCGCTTGATTCATGAATTTTTGACCAAAAGGCTCGCAGCCAGTCTAGCTGCGAGTCTTTTGGTTATTTTATCTTAAATTTTTTCTTTCATCACTTCTTGCTTGTGCCGAAACTCCGAAGGAGTACAATTCATATATTTTTTGAAAGTCTGATTAAAATAGCTCAAATTGTGAAACCCACAGTTATAAGCGATATCAATGATTGGCATCTCATTATTTTTCAAGGCATTGACGACTGCGCGAATTCTGTACCGCTGAATATATTCTAAAGGTGTCATATGCATCATTTTTTTAAAGAAGCGACAAAAATAGCCTTCACTCATAGCAAAAATGACCGTTAGTTCACGAACGCTTATTTTTTCCGCGTAGTTTTCATGGATAAAGGTAAGAATTTTTTTTAATTTTGCGGTTTGCTTTTTATGCTGCCAATTAAAATTGGATTCAGTAAAATTTCCTGTTTCCAATAAAAAAGCCCAAATCATCCATAACGATGCTTTTGCCTGCAATTGGTAACCAAAGTGTTTAGCTTCACAAATTTGAAAAATGTTTTTTAATTGTCCTATGATTCTTTTTTCCGACTCAGTTTCATTAAAAATATAATCGGGAAAATGCAATCTGCCTTTGATAAAGGGTTCAATAAACTCCATTTGCACCGGGTCCACGGTATGATCCGTAATAAAGCGAGGATGAAAAACCACCGCTTTGTAACTGCATCCTCCATCTTCAATAGGATACGCTCCATGCAAACACTGATGTTTCACAAAAATTGCTTGATCTTTTTCTAAAGAAATTTGTCGAT
>CBDTTM010000249.1:0-3645 GCA_965363355.1 uncultured Selenomonadaceae bacterium | reverse complement strand
GGTCTTTTTTATTTGTCATGAAAAACAGCAATGTTCATAAAAATCCGAAAAAAAAGAGGGTGTATTGTACTGGACAAAAAGATGCCATCATGCAACAATGAGATAAAACCGGATTCAAATCAAAAAGTATATTTGCAGATTCATTGAAAATATACTTTTGTATGGATGGTCCGGAAGAACATTGTTTTTTTGCAGGTCAAAAAATAAGATCAAGTATTTTACTATTAGGGGTTTTGAGGTTGATATTGATGAATAGAGAGAGTTTATTACAGCAAATCCAGCCGGTTGTGCAAAAAACAGCACAGGCTATAGCGGAAGTCATTGGCTTGGAAGTCGAGGTTGCTGATAATAATTTTATTCGTATTGCTGGGACTGGTAAATACAGCGAAAACTGCGGGGAAATCATGAATGCGGGTTTTGTTTATCATCATGTTTTGCAGACTGGCAAGTTGATTATGATCGAACATCCGGGTTTCCATATTTTATGTGAGCCCTGTCCTAATTTCAAAAATTGTCCAGAACATGCGGAGCTTGCAGCCCCCATCATTTTACAGGAAACTGTAATTGGCGTCATTGGCTTGGTGAGTTTCGATGAGGGACAGACGAAGCACTTCATTGAAAACAAAGATTGGATGGTACAGTTCATTACAAAAATGGCAGAACTGATTGTCAGCAATGTCAGCGGTCTATCTTATGAGGCGAATGGTGCTGAAAATATGGATGCCGGGGCACTGAATCTAATTGATTTAGAACGGCGCACCATCAAGCAAGCTTTGGCTGAAGTGGAAGGCGAGGTCCGCAAAGCGGAGAAAGCCGCAAAACTGCTTGGTATCAGTCGGGCCACTTTGTATAGAAAGATACAAGAATACAATCTTGATGATAAATGATATAGATTCGATAATTTTGATATTGACATGTGTCTCATTATGAGATAATATTATCTCATAACAAGACACATGCATTGTGATGGCAAAGAAGCCTGGAGAAACTAAGCGTTTCCCAGGCTTTTTTGCGTTATCGAAGAGGGGGATCTTTATCAATGAAACTTGTAGAATTTTCTAAACGAACAAAAGACGAAAATACGATTGATTTTTTGGATTTGAAGCATGCCGAGGAGGTGAAAGCGTTTCATCGTTCTTTTCCTATGTACCAGCCAACGCCATTGTGTGACTTAAAAAATCTTGCGACAGAGCTTGCAGTGAAGAAGTTTTTTGTTAAGGATGAATCATATAGATTTGATTTGAATGCTTTTAAAGTGCTTGGTGGCAGCTTTGCAATCGGCAGCTATATTGCCAAGAAATTGGGTATGGATATAGCAGATCTTCCTTATGAACGGATGATCTCAAAAGAAATAAAGGAAAAGCTTGGAGACATTACTTTTGTGACGGCTACCGATGGAAATCATGGCCGCGGGGTTGCCTGGACAGCTAGGCAGTTGGGTCAAAAAGCAGTTGTATATATGCCAAAAGGCAGCAGCAAAGAACGTTTTGACAATATAAAAGCAGAAAATGCCGACGTCACGATTACGGATCTTAATTATGATGATGCGGTGCGAATGGCCAGTGAACATGCCGAAAAATATGGCTGGGTCATGGTCCAGGATACTTCATGGGAAGGTTATCAAGATATCCCCCGTTGGATTATCCAAGGCTATGGAACCATGGCATTGGAATCATTTGAACAAATAACAGAAAAGCCGACCCATATTTTCATACAAGCGGGTGTTGGTGCATTGGCAGGCGCTGTTACCGGCTTTTTTGCCAATGCATATAAGGGCAGCCAAAAGCCAATTGTAACAATTGTTGAACCATCTGCTGCCGATTGCATTTTTCGCACGGCACAGGCTAGTGACGGACAGCTTCATTTTGTGACCGGTCAGATGGATACGATGATGGCGGGGCTTGCTTGCGGTGAGCCATGTGATATTGGCTGGCGCGTATTAGAAAATTATGCGGATTTTGCGATTTCGTGCGCGGATAATATTTCGGCCAAAGGCATGCGTGTGCTGGGAGCACCTATAGAAAACGATGTGAGAATCATTTCGGGAGAAAGCGGCGCAGCCCCGGCTGGTGCTGCCATTGAAATCTTATCAAATGATGCGTATGCAAATTTACGAAAGACCTTAAAACTAAATGCAGAATCGGTGGTTTTGTGCTTTAGCACAGAAGGCGCAACGGATAAAGAAAACTATAAGGCCATTACATGGGATGGCAAGGAATGTAATGCTTGACGCTATTTTAGAGGGAAAGGTGATTGTATGTTGGAGAAAAAACGCGCAGATGAAGTCATTGACTTATGCCAGCAGCTTGTAAGAAATAAAAGCTATTCTGGTCAAGAGGCTAGTGTGGCAAAAACACTGGAAACGTATATGCTAGAACATGGTTTTGATGAGGTGAAAATCGACCTATACGGAAATATCATCGGGCATATCAAAGGCAAGAAAAAGGGCCCTAAGCTTTTATTCGATGGACACATCGATACGGTACCGGTAGAAGATGAAAAAAAATGGCAGTATCCGCCATTTGAAGCACAGATCCATGATGGGAAAATCTATGGCCGCGGCACGTCGGATATGAAAGGCGCCGTGGCAGCTATGGTTGCAGCAGCCGGTTATTTTGCCCAAGATCTCGATAAAAATTTTTGTGGTGATGTGTATTGTGCCGGGGTGGTCCACGAAGAGTGCTTTGAGGGAGTAGCAGCCAGAGAGATAAGCAAAATGGTAGAACCAGATTATGTGGTGATTGGCGAAGCTTCAAATCTTAATTTGAAGATAGGGCAGCGCGGCCGGGCGGAAATCGTCCTGGAATCTTTTGGACAATCCTGTCATTCGGCAAATCCGGAAAAGGGAATCAATGCGGTATATAAAATTTTTCCGGCAATAGAGGCGTTGCATAAAATGAAGACTACGCATCATGATGTTTTAGGTGATGGCATACTTGAGTTGACCGATATAAAATCCGCGCCTTATCCGGGGGCTTCGGTTGTGCCGGATTATTGCCGAGCAACCTATGATCGGCGCTTATTGACTGGTGAGAGTAAGGAATCTGTGCTTTTGCCACTAGAAAATGCATTGGCTAAGCTGATGGCTGAGGACAAAGCGGCAAAGTATGAAATATCATATGCAGTTGGCGAGGAACAATGCTATACGGGAAATTCAATTGAAGGCGAACGGTTCTTTCCCGGATGGTTATATGAGAAAGATGATGATTTTGTCAAAGCTGTTCATGAAGAGTTATGTACAAGTGGCTTTTCACCTGAAATAACGCAGTATAATTTTTGTACAAATGGCAGCCACTATGCAGGTGAAGCGAAAATAAAGACAATAGGGATGGGGCCCTCTAAGGAAAATATTGCCCATACATGCAATGAATATATAGAAATAGATCAATTGACCAAGGCGGTAGAATGCTATCAAGCGATTATGCGGGCACTTCTCAAGTGAATTTGAATAAGTAAAGCTGGGATACAGATGAAGATTATTATTGAAAATGGCACGATAGTCACCGAAAGTGATGTCTATAAAGCGGATATCTTGGTTGAAAACGATAAGATTTTAGCGATTGGCACTGGTTTTGATAAAACAAATGCTCGAATAATCGATGCAAAAGATCGTTATGTCATGCCAGGGGCAGTCGATGTGCATAC
>CBDTTM010000248.1:0-3651 GCA_965363355.1 uncultured Selenomonadaceae bacterium | reverse complement strand
AGATAAAAATACGATCATTGAAGTAACTCGCTTTACTGATATTGATGGACAAAATGTTACCTTGAACCGGAGCGTTAAAGAAGATGGTACAGGTGAACTTGTCTATACGAAAGCCCAAAAAACGAAAAAAAGCAAATTGACCAATCAAAGCTATGATGTCTTTTTGAAATTAGCAACTTCAAAATCTATGCCTCAAACAAGGGGAGCCACTGTTGGAAGTGATGTTACAGGATCACAGTATAAGCATATATTTGTATCAAATCTCAGCTATACAATTGACAATACGGCGATTGCGCAAATTGAGATTGGTGGAGTTGAAACTGCAGCAAGCCTTTTAATTACTGGGTTGCACTTGCCGGGAAGCACTGCTGTTACGGTTGGATCCTTTTTGGTTAGTGTGGTTCTAGCTACTTCTCCATCGAAAGTTGTTATAAATCAATCGCTGTATGAAGTCCATTTCGCATATGATAATAGCTACTATACCCATTGCTATCATGATATTTTGTATTCGTATGATTCCGGTGGACACCTTATGGATACTACAAAATCGTACCATCAAGCTGTGGGAGGCTAAGAATGAAAAAAGGCAAAAGCAACTTTTTTCTTATTGCTCCTTTTGCCCTTTGGGGCTGCATTTCAGTATGGACTAGTAATCTTGTCCGATTGACAGATAAAAGCGCAGTACCTTATGCTTGGGCTTCTTTGTTTTTCTCATATGGAATCGTAGCAGTGCATTATATCCAAGTGGCAGTATCCTCCAAAGGCTGTAACAATGCCGAAAACGAAAAAATTGCATGGGTTCAGCTTGGGCTTTCAACTTTGTTCTTGATAGTAGCTGTTGTTCTAGCTATTCAATGAAGGAAAGCAAAGTAATCACCCAAAGCAGTGTAAGGTCACAATATTTTCTATTCCAGCAGTATTCTAGTAGTTTCAGCATTTGTATGGTTCACATTTATTTGCCGAGGAGTATACACCTGAAGGGGAAAATTTAATGAAGGTGATTCCAATGGAGCTTTAGTGTATTGAGTGAAGAAAAAAAATAAATTAGGAGGCAGTATACTATGACTAACAAAATCAAACGGCTGATTTCCATTCTATTGGTCACGGTTTTATTTCTCCTGACCATTCAGCCAGCATTTGCAACTGGAAATAAGAGAAAGATCGATGATTATTCGATAGAAGAACTTCTCAATCTTTCTGTGCAAGAACAAGAGAATCTCGGATTTTATGTTTTGGCCGAGGTTCCAATGCGCATTCCTGTTTCTAATACAGACGGCTCAAGAGTTGTATCGTATATTGATGGAACATGGAGAGTTCTTTATACAAAGGCCAATGGATTGGGCTTTTATATGAGTGGAACTACCGTCGGTATTGGCCCGGATTTAATAAAAAATGTTTCAGGAACGGATTACTACACGAGCTATTCCGATAACATCGAACGAAGCTGCCCATTTTCAACGACAGCACTAGTTCCAGAACAAAGTATATATAATACAACCTATACATATGACTTCTATGATGTTGGAACTTATCTTGATTGCAGCGTTGGGTGTTATTTTGGAGTGGTTGGCTCAAGCAAACCAATCTATTGGAGTGCAACTACACAAGTTACCATCCCGAAATTATGATTTTGACCAGCTATGGATGAAATTGTTTTTGAACCCAGTGATGTCAATATGTTAGCAGCTTTAGGCATCGTCGAAAGTGTAAAGTTGTTTCCGTTTATGTTATCAATGGGAGAACTTCAATATGCTTGCGATTCAGAATATCGTTGCAAACAATTCGTGAATTGCCTTTCAGAATATTATCCTGACAGCCAAATTGAAGCTAGACAACTGTGGTCGAAATATCATGGTACAGCGAATGCGGTTCAATGTGATATGATAAATCATAAGCCACTGCGTGTTTGGGTCAGGAGTTCTGCCGATTGTTGGTGCGGCATTTATTATATTTGTTACTATGCAGCAAAGTATGGTACAAATAGAATTTTGCTTGCATCCAGAGAAGGTCTGAAAGAATTTATGGAAGGGAAAACCGATAAGATCTCACAAAAGTATTTGACGGAAGAAACTATTACTGAGTATGCCAAAAGATGGGGAAAGCTATTAAACGAAAACACCTCCATGCGTATTTGGCATGCGAACGATGTTAAAAGCGTTAACATAGATTATTTCGACCAGAGAATTATTAGTTTAGTATCGAGAATTCCTATTTCGGTTGGTGAACTTACCGCAGACGTATTAAAAGCGATTTCTGCTCCGGTAAGTGACTGGTATGTCATGAAACGCATAGAAGCACTTTTGAAAAAGGGTGTTCTTCAAGTCGTTATTCCAAACAAAATCTTTTATAATACCATCGTCCAGCTAAACGAAGAATAAAGGAATCCGAGCAAGTCGGCCCAACAGTCACCTCATTTCAACGAGAGGGGTGGCTGTTGGGTCAATTGTTCAAAAAGAAAAACTGAAGATAATAAAAAGTCTTGATTTCTCCATCAAAACATGGTATATACATTATACGAAACAGTGCTTTGAAAGAACGCTCCACCGTTCAATGACGTGTAAAGAGAGGTGCTTGCCATGACCGCTGTGATCTACGCCCGCTATTCCAGTGATAACCAGCGCGAAGAATCCATCGAAGGCCAGATTCGTGAATGCACGGCCTATGCCGAAAAGAATGACATCACTATCGTCAAGCACTACATTGACCGCGCCATCTCTGCCAAGACGGATAATCGCCCTCAATTCCAACAGATGATAAAGGACAGCGACAAGAAGCTGTTTGATATTGTTCTGGTCTGGAAACTTGACCGCTTTGCCCGGAATCGCTACGACAGTGCCCGGTATAAGACCCAGCTGAAGAAGAACGGTGTCAAGCTCATGTCGGCTACGGAGATCATCTCCGAGGGGCCAGAGGGTATCATTCTGGAATCGGTTCTGGAGGGCTATGCAGAATACTACTCTGCCGACCTTGCCGAAAAGGTTGTCCGTGGACAGACAGAGAACATCCTGAAAGGCCGCTGCAACGGTGGTCGTGGAACGTTTGGATATACGCTGGATTCCGAGCGGAAATTTCACATCGACCCGCTTGCCTCCCCTTTCGTGCTGGAATCGTTCACGAAGTATCGGGATGGCCTCACGATGAAAGAGATTCGGGACTGGCTGAATGAAAACGGCATCAAGAACCCGGTCGGAGGCGAATTTACTTACAACAGCGTGGAGCACATGCTCAAAAACCGGCGTTATATCGGAGAACTGAAATTCCGGGATGTGGTCGTGCCGGATGCGATTCCGCCCATCGTGCCGCTGGAACTGTTCGATGATGTGCAGGAAAAGATTGCCAAAAACAAGAAAGCCCCTGCCCGAAGAAAGGCAGAGGACGATTACCTGCTGACAACCAAGCTGCACTGTGGTTGCTGCGGTGCGCTGATGTTTGGCGAAAGCGGCACAAGCCGGACGGGAGAAGTCCACCGCTACTATAAATGTGCCACGGCCAAAAAGAAGAAGGGCTGCAAGAAGAAAACCGTCCGCAAACAGTGGCTGGAAGATCTGGTGGTCAACCAGACCATGCAGCTTGTCCGGGACGATGCCGCCATGGAATCCATCATCGCCAAAGTCATGGAACTGCAAGACCGGGAGAACACCAACCTTCCCC
>CBDTTM010000247.1:0-3673 GCA_965363355.1 uncultured Selenomonadaceae bacterium | reverse complement strand
ATAATTGCCTCCAGTATCTTCAGCAATCATGCGAATGTTGAGCTCACCTAAGATTTTTTTGACGGCATCTGCATTTCTTTGTCCAACTCGCATAATATCTGTAGCATTCGCAAATTGGAACATTTGGGCGCCACCAGCTATCTTAGCTACCAATCTTTGACGCGATGCACCTAATGCCAACACGTCCTTGAGCATGATATCCAGTCCCGTATCTGCAAACTTCGCTGGATTTTCATTGGACCGAGCTTGTGTGCTGTCTGGCAGCATAATATGCAAAAGCCCGCCAATCTTTGTTACAGAATCATATAACGTAATGCCAATACACGATCCTAGTCCATAGCTTATGATTGTTGCCGGAGCTCGTCCAACCTTATAATCAGCCATTCCCACTCTTATCAATTCTGACATATTACCTCACTCCCACTGCACTCAAAATGGTCTCCAGGGAGCCAGGGTCAGGAACTAGGAAAAAATGTCCTCTAATTCCATCATCTTCTGACAAAAACTCTGTCTCAATGACTAAGGCATGATCTCCCATCTGCCCAAGCTGAACTAAAACGACACTCAATATGGCTCCAGCCATATCGACAGCTAGTGCCGGAATAGATGGTAATAATGTCAACTTTGTAAAATGTGCCAAAGCATTTAAATAAGCACCTGCTAAAATATTACCGATTTCCATGAGTGCAGATTCATCCATGAAATCCAAATTTTTGGTTGAACCATGCTTGCGGCCCATCAACGTATCTACCAAATAAAACGCGCTTTCTTTTGGCAGTAAAAACAATACGCTTCCTGGTGCTTTGCCATAAACACGCAAGAATACTCCTGCTACCATAGCATCTGGTCCACCAACAAGATCAGGAACTTCATCTAAAGGCACAATCGCAACTTCAGGAACATTCATATCTATTTTTCGATTGATGATCTGCGATAGTGCTGTGGCTGAATTACCGGCTCCAACATTACCGATTTCTCTAAGCGCATCGAGCTGCATCGCGGATAATCCTAAAACTTCCTCTGCCATACCTTGACACCTCATTCAACTCTATTTTGTGTCACCAGGAATTCCAACAATTTCATTCAAATTCAACATGATGACAAGGCGATTTTCCAAATTACCAACACCGCTGATAAACTTTGCATTTTCATTGCGACTGTCGTTATCTGTAATCGCTTTCGGTGCATCTATATGGGCAGAATCAATGGTCAGAACTTCTGTGACCGCATCGACGATCATGCCAATTGAAATTTCATCCACTTTCACAATCACGATTCGAGTATCGTCTGTATAATCAGCTTCTGGTAACCCTAACCGTTTTTTCAAATCAATAACCGGTAAGACACTTCCGCGCAAATTCATGACGCCCTTAAAAAAATCGGAAGTGAATGGTACTCTTGTTATTTCTGTAAGGCGCTTGATTTCTTGTACATGCAGAATGCTGACCCCATATTCTTCACGGTTCAGCTTAAAAGCAACCATTTGGATTTCCTGGTTTGCCGCTGCAGCTTTATTATCTGTTTTTGCCATGATAACATCCCTCCTCAACTATTGCATCAATGTTCCTACATCCAAGATCAAAGCAACTTGTCCATTGCCCAAAACAGTGGCTCCGGAAATCACTTTTATACCTGCTAAAAGTTTTCCGAGAGTCTTGATTACAATTTCTTGCTGTCCGATCAGATTATCGACAATAATTCCGCATTTACGATCTCCGATATGCACAACGACAACAAATAAATCTTCACTTGATTTTTCCTGTGTCTGTGGGACATTAAGCATTTTGCCCAAACGGATGATTGGAATAATCTGTCCACGAAGCAAAATGACTTCTCTATTTTGTACAGTCTTGATATCATCTGGCGTGATGTTGATTGTACTATCAATAGAACCAAGTGGTATCGCGTATGTTTCTTGCTGTACTTTAATCAAAAGAGCCTGAATGATCGCCAAGATCAATGGCAATTTGATTTTAAATATACTGCCTTCATCCACTTTGGTCTCAACGTCGATTACACCGCCCAAAGCTTCGATTTTGCTGCGTACGACGTCCATTCCAACACCACGGCCCGAAACGTCCGTAATGACATCGGCTGTTGAGAAGCCCGGCAAAAATACCAGACGAACTGCTTCCGCATCGTCCATGTCGTTGACTTCCTCTTGGGTCACAACGCCTTTTTCGACAGCTTTGCGTCGAATGACATCCGCATTGATTCCTTTACCATCATCCGTTACCATGATGATGACATTATTGCCTTCATGGCGAGCTACCAATGCGACTTCACCTGTGCGAGGTTTGCCCTTAGCAACACGTTCGTCTGGATGTTCAACTCCATGATCAAGTGAATTACGAATCAAATGTACTAAAGGATCGCCAATTTCATCGATAACAGTTCTATCAAGTTCTGTTTCTTCACCCTCAACCGTAAGGTTGATTTCTTTATTCAATTCCTTAGCCAAATCGCGAACCATGCGAGGGAATCTATTGAAGACCTGACCTACTGGAACCATTCTGACTTTCATTACAACAGACTGCAAATCGGTCGTGACTCTATCCATTTGCTCAATCGTTTCCACGAGTTCTGGCAAGCGATGTGTTATACCGATCTGTTCTAGTCGAGTCTTATTGATTACCAATTCGCCGACCAAATTCATGAGTGAATCCAGCTTTTCAATATCTACACGCACAGACTGTCCGCTTTTAAGCTTTTTGTCGTGAGCTGCATTTGCTGGCGCTGCTTTTTTATCTTCTGCTTTGGCTACTGATTTAGTAGCTGCTGCTGCAGGAGTTCCAGCAGCTGGTGCTTGCGAGCTGTTTTTGCTGCTATCAATCAATTTTGCGATATCCAGTGGCTTGATCTCAACCTGCTCAATTTCCGATATGGACAACAATATTTCTTGTGCCTTTTGTACCTCGCCGCCTGTCACAAAAATCGCTTGGAAACTATGTTCAAATTTTTCTTGTTCCAAGTCTTCTACTTGTGGAATCGTCTTTATAACTTCACCGATTTCATCCAAAGCGTTCATGACCATGTAAGCACGCGCCGATTTCAAAAGGCAGCCATCTGTAAGGGTTACTGTAACGATGGCCGCTTGTAATCCCGAAATCTGAGCCTTTTGCAAAACAGCTAAATCCGTTTCACTCAAATCAAGTCCATCCGCTGGTTTTTCTGCAGGAGCCTCTGCTTTTTCAGCCGGTTTAGCGGCTGGAGCTTTAGATTCACCATTGGCTATTGCATTGAGTTTTTTTACTAAGTTGCCAACTTCTACACTATTTCCCGCATCTTCCGAACCAACATTTTCTACCATCTGTTCGAGTGCATCAACGCATTTGAAAATTGTGTCGACAATATCCTCATCAGCCTTTAACTGTTCTTTACGTAACAAGTCCAACACATTTTCCATTTCATGTGTCAACTCTGCAATTGCCGTAAACCCCATAGTTGCCGACATTCCCTTGATTGTATGGGCACTTCGGAATATTTCGTTCAATACTGACGAATCTTCAGGGTTTTGTTCCAGCTCCAGCAGACAGTCGTTCAGCGATTGTAAATGTTCACGCGATTCTTCCAAAAACATTTCCATATACTGATTTGTGTCCATTTTCTATTCCCCCTATTTCTTCTATCTAGCTAACTTTTTTAACCGAATTGACAATTGCTCCAGCAATGC
>CBDTTM010000246.1:0-3713 GCA_965363355.1 uncultured Selenomonadaceae bacterium | reverse complement strand
TATATGTATAATATGGATTTAAAGAGAAGCAGGTCATTAGAAAACTAAAGCCTGCCAAAGTGCATAGCGATATGCTTCTTTGGCAGGCTTTAATTTGAATATGAGGAGGAATTGCTATGCGGTGTCGGTGTTGCAGAGAAAGAGCAATTGATGAAATGAGAAAATAATAGTAACCGTATAAAGCGCTTATTATAGGTGAAACATTATTTCCTCAAAAGAGGCTGCCTGTGAAAGGTTATGAATGGGAGGATGTTTTGATGAGCTTGAAGAAGGCGGAAAGAACAGAAATAGATGCAATTCCTCAGGAACTTATGAATGAAATAATAAGCGTTTTGCAAAGTATGACTCATGGAAATATAACCTTGACTACACAGAATTTTCGTTTGGTCCAAATTGAACGAAATGAAAAAATACGTCCTTGTGATATAGGAAGAATGCATCTTGAAAAACAAAGTGCAGATAAGGTGGACTATACGATTATTTGCCAAAAAATACAGCAACAGTTCCGTGGACTAGAATATGGTGAAATTGTAGTTGTAATGAAAGCGGGCAAGATTGTACAGGTGGAACGTACCGAAAAATATCGCTTGCAAAGTTTTATGGGACTTGATGGCGAGGGGATTTAAGTATAAAGAAAAGCTGATCAGAAAAACTGAAGGCAGAAAAAGTCAAAGGGCTTTTTCTGCTTTTTTAATTGGAAATAAAGGAGCAACGACGGTATGGCAAAGAAAATCGATTTGAATATTGCGGAAGTTGAAAATCGTGAACAACGTTTGGGAACTATTATTGCTTGGGATGGAAAAGCGAGCGACCTTTGGCAAGAGTCTTCATATCAGGCGAGAGGTTGTGGTGGGGAGAAGAAAAATTGCCGATTGTGTGAACTGCAAGGGCCATTTTCACAAGGGTCGGTTTGCAGTGAGCAGATGGTGGAGTGCCAAGCAGGAAATGTTCGTGATGCGGTGCTTATACAACATGCTCCGATTGGTTGCGGTGCAGGACAGGTTCCGTATAATTCAATTTATCGCAATGGGCTTGCGATGCGAGGTCACAAGGTGGAAAACATTCGCATCATCAATACGAATCTGGAAGAAAGTGATATGGTATTTGGCGCGGCAAAGAAATTGAAGCAATCGATTGATGATGCCGTTGAGCGATATGCACCACAGGCAGTTTTTGTAGCCTCATCCTGTGCTACGGGAATTATTGGCGAGGATATAGAGAGTATTTCCCGGGAAAAGGAAGATGAACTTGGCATACCAATCATTCCTTTAGCTTGCGAAGGATTTCGTTCGAAGCATTGGAGTACAGGCTTTGATGCCACGCAACATGGTATATTGCGCCAACTCGTTGATAAAAATCCTAAAAAGGAAGAGGATTTGGTCAATGTGATCAATCTTTGGGGATCGGACGTGTTTTCTCCGATGCTGGCAAAGCTCAATTTGAGAGTGAATTATGTTGTGGATTTAGCTTCTGTCAAAGATTTGGCAAGACTTTCAGCGGCAGCGGCGACGGTCGGGTTTTGCTATACGCTTTCTTCTTATATGGCTGCTGCTTTGGAACAGCATTTTGGTGTGCCGGAAGTCAAGGCACCTATGCCTTATGGTTTTGCTGGGACAGATGCCTGGTTAAGAGAAATAGCAAGAGTCACGCATAGAGAAGAATTGGCAGAAAAGTATATAGCAGCAGAACATGCGAGGGTTATTCCTGAAATAGCTAAGCTCAAAAAAAGATTGAAGGGTGTCAAAGGTTATGTAGCAACGGGGTCAGCCTATGCCCATGGATTGATTCAAGTTCTACGAGAACTTGACGTAGAAGTCGACGGGTCTTTAGTATTTCATCATGACCCAGTCTATGACAGTGGAGCGAATGAGGAAGATTCGCTCGGTCACTTGCTTCAAAATTACGGTGAGGTACAAAACTTTCATGTAAGCAATCGTCAGCAATATCAACTATATGGCTTTTTGCAGCGAGTTCAACCCGACTTCCTTTTGATTCGCCATAATGGATTGGCACCACTGGCCTCTAGACTGGGGATTCCGGCAGCGCCTTTGGGAGATGAACATATAGCAATTGGCTATCAGGGCATGATCAATCTAGGCGAAACGATATTGGATATTTTAGCACATAAGAAATTTCATGATGATATAAAAGAACATGTGAAATTACCGTATAAGAAATGGTGGCTCGAGCAAAGCGATCCTTATGTGCTTGCTCGTCATCCGGAAATAATAAAGAAATAAAGGAGCTTATATTATGGCTGAACAGAAATGCAAGCAAACGAATTCGATCAATCAAGTGCGCTATGGCTGTGCGCTTGGTGCAATACACTCAGTAGAAGCAATTCCAGGGGCGATGCCAATTGCACATTGCGGGCCAGGCTGCGTAGACAAACAATATATGGCGCTGGCTTTTTATAATGGATTCCAAGGTGGCGGGTATTCAGGCGGGGCTGTTCCGCCAAGTACCAACTGCCGAGAAAATGAGGTCATTTTTGGCGGGGAAAAGAGATTGACGGAGTTGATCGAGGCTTCGCTTAAAATCATGGATGCGGATTTATTTGTTGTGCTCAATGGCTGCATCGGTGAAATCGTTGGCGATGATGTAGCTTCTGTAGTTACAAAATTCCAGGAAAAAGATGTACCGATTGTTTATGCAGAAACAGGTGGGTTTAAAGGAAATAATTTTGTGGGACATGAAATTATTTCCGAGGCTATCATAGAGCAATATGTCGATAAGTATGCAGTGGATAAAGAAAAAAAGATAAAAGGACTTGTCAATGTATGGTCAGAGCTGCCATTTCAAAATACCTTTTGGCGAGGTGATCTAAGCGAGTTGAAAAGGCTGCTCGAAGGGGCGGGGCTAAAAGTGAACATACTTTTTGGCAATGAATCGAAGGGTGCCAATGAATGGAAAAAAATACCAAATGCGCAATTTAATTTGGTGGTTTCACCTTGGCTTGGAATCAAAACGGCAAAGTTTTTGCAAGAAAAATATAAACAACCCTATTTGCATATTCCAGTTCTGCCGATTGGGGCTAAACAGAGCGCAGAGTTTTTGAGACAAGTCGTAGCCTTTGCTCAAATAGACTCTTCAATAGTAGAAACGTTCATTGCTGAGGAAGAAAAAGAGTATTACTATTATTTGGAACATTTTACGGATTTTTATGCAGAATATTGGTGGGGATTGCCGGCAGCTTATGCAGTAGTTGGTGATAGCACGTATAATTTGGCACTTAATAAATTTTTGGTCAACCAGCTGGGGCTTATACCAATTAAACAGATTATAACGGATAAGACCCCGGAAAAATATCGTGCGGCAATTGTGGAGCAATATGAGCATTTAGCTGATGATGTGCGCAGTGATGTGAGCTTTGTCGAAGATGGTTATTTGGTCGGCAAGATTTTAAGGGAAAGTGATTTTGGTCATAAGCCGCCAATTATCTTTGGTACTACATGGGAACGAGATACCGCAAAAGAACTTCATGGCGATATCGTAGAAGTTGGGTTCCCGGCATCTTATGAAGTGGTGCTCAATAAAAGCTATATTGGTTATCGCGGAGCTTTGACGCTCCTTGAAAAAATCTTTACGACGACGATAGGGAAAAGTGCATAAATTCTTTGTAGGCTTTATAAGAGAAGAACCCATCACCAAATTGAATTGGCGATGGGTTCTTCTCTTATAAACAAAAAAGGATATCCACCAAAGTGAATATC
>CBDTTM010000245.1:0-3741 GCA_965363355.1 uncultured Selenomonadaceae bacterium | reverse complement strand
AGCAACTTCAAACATAGCTATGCCTCCTAAGCTTCAACGATATGAAGGTCATCGCCAACGGCAATATCGCCTTCTTGCAAAACTTTAGCAAAAACACCTTCACGCGGCATGATACAGTCTCCCATCACCGCATAAATCGCACAATGCGAATGACATTCCTTGCCGATTTGTGTCATTTCTAGAATAACGTCATTACACTGAAGTTTTGTTCCTACAGGCAACGTCTTAAAATCAATACCCGTCACAACAAGATTTTCGCCAAAAGCGCCATGTTCGACCTCTGCGCCTTTTTTTCTAAAATCTTCCACACGTTCAAACGACAGCAAACTTACCTGGCGGTGCCAATTTCCTGCATGGGCGTCCCCTACAAGTCCATGATCGATTTTAAAAGTCCCTTTTCCAATATTTTCTTTTTGTGTCCCTTTTGCTTCACTCCGGCAAATAGCCAATACTTTTCCCATTTAAAATTCCGCTCCTCTTTTATACGCAAAAGCCCTCAGGCTATCGTTTTTATAAACTTCAATTCTTCAGCCGCCTACCTGGAACATCTTCCGATCGTCGCTGCCTGTATCATTTCCATTTTCACAAAAATGATGTTCCTGCGGTTTTTTATAAATATTTTTTTCGATTACTTTTTTCAAATACGCATCACTTGCATCGCTTCGAATAACATCTTTCAAATCAACACCAAAATTGTACTGCAAACAAAGTTTCAGAAACCCATTTGCCATCAATCTCACACGATTGCAATCGGCACAAAATTTATGTTCGATTGCATCGATAAAACCGATACGCCCTTTGAAATGCTTTAACGAATAATAGAGCCGGGCCATTTCCCAGCTCTTCTTTACACGGACTGAGCTTTCCGTAAACATCTTCAATCTTTTCCATCACTTCATCGCGATGAATCGCCATGTATTCAGTTCCATAGCCAATCGGCATCAATTCAATAAATCGTATCGCTATTGGATGTTTTTTGGCAAAGAGCGCAAGTTCTGCGATTTGATCTTCATTGACTCCTACTAGAGGGACGCAATTGATCTTTATTCGCGAAAAACCTCTTTCCAATAAGGCGTCTATTCCGCGAAGAACGTCGTTTAATCTATTTCTTCGCGTAATTTGCGTAAATTTATCTTCGCGAAGTGTATCAAGGCTTATATTGATGCCATCAATTCCTGAAGCAATCAGTTCGTCAGCCATTTGTTCGAGCAACACTCCATTTGTCGTAATCGTAACCTGTTCAATGCCTTCAATCGCCTTAATTTGCCGAATCAACGTACACACGCCTAGACGGACCAAAGGCTCGCCTCCAGTTATCTTGATTTTCTTGATGCCAAGCTCAGCAAACAACTGGCACAGACGAACGAGTTCTTCATACGTGAGCATCTCTTCGTGACAGCCAACAGAAGAAATCCCGTCTTCTGGCATGCAATACTTGCAACGCAAATTACAGCGGTCTGTCACTGAAATTCTCATATAATCAATTTTCCTACCATATTGGTCAAACATATTCTTACCTTCTATCTATCACAGTAAATATCAGCAGTTCGGATTGACAAACACACCGCTCTTGCCACCAGACTTTTTCACTAAACGAATCGCTTCTACCTGCATTGTCTTATCGAGGGCTTTACACATATCATAAATTGTAAGCAAGGCCGTTGACACTGCGGTAAGTGCCTCCATCTCAACACCAGTCTGCCCATTCACTCGGACAAGGGCGGTTGCCTCGACTGAGGATTCTTCCTCATGCATGCAAAAATCCACGCTGCATTTGGTAATCATGAGGGGATGGCACATCGGAATCAGATCACTCGTGCGTTTTGCCGCCATAATTCCAGCGACTCTTGCCACGCCTAGTACATCACCCTTTTTTATGGTTCCAGATAAAATCGCAGCATAGACTTCTTTATTTACCTTTATTTTCCCCGCAGCAATAGCTTCACGGCTCGTCACGTTTTTTTCACTGACATCGACCATTACCGCATTGCCTTTTTCATCAAAATGCGTCAATCCATTATCCATTTCATCAACCTCACAATTTTACGATCTCTACTGCACTGTTTCGCATAAGTGCACCAGAGCCCGCCGGAATATCAATCATCGCATTGCACCCAACCGCAGAAAAAAGTGAACCTGACGAATGGTTCTTCCCCGGAAGCCACACTTTCCCATCGTCAAAATTTGCACGGATAAAACGGCGGCCCTTGCTTTCTTTTGGGAAATCCTCCTGCAAAACAGCCATTTTCCGCTGATAATTCATCCCGGGATTTCTGCTTATTTTGGACAAAACAGGCCTCACAAGAAGCTCAAAGGTAGCCAAAGCTGCAAAGGGATTTCCTGAAAGAGCAATTCCCAGTTTATCTTTATGCACATAGCTCAAGACCGGTGTTCCCGGTTTCATGCAAATGCGCCAAAAAAGTCTTTTTGCTGGCAGTTTCTTGATGACATCATGCATAATATCCTTTTTTCCAACCGATACACCTCCGGTTGTCAAAAAAAGATCGGCATCTTCCATGTGTTCGCGGATAAACGCAGCGGCTGCATCGCTGTCATCGGCAATGATTCCGAGCATAGCAGATGCTGCTCCCAGCTCTTTTAAACGCGCTGCCAAAACATATAGATTGCTGTTATAAATCTTGCCTTCGGTCAAGGGCTGACCAAGGGAAAGCAATTCATCACCCGTACTGCAAATGATGACTCGAGGTTTTGCATAAACCGTCACCTCATTAAATCCCATGCTCGCAATCGATCCGATATGAGCAGGCGTAATGATTTCGCCAGCCGCTAACAAAACCGCACCTTTTTTGATATCCTCACCTTGAAAAACATAATTTTGTTTTTCCTTTAAAACTTGCGTAACTTCTACGAATTGTTCATCCGCTTGCACATCTTCTTGGCGAACTACACAATCACAACCTGAGGGAATCTTGCCGCCCGTCATAATGCGAACAGCTTCACCACTTTTCACCGTTCCAGTAAAGTATTGCCCGGCACATACCTCACCGACAATTTTAAACTGAGCCGGCGATGCGTTAGACGCACGGCTTGTCGCCACCGCTGCAAAAGTGTAGCCATCTAATGGAGAACGGTCAAAAGGAGGATTGTCCATGGGCGCCGCTACCGACTTTGCACAAACCCGGCCAAGTGAAGACAACAAATCCACTTTTTCCATCCGCTCTGTTGGCTGCACATTTTTGAGCAAAAGTTCAATGCCTTGCTCTAAATCAATACCTTCCACGACTAGACCCCCTTACCAAAGGAGCAAATAGGATAATGGCAAACCGGACAGCCAAGGCAAAGTCCGCCATGGCCCAGACGGGTCAACTCGCTTTTTTTGACTTTTTCTCCAGCTACGATTCTGGGCAAAACTAAATCAAATATCGTTGTTTTTGCATACATGACACAACCAGGAAGCCCCATGATTGGGATTTCCCCTTTATAATAAGCAAGCAGGAACATTGCCCCCGGCAATACTGGCACCCCATAAGTCACCATTTGCGCGCCAGTTGCTCGAATCGCTGATGGAGTCATATCATCTGGGTCGACACTCATTCCGCCCGTACAGACAATCATGTCCATTCCTTTATCAAGCAAATCCTGTATCGCAGCTGTTATCTTTTCCGGGTCATCGTTCACGATATGATGCTCCGCCATCGTCAAACCATAAGATTCAAGTTTTTCGACGATTACAGGCGTAAAGGTATCTTCAATTCGGTGCATGAAGACTTCATTTCCGGT
>CBDTTM010000244.1:0-3749 GCA_965363355.1 uncultured Selenomonadaceae bacterium | reverse complement strand
CTCCTGGAAAATTTTTATTGAGCAATTATGTTTTAAGGCAGTAATAGCAGTACTATATGATGTTATTGCTGCCTTAATGTATTTACTTAAAGCTTTTTGACGAATAATCGTTTTAAATCGTTAAATTTGGAATTTTGTAATAGAGGTCTGTAAGTTTTCTGAGGCGTTTTTCATTACGTCGGAGTTAGCGGCGATATCTTGAATCGATTGATTGATATCAAGGGTTTCTGTTGAAATTTCTTGGGCATTTTTGCTGGTTGTGGTGAATTTTTCTAGGCTGCTTTCCAATAAGACAGCTAATTCTTGAATCTTTTTAATTTCTTGTTGCAGGAGAGTTGTGATTTCTGTGGTGTTTTCAGTAGTTTGCTGCGCTGCTGCAATGATGTTCTTTAAGCAGTTCTCCATTTTTTTCACATTTTCTAGCCCCAAGTCGACATCTGTGCGGCTAAGCTGTGTACTGCTGACAACGAGAGTAATGCCTTCGGCGATTTTGCTGAGCAGAAAATCGACTTCCTGGGCTTCGTTTTTAGATTGTTCGGCTAGCTTTCGGACTTCTTCGGCGACAACAGAAAAGCCGCGGCCTTGTTCTCCTGCACGCGCGGCTTCGATTGAAGCATTGAGTGCCAGAAGATTGGTCTGATGGGCAATGGCGGTGATTGTATCAGTAATGGTTCCAATTTTGTCCATATTGTTCTTTAAGGTATAGATATGTGTTTCAGTTGCAGTACTTTGTGCATTGATTTTTTCTATGCTTTCAATGGCGTGGTTCGATACATCGAGACCGTCTTTGGCAGTTTCTAGTGTGTGGCAGGAGGATTCCTTGGTCGCTGAGGTCTTTCCTTTTGAATGGTCGACCATATTTGTTAATTCCTGAAATGTAGCAGCCATGGTTGCCATAATATCTTCACCGGTCTTAGAGTCAGCTGCAACTTGCTGCATATTCTGTGTGATGGTTTGCATGGAGTTACGTGTAGTGGTACTTTTATCACTCATTTCTTTAGCGACGCTGTCAATCTGCGAAGATGAATGCTGCACTGTTTTTGTAAGAGCGGATAGAGAGGCGGTCATTTTATTGAAAGCTGCAATGATGTCGGCGAGTTCATCTTTGGTCGTACTGGGGATTTGCATGGTGAGATTTCCTTCAGCAACTTTTTTAGCGGCAATAGAAAGGTCATAGACAACGTCTTTTATGGAAAGGTAGAAGGCAATCAGGATATAGGCTAAAACGAGTATGGTCAGTAGCGAAAATGTGATGGCAATCAGACGGATTTTTTGATAATCGGCAAGTTTTTGTGCCAGTACAGAATGGAGTACATCAATGCCCGCATCATAAAAGGCATAGCAACTAGTTATTGTTTTGGTGCCAGCATCGAAATATTGTTGTGGAGGCAGTGTCATCGGTGAGGCCTCTAAAATTTCTTTGTTAATGATGCCGACAAAAGTGTTTATTTCTGCTAAGCCTTGTTGGCTCAGTGGCTCTAATATATTTTTGAAATTCAAGTCTTCTTCGTAGACTAGGGGCAACTCATCGCTTGTTTCGCGGAATTGTGCGGCGATGTTTTGCTCTAAAAGGCGCATCTGTAGAGTATCATTGAAATCGAGTGTATGTTTTGCAATTATGCCGCTTCCTTTGCCGCGAGCAATAGCAATTTGTTCAATATTGAATAATACGCGTTTGTTCATGATATTGATTAAAGCATTTGCGGATAAAGAAGGTTCTTGGGTCAGATTTGATTTGCCCGAAATATAATTTACTAAAACTAATAAATCATTAATGCTTTTGGTGTGTTGTGTAAAATTTTCTTTTGCAGACAAAGACAATCCTTTGTCTTTGGTTGTTTGCCAATCCGTGAGGATGGGGGTCAGTTTATTTTCAAAAGAACGATCATTATCTTTGCTCAAATCAGCAGATAATGTGTCGATTTGTTCGGCAAGCAGGGTTTCTTTATCAGTGATTTTAGTGCGAAAAGAGGCATCTCCGTTTAAATAGCCATTGCTAAAACCACGATGCTGTTGAAGTGATTCGACTATTTTTCGGATATTTGCAATATGCACCAGACCTTGTTGCTCTTTTTCAACAAATTGGATTTGTTTGGTCAATTCAGCGGAAAGTAATGTTAGACAGGAAATTAAAGAAAAAAGAAATAATATTCCAATAATTAAGAACTTCTGAGGATAACGCAAGCGATTCAAGAAAGAAATAGCTGGATTAAATAAAAAATGCATATAAAATTCCTCCTTTATCAACAGACGAATGCTTATAGCTCTATAAAGGTCTAATTCTCTATGGATAACTATATTCCTTTGTGAAAAATTCCCTAATATATAAATATATTGGTAAAGCGACAGATCACACTCAAATAAGTGCAGCAAAGGGGCGTGGCATAAACAAATTTTTTTGTGAAATGCTGGATTGCGCCTAAAAAAGGCTGTGAACAAAATGATAGCTCATTTTGTCCACAGCCTCCATTGCTTGTTTATTTTGTTGAATTCATTAGAAGGAAAGGCAGGGTAACCATTGTATTTTGTTATTGGAGCGATTTAGGACTGCTGCCACAGCCACAACTTGTTGTTTTGCCTGAATGAAGTTCTGCTGCAGCGACAATAACAAATTTTCCACAGTCACATTGACAGAACCACTGCATTTGTCCCTGGAGCGACGTGAGCATGTATAAGGTTGTAAGGTGGCTAAAATGTTGCTGGCTTACAATGATTTTTTTCATTATATACCGCTTCTATCGTTTGAATTTGAGTGAAATAACAAAATCCTACAAAGAAATTCGTTCTAGAGCTAGGGCGATGCCATCTTCATTGTTGGAGGTTGTTACGATATCAGCAATACGTTTGAGGGATTCACAACCGTTTCCCATAGCAATAGAAGTGCCAGCAAATGCAAGCATCGGGATATCATTCTGCGCATCGCCAAAGGCAATGACATTTGAGGGGGCTATGTTAAACAGAGTGCAGATTTTATCCATTGAATCTGCTTTATTTATGCCAAGTGGAGTACTTTCTAGATAAAATGGCGCAGAGAGTACAAAGGATAGCTTATCTTGAAATGGTTCTTTTATGAAAGAAATTTTTTCGGACAAAATTTCTTCGGGTGCGGCAATTAGTATTTTGGCTGGAGAAAAATCTATGGCATCATATAGGTTGGCAACTTTTTTTACTTCGAGGTGATTAGAGCTTTGTTCATAGGGGACCATAAAGCTTTCTGGATCTGTTGTATAAATGGTTTGTCCATCGTCAACGATTGGATTGACGGAGATTTGTTCCAAGTGATGCAGCAGTTGTTTGGCGAGCTCATTTGGAATCGTATTTTTATAAAGGACTTCTCCACTTGTGTAATCGATTACAACACCGCCGTTATAGGCCAGTAGTAAGCCGTGATATTGGTCCATGGCAAGCTCTTTGGCAATTTTTTGTAGACCTGCAGTGGGCCGGCCAGAAGCGAGTACGAGAATATGACCGTTTTTTTGAGCTTGGAGAAGCGCAGTTTTTGTTTTGGGGGTAATCTTCTTTTCATCGTTATACAGTGTACCATCAATATCGAGCGCAATGATTTTTTTCATTAAGAATTCCTCCTGGTTGATTGTAGTGAGAAGATTTATTATAATAATTGAATTTATATGCAAATATAGTGAGGATTATTTGGACTGAATTCTTTTCATGCCGCAAGCTTTTGGGGTAACGTAAGCAAAGCCGAATTGTTCATAGAGCTTATCGGCAGGTTTATTGGCAATAAGACA
>CBDTTM010000243.1:0-3759 GCA_965363355.1 uncultured Selenomonadaceae bacterium | reverse complement strand
GGCCATATGGAATGGTAATCAATAGTGGACCGGTCAATTCAGGTAAAACCACGACGCTTTATGCGGCTTTGCATGAGCTAAATGATGTGAGCAAAAATATTGTTACGCTTGAAGATCCTGTGGAATATAGCTTAGCTGGAATCAATCAAATTCAGGTCAGTTCCAAAGGAAAGCTGACATTTCCTTTAGGGCTGCGTTCTGTTTTAAGACAAGATCCAAATATCATCATGATTGGCGAAATACGCGATACCGAAACAGCAGAAATTGCAGTAAGGGCTGCGCTGACAGGGCATTTGGTATTTACGACGCTTCACACCAATGGTGCACTGGGATGTATTTCTCGTTTGATCGACATGGGAATTGAACCATATTTACTGGCAGCCGCTTTACAAGGAGTTCTTGCGCAGCGCTTGGTCCGACGGATTTGTCCGAGCTGTAAGGAAGAATTTGATGTAATGCCGGGGTCTTTGGAAGCATATTTTTTGGCAGAGAGTTATCATTTAGGACAAAAACTTTTGCGCGGAAGGGGTTGTCCTGCTTGTAATTGGAGTGGTTATAAAGGTAGGGTTCCGATTCATGAAGTACTTTTCTTGGATGATGAATTTCGTTTGGCGTTGCAGGCGAAAAAAGACATTTTACAATTAAAGGAATTGGCGGGACGACATCTGACATCGATGAAAATGGATGGTAAAGAAAAAATATTAGCTGGCTATACGACAATATCTGAGGTGGTGAGTGCAATCGATGACGATAGTAAAAGAAGCTGAGAGTTTGCTGCATAAAATTTTTGATGAAGCGGCAGAAAAGAAAGCATCTGACATTCATTTGGCAGTAGGGGCACCACCGGCTATGCGCATAGATGGATTGTTGCAATATATGCAGGAGGCTGTTTTGACAGCTGTGTTTATGGAGCAAATTTTTTTTTGCCTTTCAAGTCTTGCGGAACAAACAAAAATAACAGAAAATACAGAAATTGATTTTGCTTATATGGAACAAAACCAGCGATTTCGCATTCATGTCTTTAAACAGCAAAATGGTTTGGCCATGGCGATTCGACTTATTCCCTGCAGTATACCAACGTTAGAAGAGCTTGGTTTGCCTGCTGTTTTAGCAGAGTTCAGTTTACAAAAACATGGCTTATTGCTTTTTACCGGTGCTACGGGATCAGGAAAATCGACCTCTTTGGCGGCAATCATCGATTTATTGAATCGGACGCAGCCGTATCACATTATTACGTTAGAGGATCCAATAGAATATGTGCATCATCATAAAAAAAGCATTGTGAACCAGCGCGAAGCTGGCAAGGATTTTTATTCGTTCTCGGCAGCCTTGAGAGCAGCCTTGCGTGAAGATCCTGATGTCATCATGGTAGGAGAACTACGAGATAAAGAAACTGTAGAGACTGCCTTGATTGCCGCGGAGACGGGCCATCTCGTATTGGGGACATTGCATACATTCGATACAACCGAGGCTATACTTCGGATGGAGAGCTTGTTTTCGGCAGGACAACAAGAGCAGATTCGAATGCAGTTATCATTGGCTTTACAAGGAATCATTGCGCAGCAGCTTTTGCCGAGGCGAGAAGGTGGCCGAGTTTGTGCTGTAGAGGTATTGAATGTGATTAGTGCGGTGCGCAATTTGATTCGTGAGGGTAAATCAGCACAGCTTTTTTCGCAGATTCAAACAGGAAAATCTTTTCAGATGATGACCATGGATATGTCTATCCGAGAATTACTGGAACGCGGCAAAATTACAAAGGAGACGGCTAGCCTTTACATGAAAAGAAGATGAGCTTAATTTAGAGGAAAGGATTCGTTTTGATGAGCAGCTATATTTATAAGTCGAAGGATAAGTTTGGAAAACCTTATCAAGGCGGCATAGAAGCAGCTTCTTTAAGAGAGGCAGCATCTATGCTTCGGCAAAGAGGTCTATATGTAACAAAGCTTGACCGAGCACCTCAACGGTTATTTCAAAGCAGTCGAGGTTTTTCTTATGGAAAGAAGAAAAAAATAGTTCTTTTTTGTCGGCAATTATCCGTTATGCTAAACGCTGGCCTGCCCTTATTGGATACAATAAAAACGCTTCAGCAAGAGTGTCGGTATTTGCCATTAAAGAACGCTTTATCAAGTATAGAGACTAGTTTAGAAGCGGGGAAGACTTTTTCAGATTCTCTGCAAAAAGAAAACAGTTTTTTTCCTGCAACTATGGTTCATATGATTGCCGCTGGCGAAGCCAGTGGTACTTTGGATCTTGTTTTAGCGCGACTATCTGTTTATTTGGAACGAAGTTATCGGGCTCGTGAAAAACTGATATCTTCACTTTTATATCCAATCTTATTGCTTTTGATGACGATTTTGGTCATAGGCTTTATTATTACTTTTGTTTTGCCTGTATTTGTTACACTTTTTGCCAATCTTCATACCGCTTTGCCTTTGCCGACACGTTTTTTGCTGCTCCTTGGTGAATTTTTAAATAATCACGCGGTAAGTTTAGGCATTGTTTTGTTGGTTTTACTCTTGGCGGGGAAAAAAATGTATGCGCTACCATACTTCCACTTACGGGTTGATGGATTGTTGCTGAAACTTCCAGTTTTAGGGCAGCTGTTTTATAAATCTTCCATTATGCAGTTTAGCAGCACAATGGCCGTCTTAGTAGAGAGTGGTATGCCGATAGACGAGGCCGTAGGCGTAGTGAAGCATATTCCGGAAAACGCTTATTTTATGGCTGCGTTAGATCGTGTGCAAGAAAATTTGGAGAGAGGTTATTCATTAGTACAGTCTTTGGCAGCAGAGAAAATATTTGACCCACTATTTTTGGAGTTATTGATGGTTGGTGAAACTACTGGAGAAATCGATTGTATGCTGCAAAAAATCACGGATTTTTACGAACTGGACGTAACTCTTTTGACAGAACGAATGGGAGCAATGATGGAACCTATGATGATACTGGTTTTAGGTGGAGTTGTCGGCGCAATTGTATTTTCGGTGGCCTTGCCGATTTTCGAAGCGGTTACGGCGATTCCTTGAATTTTGATAAGGGAGGGTATTTATGTGCGTAAGCTTTTGTCTGCACAGCAAGGATTTACTTTGATTGAGTTGATGGTGGTGATTTCTATTTTAGGGGTATTGGCTATGGTCGCTATACCCAAGTACAATGCGGCGATTGCCATGGCAAATACTGCAAAGATACAGGCGGATTTGCAAACAATCGATACGGCATCCGCCATGTACCAATCACAAAATGGAGCATATCCTAAAAACATCAGTACGGATTTGAAGGATTATTTGCTTGACGCAGATAAAATAGCTCCACCTAAGGGCAGTTGTTTTCTTAAAGGCGGATCATCGATGGTGGACATAACGGACACAACGTATAAACTCAATACGCTGGGAGACCGAGCGACATTTCAAGAACATGTTGCTAGTGATTTTGGCAAATAAAGAGAGCGGGCGGACTGAATATGACAGAAGTATCTGTAGCTTTTGGGATGTTCATTGGATGGTTTGTCAATAAGCGTTTGTCTTACTTGGAAAATAGTGTCTGTGCCAGTAAAATGGGCAGTATTTCCTTAGCGCTGCTTATGGGATTGACTTCCTTGTTTTTTTATGAGCGCGAAGGTTTGTTGCAAGGCTGGTTTTTGGGGGTTATTTTCAGTGCTTTTTTGTTGGAAATTTCTTTGTTTGATTATTATCAAGGGCTTATTTTAAATAAAATACTTTTTTTAATGGCACTTATGGGTCTAGTTATCAATTATTTTTG
>CBDTTM010000242.1:0-3761 GCA_965363355.1 uncultured Selenomonadaceae bacterium | reverse complement strand
ATCGTAATCCTTGGCTTCCACGATGGCGCGCACATCTTCGCCCTGCCGCACCACGCGGCCATAAGCGCCGGGGTTGTCCAGTTCAATGGTGGCAAAGGCCAGGTCAGCGCCCACGGCTTCGGCCAGAAACTGGCGCACGAGCGATTCCGAGAGCAGGGGCGCATCACCGTTGACCACCAGCAGGTGGGTGCAACCCGCCGCTGCCAGCGTGGGCAAAGCCTGTATAAGAGCATGCCCGGTGCCGAGCTGCTGTTTCTGAAGAACAAAGGATGCGTCAGGAAAGGCGGCTTCCACCATTTCGGCCTTGTGGCCGGTCACAATCCAGACGTCTTCGGCAAATACGGGGCGCAGGGCCGCAAGCACACTGGCCAGCATGGGTTCGCCCAGCATGGTCTGCAAAACCTTGGGCTTGTCGGAATGCATGCGGGTGCCCTTGCCTGCCGCCAGAATGAGGGCCGCGTTTTTTGGCATTACTGTCTCCTTATCTCCGCGCAAAAGCGGAACAACTTCACGCAGTGCATAGCCTCTTGCCAGAAAAACGGCAAGGGGCGTAGGGAGAGTCGCCCTGCACACACATAAAAGAGGAATTTTAGAGAACCATTGGCGGGTGCAACGGATAAAAATTAAATTTTATTGGTTCGATAGGTGTGCATCAACCTTTTAAAATAATCGGCGTCATGCAATCTCACCGCCAAGGATAAAAACGAAGAACTTGATGTATTTATCAATGTTTTTGCTCCAGACAGCAACAACAGATCAACACAGGCAGATACAACACTATTTGAACTACGCTCTACATTAAAGATGCAGGGTAAGCCATCATCACTTAAAAAGTTCTTTCTCCAGCCCCCATCTGTGTACTTGCCGACGTATTCTAATTTATCATGCAGCACTACATTTAAAAAACCAGAAAATTTTTCTTCTATGGCAGACTCATCTGAACATACAAAAAATGATTCATCAGGATTATTTTGTACGTACTGTAACATAGCTTGAAAAGGTGGATCGGCGCAAAAATCTGTCCCTCGAATATGAATGCCAATATATTCTTTTCCATTAAAATTAGAGAAGACGCTTTCAGCTTGATGTACAATATCAGGCTTGAAGTTTAGTTTATTGAGGTAAGAACTAATCAAGCAGTCATCAATCCAGTCACAAAAACAATTTTCACTAAATATAATTTCTTTCATATCCTTCGAAAAATTTTTATATAACCTATGAACTTCATCAAATGTTTTTATCTTTTTTATCGGCTCTATCAATGCCCCTAATGCCTCATACCTGAAATCGAAATGGGTCCAGAATCTGAAACGATCTCTGTTTTCAACAAGACTTTGCATGGATATATTTGCACTGGGAATATCAATCAGAAAAATATCACGAAATGGTGCCCGACATCTGTTGTTTTGCGGCCAGAGTATTACAGGTTCCAACCCAAGCGAATCCGAAAGAATCAGTCCAGACACAGCGCTTCCAACTCTATTAGCCAACCCACCATCGCAGTATATAAAAAACTTCATACTAACCCTTTAGATAATATCACCTTGCTCCCGGCAAAGCCGGGGCCCAGTGGATTAATTGTACATAGCAAAAAAAGTTCTTTGCTCTGCGCGTGGCGGCGTCATGCCCGCGTTGCGGTGGAAAAAGATATTTTCAACCAGGCATGCGATATTGCCAGATACTGGATATACGTTTATATTGCACTGATTTTATTAAGCAAAGAAGATCATTGGCTCCCAGGCGAGGGCATCGTCGAACAGCAATGACTAAAAAAAGCAGAAACACCTCACCGGCATTATACACGCACTGCTTTGATAAAACCAAGTTTATCCCGCACAGAATGATCAAAAAATACAGTAAAACCATTTCTCGTCAAAATATCGATTAAGGATTTTGGAGGGGAAAAATGCCATTCCATCATAAGCACATGAATGCGGTGAAGCAACCCTGACATCTCCAATGAAGGAACTATTTCTTTTTCTGCTCCCTCGCAATCTATTTTGCAAAAAACTTTTTCCTTGTGCTTCTGCAAGATAGTATTCAACACTTCAGAGACGTTTTTAATTTCAACACGCTGTAGTTCTCCTTCAGGAAATATGTCACGCGAGGTACTCATCGAACCTGGCAGGTTTTTATTATAATGGACTTCAACATCGCTGTTTTCTTTACCCAAGCCAAAGTTGAACGATGTAATTTTTTTGGATAAATTGGGGTTATTTGTAAAATTGACTTGAGCCTGAAAGAACGTTTCCGGAAAAGGTTCAAAACCGTAAACATGTAAAAATTTTTCACTACAAGCAAAATATAAAGAAGCAATACCGATATTTTGCCCAATATCTAATGCTATAAATTTTTCTGTTGATGCAAATCCATAACACTCTGAGCAAAGTATATCTTTTGCTGTCCACAATGTATTATCGCTTTGCCCGATGATCGTCATCCTGGGACTGCTGATAATTATCCTGCCATTTTTTTTGAGAACAGAAAAACCCGCTTCATTAAAACTATCTATGTAATCTTTCATGACAGCTCCAGTTAAATTTGCCTTCACATGTAAAAACAGTGTAGTGGGGCTGTATTTACATAAATAAAGAATCACTGCTATTTATTGAAGGTAGAAGTATCCATTTCTCACGTTTCAACTGCTTGCACAGCTTGATCGCAGATTAAATTCCAACGCACGACAGAGTACTCGCTCTTGTGGCTCCAGCCATTCCCCGATGCGCAAGCATAGAACCACAAGTTAAATCGCCAGTTACGCTGATTTTGCAACATTTCCACAATACAGCTATATGGACGCTGTCTCTTGAAGCCTTCTTTCGTAGAGGTGTAGTCAGCCAATACTGCAAGCAGCGCACGCCGACCGTATACTGCGGACCCGACACAATACTGCCCTATCTCAACATATTGAAGCAGCCTTATTATTACAAGCGCTCACTGCGCAAGCACCTGAGCATCGGCAAATCTGGGACACCATTTTCGCTATGCTTCAAAATAACCAGAACCTGACTGCTGAAAATCAAGACATTTTCATCGCGCATTATCCTCTGGAACTCTCCAAAAACCGACGAGAGAATCACGAAGATGGTAGATATACCCAGGAAGATGCCCATGGCGGCATAACCAATCAATACCAAAACAAACTTCACTCATCCAAGGATAGTGGCAGGCTATATCCGGGTTAAAATCGTGCCACAGCACAAACCCCCCAGGCTTCATATGCGGTAGTACTTTTAGCGTGTCATTGATAACGAATTCTTTGTCGTGGCAGCCATCGATGAAGGCCACGTCAATTGCGCCAACATTCGGTTCCCACGTCAAAGTGTTCGCATAAATCTGTGTTATATTAGATATTTTTTTCTCACGAAAATATTGACCAATGGTATTGATCGGGTAAGCCTCCGTAATGAAATGCCCACCTTCACCTGATTTTGCCGCCTCAGGAGGAATATTTACCGTATACACTTGGGTGTGAGGGGCATTTAGAGCTATGCTGGCTGTTGTCACGCCGGTTCCAGTTCCGATTTCCAAGATTTTATCTTGCCCGGCATTCGCGCATATGGTCATAATGCATTGGGCATCATGCAGCCGCCGCTGATTTACATCAAACGGATGTTGGTATTGATGAACCTGCGTTTCATCAATCAATGGTTCTTTCTTCCAATTATACATCCTAAATAATTCTTGATAGCTATTCAACTCTATGACGTTTAAAGGGAATTGAAGCAGTTTTTTTATGATCAGAGCATGGTCCATAATAA
>CBDTTM010000241.1:0-3773 GCA_965363355.1 uncultured Selenomonadaceae bacterium | reverse complement strand
GTATTCGCAGTTTATATATATCTTCTATAGAAAAAGGAGAATATGATGTTTTACCAGGCGAGGTCTATCTGAAAGGGTTTATTAAGTCTTATGCAGAGTATCTTAAACTCGATGGATCAGCCATGCTCCAGCAGTATCATGCAGAAAAAAAACCTGCAATGCCACTAGAGGCAAAAGAGGATACAATCAAGTCGGATGCAAATGGAAATGGCGCATCGGATGCAAATAACTATCTAAAAAATGATTTCCGCGAACGAGTAGAAAAATCGCGCAATACCCAAAAAATTATTGCAGGTGTAGTTGCTGCGGGCGTTATTTTTGGAGGGGCCTATTGGGTTTTCGGCTCAGATTCAACTGAACCACCAAAAGCAGTGCCAGCGAAGGCCGTTACAACTCCGGCTGCAAATACAAAAACAAAAGAAGCACCAGCACCGACAGAGAAAAAGTATGATGACGTTGAAGTCACGGCAAAATTCTCTGATAAATGCTGGACTAAAATTATCGCTGACGATAAAACGATTTTTGAAGGAACTGTAAAATCCGGCGAAAAGTTATCCTGGAAAGCAACCAAGCAATTGGTGGTAACCGCAGGAAATGCAGGAGCTGTTGAAATCACACATAATGGAAAAAGTTTAGGAAAACTTGGCAATGACGGGGATGTTGTCAGCAAAAAATTCAGCCCTGATAAAGTGGAAAATGCCGAGTAGACAGAGGTTAATTGATGAATGATTTTTTACCAATGAGTAAAATCGATATGGATCATCGCGGTTGGGATGATCTTGATTTTATTTTTGTTTCAGGGGATGCCTATGTAGACCATCCGAGTTTTGGCCCGGCTATTATTTGTCGGCTTTTGGAAAAACATGGATATCGTGTAGGTATTATTGCACAGCCGGATTGGCATAGTACAACTGATTTTGCTAAGCTGGGCAAGCCGCGTTTGGGTGTATTGGTTTCGAGCGGTAATTTGGATTCCATGCTCAATAAATTCACGGCTGCCAAGAAGACCCGGCACAATGATTTGTATTCGCCAGGCGGAAAGTCAGGCTGTCGCCCTGAGCGTGCGGTTGTTGTTTATTGTAACCGCTTACGTGAACTATGGAAAGATGTGCCGATTATTATTGGTGGTATAGAGGCCAGCTTACGCCGATTTGCGCATTATGATTATTGGTCGAATACGGTTCGCCGTTCGATACTGCTTGATAGCCGTGCCGATCTTTTGATTTATGGTATGGGTGAACGCCAAATCTTAGAAATTGCGTCAGAATTGCATCAAGGCATCGCAATCGAAGATATTACTAGGGTTCGTGGGACAGCTTGTTTAGTTAAGGATATTGAATGCATATGGGATTATATGACAGTGCCTTCGGCTGAAGAAGTTGCAAGGGATAAAGTGAAGTTTGCCGAAGCGTTTAAAACCGAATATCTAGAACAAGATGCGATTCGTGGCAAAATCATTGTGCAGCGAAGTGGCAGTCAGTATGTAGTACAAAATCCACCAGCGTTGCCAATGTCAGAAGAGGATATGGACGAAATCTATGATTTGCCATATCAGCGGACCTATCATCCATCTTACGAAGCTGCTGGCGGGGTGCCGGCTATTTTAGAGGTGCAGTTTAGTTTGGTCAGTCATCGAGGGTGTTTTGGTGGTTGCAATTTTTGTGCAATCGTATCGCACCAGGGACAGATCATACAGCATCGAAGCAAAGCTTCCTTGCTAAAAGAGGCGCAAGCCTTGATAAAAATGCCACAGTTTAAAGGTTATATCCATGATGTTGGTGGGCCTACGGCGAATTTCCGTATTCCCTCGTGTAAAGCACAGCTAGAAAGAGGTACTTGCCGGGGCAAGAAATGTTTGGCACCAGCACCTTGTCGTAACCTTGAGCCCGACCATTCGGATTATATTGAGCTGTTGCGTGAACTTCGCAGTTTACCAAAAGTAAAAAAAGTATTTATTCGTTCGGGTATACGGTTTGATTATTTATTAGCGGCAAAAGATGAATTTTTAGAAGAGTTGTGCCGCTATCATGTAAGTGGCCAGCTTAAAGTTGCGCCGGAACACATTGCCGAAAAAGTCACGACACTTATGGGAAAATCAGGAAAAGATGTCTATGTCAAGTTTGCTCGTGATTTTAAAAAGATGAATGAAAAAATTGGCAAAGAGCAATATTTGGTTCCATACTTTATGTCAAGTCATCCAGGAGCTACCTTAAAAGAAGCTATAGAACTTGCTGAATTTATTCGCGATTTGAATTATCGGCCAGAGCAAGTGCAGGATTTTATTCCAACGCCGGGGACTTTGTCTACCTGCATGTATTATAGTGGATTGAATCCACTCACTGGTGAGGCTGTTTATACGGCAAAAGAACCTTTTGAGAAAAAAATGCAACGGGCGCTTATGCAGTATCGCGACCCTAAAAACTATCATATTGTTCAGCAGGCTTTGGTAAAAGCTCATCGTGAGGACTTGATCGGGTATGGCCCTAAATGCTTGATTCGTCCGCCAAAACCAATGCAGCCCAACCGACCGACAAGTGATATTCGTGTAAAAAATCGAAATAAGAAAAAAAGATAAATCAGTCAGTGTTGAAAGAGAAGGTGTTACACGATGCGTTGTCCTTTTTGCAAGGAAATTGATAGTAGGGTCATTGACTCTCGCGGAGCCGATGATGGCAATACAATTCGTCGTCGCAGGGAATGTACGAGCTGTGGCAAACGATTCACGACATATGAGGTCATCGAAAAAGTTCCTCTTATGGTAATTAAAAATGATGGTAGGCGAGTTATTTTTGATCGCAATAAATTGCTCAATGGATTGATTCGTTCGTGTGATAAAAGAGATATTCCTACGGAACGCATCATTGCGCTGACAGATGAGATTGAAAAAGAATTGCGCAATACCATGGAACGAGAAATTTCAACAACGGCAATTGGTGAGCTTGTTATGAAAAAGCTAAAAGACTTCGATGAGGTCGCTTATATTCGTTTTGCTTCAGTCTATAGGAAGTTTACGGATATCAGTAACTTTAAGGAAGAACTTGAAGGATTGCTGGAGAAAAAGCAAGTAATAATAGAAAAAGATAACAAAAAAAGCTCACAATTGTGAGCTATTTTTCTTCATAAATAGAAGTCAATGGGAGGTGAAGACCTTTGTCTTGGGAGTTAAAAGAGAATTTAAAAAAAATATTGGCTAAAGAGCAGGGTCATCGAATATTTGCGGCTGGAGCACGCGCTAAGTTTGCTTTGGTGTATCCCAATTCGTATTTCGTTGGGATGTCAAATTTGGGGATGCACATTTTATATCAACAAATCAATTCTCGCTTAGAGACTGCTTGTGAGCGTGTATTTTTGCCGGAGAAGCAAGAACTTAAAGAGTATGAACGCACGAACACGCCAATCATGAGTTTGGAAACACAGACGCCATTGTTTGATTTTCCGTTGATCGGTTTTGCTGTTTCTTTTGAGATGGATTATTTTAATTTGCTTAAAATATTGTCGTTAGGAAAAGTCAAAGTGCTGGCCGCAGAACGCACCGATAAAGATCCCATTGTCATTGCTGGTGGACCTTGTGCTACTTTTAATCCTGAACCATTGAGCCTCTTTGTCGATGCTTTCATCATTGGTGAAGGCGAAGAAACAGTCCAACGATTCTTGGATGTTTATTATACTGCTTTAAGGGAAAATCAAAATCGAGAAGAAATATTGCTTCGCCTAGCAATGGTTCCCGGGGTATATGTGCCTCGTTTTTATCAGCATACCTATAAAGAGGATGG
>CBDTTM010000240.1:0-3787 GCA_965363355.1 uncultured Selenomonadaceae bacterium | reverse complement strand
TCTTCTTGTAATAAGCTTTCCATATCTTGCACTTTTTTATATACCTCCTTGATAATCCAGTCCGGAGTGGATGCTCCTGCTGTAATACCAACTTTTTCTACTTCATAAAACCATTCATCTTGCAACTCTTCCACCGTTTCCAAATGACGCGTAGGACATTTTTCGCTGCAAAGCTGTGCTAGACGAGTCGTATTCGCACTATTTTTCCCACCAATGACAAGCATCAAATCAACTTTGCCGGCCAATTCCATTGCCGCGATCTGCCTTTGATCCGTAGCCGTGCAAATGGTTCTAGCGATTTTGATGTCATTTGATTTATCAATCAAAACTGCGACAATCGATTTGAATTTTTCGCTAGAAAAGGTCGTTTGAACAACAATGCCAAGTTTCGTACAGACATTGATTTCGCCAGCTTCTTCAACTGTTTCAATAACCTCAGCTTTATGTCCGGACCATTCAAAAATGCTTTTGACTTCAGGATGTTCCTTCTCGCCAACAATCACGACACAATAGCCTTCTTGTGCTAAATCGTGCGCTGAGACCTGCGCCTTTTTGACATGCGGACACGTCGCATCCACAATGTCGAGCCCAGATTTTTGTGCTTGCTCGTATACTTGCGGCCCAACACCATGTGAACGGATAATAATCGTACCTTCCGCCATCTCTTCAAGATTCTGGACTGTACCCACGCCTTCATCGGCAAGTTTTTGCACCATTTGCGGGTTGTGTATGATGGGTCCTAACGTGCATGTCCGAATAGTTGGAGATGCACTATCACGAGCCAATTTGATAGCGCGCTTGACTCCATAACAAAAGCCAAGATGCTGCGCTAATATTACTTCCATTTTATCACCATCAAATCTAATCTACCTGAAATCTTTATAACATAATACGAACTTAATTATATCATAAAATCCAGATTATTTGCCATCTAATTTTATCATTTGAGCAATCCTGTCCATAATTTCCTGCGAAAACGATTGCAAGGATTCTTTGTCTTTTATATCCCCTGTAAAAAATAATGGCTCTCCATATAGGACTCGAAGTTTCGGGAAAAATACATCCTTACCAAACATTTTTTCCGTACCGATCAACGCGGTCGGTACAACGGGTACCTTAGCCTTTGCGGCGATAAGTGCTATGCCAGCTTCTGGTTTATGGATTTCCCCATCTTTACTGCGGGTGCCTTCAGGGAAAAGCCCTAAGCATTTTTTTTGCGCGAGCACTTGCAAAGCCGTTTTAATGGCATTTCGATCCGCAGCGCCGCGCTTAACTGGAAAAGCATACATAGAGCGAATGATGCTGCCAAACACAGGCACATCAAATAATTCCTGCTTTGCCATATAACTTACCGGCCTGGTCGCAAAAGTCGCTGCCAAAGGGGGATCCCAATTGCTTTGATGGTTTGCCGCTATAATCAGGCCACCTTGAGCTGGTATATTCTCCCTGCCTACGATTTCACAACGGAAAAGAAGCTTGAACAGTGCTTCTAAAAAAAAACGTATTATACTATATAACACAACAAATCACCTACATGCATTCAAAATAGATTTTACGACCTCTTCTATCGAAAGCCCTGTCGTATCAAGTAGTGAAGCATCTGCCGCTTTTACAAGCGGCGAAATTTCGCGCTCGCTGTCAGCTTTATCTCGTTGACTGATTTCTTGTTTGAGTTCTTCCAAATCAACGGCATAGCCCTTATCCTTAAGTTCTTGCCAACGTCGACGAGCTCTCTCTTCAATCGAAGCGGTAAGATAAATCTTCACATCGGCATCTGGCAACACATTGGTCGCAATATCACGGCCATCCATAACAACTGAACCATTTTTTGCCATTTGTCTTTGCAATTCAACCATTTTCTCTCTGACCGGCGCAAGCTTAGCTACCTGTGAAACAATTGCCGTCACTTCTGGCGTTCGTATAGCCGCGGTTACATCTACCCCATCGACAAGGACCTGCGTATGTCCATCTTTATAAGAAAGAACCACGTCTATATCCTTTACAAGTCCGATTATTTTTTCATCGGTAACGGTATCTTTTTGTTCAAGTGCTTTCCAGGCAACTGCACGGTACATCGCACCTGTATCGATGTAAACATAACCTAAAGCCTTAGCCGCAAGCTGTGCAACCGTACTTTTCCCCGCTCCTGCAGGTCCATCTATTGCCACTACTGATTTACTCATTACTATCGCTCCGTTCTATTTTGCCAAAGCGGCTAATGTATCATAAAATTCAGGATAAGAAATTTTCACACAGTCGCCGGCTTCAATTTCAACGCCCTGTCCAGCAGCACCAGCAATCGCCAACGACATAGCAATTCTATGGTCATGGTAAGAATATCCCGTGATATTTTCTAGTGTATCTACACCTTTGATGACAAGCCCGTCTTCTGTGCCTTCAATACATGCATTGAATTTATTGAACTGCTGCGTAATTGCCTGCAAGCGGTCGGTTTCCTTTACCCGAAGCTCACCAGCTCCTGTTATCACGGTCTGGCCTTCGGCAAACATAGCCGCTACTGCTAAAATTGGAATCTCATCGATGAGCCGTGGCATGATTTCAGCACCAAAGCTCGTTCCATGCAATTTTTTATACCGGACCAAAATATCCGCGACCGGTTCTTTTCCACTCATTCTCTCGTTTTGCAAAGTTATGTCCGCGCCCATGGCTTCGAGCACATCTAAAATTCCCGTTCGGGTCGGATTGACGCCGACATTTTTTAAGACAAGCTCGCTTCCCGGGATAATTGAAGCTGCGACCAGCCAATACGCAGCTGAACTTATATCACCTGGAACCTCAATGGACTCTGGCGATACAAATGCATCAACGCGCTCAATGCTGATACTCGTTCCTTTTTTTTCTAAAGAAACGCCAAACGTCTCTAGCATGCGCTCCGTATGGTCTCTTGATGTATATGGCTCTGTGACTGTAGTCTTACCGTCGGCATACATTCCTGCCAGCAAGACAGCTGATTTGACCTGTGCACTCGCCATCGGCATATCATAGTCTATCCCTTGCAGATTTTTTTCTGTTGGTACGACAGTAATCGGAAGCAACCGATTGTTGTCTCGTCCGACAATTTTTGCGCCCATTTTAGAAAGAGGGTTGGCTACACGCGCCATTGGACGCTTATGTAAAGAGTCATCACCCGTAAAAGTCGTTAAAAAAGGTTGAGGTGCTAAGATTCCCATCATCAATCGCAATGTCGTGCCAGAGTTTCCAGCATCCACAATGCTCTGCGGTTCCTTTAAACCTTGTAGGCCTCGTCCATGAACAATTAGCTCCGTCGCGCTTACCTGCTCGACTTCAACGCCTAACGAACGCATACAAGCAACCGTAGACAAACAATCTTGTGCGTTCAAAAAATTAGTTATGCGGACAGCTTTATCTCCTAAAGACGAAAACATTACGCTGCGGTGCGAAATCGATTTATCGCCTGGAATGCAGACTATGCCGTGCAGACCATTTTTTACCGCTTGAATCTTTTGATTTTCACTCATATCATCAAAACCTTTCCTTTTAACTCATTTTTAAATCGGTCGCTTTTATCCGTCTTATTTTATCTCAATCATTCCAAACAGCGTACTGCCCTGCCGCTGCTCCTGTGGAAAAAGCTGCTTGCAAATTAAAGCCACCGGTATAGCCGTCTATATCGATGACTTCTCCCGCAAAATAAAGTCCTTTGACCACTTTTGACTCCATGGTCTTCGGGCTGATTTGTTTTGTTTCGACACCGCCCGCCGTTACGATAGCTTCAGCCAGGGGTCTGGTTTTTGTCACCGTAAGC
>CBDTTM010000239.1:0-3793 GCA_965363355.1 uncultured Selenomonadaceae bacterium | reverse complement strand
CGTTATTGCAGAACTTGATTCGGCAATCCATTGAATCTATTGACAGATAAAATCAGATTCGGCCATTTGTTTTTAAATTAATGATATTGATGCTGTTTCTATATTACTGCCGTGTCGGTTTATTTTCACCATGGATTGCCGAATCAAGTTCGGCAATGACGGATTCGATGGTTTCAGACAGCCTTTACCAGTAAGTGCGCAACTTCAGTTAATTAAACAAAAGCAATACAAACAAAATCCGTGTTGATCTGCATTTCGATTTTCTCAGAGCCTGTTCATAACCTATCCAGCGGGCTATCCACCCCACGGCCACCCTTATTCAATACGTGGGTATAAATCATCGTAGTGGCCACATCCGCATGCCCCAGCAGCTCCTGAACCGTACGAATATCATAACCCGCCTGTAAAAGATGGGTTGCAAAACTGTGCCGCAAAGTATGCGGCGTGGCCGGTTTGGTTAAATCCGCTGCCTGCACCGCCCGCTTCATCGCCCGCTGCAGCAGCTTTTCATCAATATGGTGGCGGCGTACCACACCGCTGCGCGGATCGGTAGAATAGCTGCCAGAGGGAAAAACATACTGCCAGCCCCATTCGATGGCTGCGTTCGGGTATTTCACCGCCAATGCATCAGGCAAATACACCGCCGCCTTGTGTTGCACCAAATCAGCGTCAAACAATAAGCGGCGATGGCGCAGATGTTCTTGTAGAGGCGCTACTGTCTTTTGCGGCAGCATGGTTACCCGATCCTTTGCCCCCTTGCCATCGCGTACCACAATTTCCAGCCGCTCAAAATCCACATCCTTGACACGCAACCGAACACACTCCATCAGGCGCATACCGGTACCGTAAAGCAACTGTGCCATCAAGGCATACACGCCTTGCATCCGCAAGAGCACTGCCGCCACCTCATTTTGTGTCAACACCACCGGCAAACGAGCCGGCCTTTTTGCCCGCACCACCTCATCCATCCAAGGCAAATCCACAGCCAAAACCTCTCGATACAAAAACAACAAGGCCGACAAGGCTTGATTTTGCGTTGATGCCGCCACCTTGCCCCGCACCGCCAAATCCGTTAAAAACGCCGTTACCTCTCCACCGCCCATTTCACGCGGATGCCGCTTACCGTGAAACAGAATAAAACGTTTGATCCACTGGACATATTGATCTTCGGTTCGTATACTGTAATGAAGCAAACGCAATTTTTCCCGCACCAAATCCAACAACTTAGGCGCTGTAGGTGTGTTTTTAAGCACCATATCAAACCTCTAGTATTGGTTATTATGGAAAACCATTGGATTGAATTGTGTTATACACCTATTTATTAAGGAAATATACACCTGAACAGGTGTATATTAAGCGTTAGGGCTCTATGCCTTTAACAAAGATGTGCTAGACAGAAAAATATAGGAAGAATATGTCTCTAGACGAGAAATCAATCCAATGGTATGTGGAAAAAATAAACGATCTGTCATCTGAATCAAAACTAGCAACAGCCGACGAATCTAGCAATGTCATTACCTACCCTAGTGAATTAAGGTCAGATGAAAGCAATGTGAAGGCCTTTGAACCAGAAGAACTAGTACATGCAACAATTATCAATTTGCTGTGTAGTAAGGATTATGGCTATGAAATTAAAAGGCTTTATCACGAGCAGTATTTCGCTCACGGAAGTACTGGTTCGCTATCCGACGAGGTCGACCTAATCGTATATGATGAAGATAACCTTCCATATGCAGTGATGGAATTTAAATCGTCCGAAAAGTATTCTGTAGACGAAGAGAAGGCTATCAAATATCAGCTTTTTGGTACAGCTCCTTTGATCGGGTCTCCAAAACTATTAGTTTATGGGACTGTGCACCCAAATACCGCAAAAGTACATTTTGAATTGAAGTGCATAGACTATGTAACATACAAATCCTATGAAAGTTGGGAGGAGGCAGGAAAGCCATATTCAACAGCATTTCCGAAGGATTACCAAGACTTAAACTATGTTCCATATGTCAATGGCGGTGAGCGAGACCTAAAAATAAATACCACGCAAGCGGACTTTAGAGCCGTCGCTAACAGTTTTCATAATGAATTTTTTGGGGAGCACCCAGATAATGCATTATTTGTTAACTTGGTTAAGTGCTTGCTTGCAAAAATATATGATGAAAGAACAACAAAAAAGGGGGATGAGTATAGTTTTCAGGTCAAGTATAAAAACGGGAAGCCGGAAAAGTCTTCATCTGTTTTCGGTTATGTTAACGACTTGTATAAAGAGGCTTACTCTAGGTATATAGAAAAGGGAGTTACACCTGACGAAATAGATCCAAAGGAGTTTTCCAAGGAAAAAGTAAAGTCGGTAGTGTTGGCGTTAGAATCATTGTCTATTACAAAAGGAGCGGCTTTACATGGTGATGTGATAGGTGCTTTCTTTGAAGAAATACTGAGATCCGGATTCAAACAAGATAAAGGGATGTATTTCACACACTCAAATTTGGTTCGATTCATAATTGAGGCATTGGATCTTGACGGGTTAACTAAAAATATCTGGAAAAATGCCACGCACCCTGAAAACAGGCTTCCTTATGTAATTGATCCAGCGTGCGGCTCTGGTGCTTTTTTATTGCATGCCATGAATAAAATAACGTCATCGATTAAGGATAACTCAAGCGTTCTTGTTTCTGATTTTGAGGAAACTCAGTTTTATAAGGCGCGCATGAGTGACGAAATGCCAAACTATTGGGCTGAAAACTTCATTTACGGTTTCGATCCAAAGTTCATTATGGCAATAACTTCTAAAGTTAATATGGTGCTACATGGCGACGGGTCTGCGCATATGTTTAAGTATGACGCATTCAAACCATTCTCCTCATACAACGATACGAAGCTCAGACCTTCTGGAGAAAAGGAACGAAGCATTCCAAGAAGTGTATATGATAAGGACATATGCGAGACTTTTGATGTCGTCTTATCAAATCCACCCTTCGGCGTAACACTATCTTCTGATACAAAGAGGACACTCGCTAAGACTTTTTCTCTTTCGGACAAAACTCCATCCGATGCTCTCTTTATAGAAAGAGCATTCCAGCTCCTTAAGCCCGGGGGGCGATTGGGTGTGGTTTTACCTGAGTCGATTTTCAATGCTGTAGATCTTATGCCTGTCAGAATTTTTATCTACAGAATGTTTCATGTAAAAGCAATTGTTTCGCTACCTAGAAATGTGTTTATTGATACGCCGACACTTACAAGCTTGCTTTTTGCACAAAAAAAGAGTGGGCCGGAAATTGAAGGCTGGGACAAAGAGTGGCAAAAGCATGAGACACATGCCAATGAATTAGTGAAAAAAGCAAAAATGGATCTATCCAAGAGTGGTGTTAAGAAATTTAAGACGCCGGCAGATCTCCAGCAAAATGTTTTGAAGACATTGAATAGCATTATTGGCTCAAATGATTGGGTATATAAAAAAGGTAAAAATGCAGAAGTATTGCAGATGACTCCTGGCGATGTTTTTTCATCAGTTGATGATGCCGCGGATCATTACAATTCTATTCTTAAGTCATCTGGCTTGTCGAAATACATTGCACGTTACGCCTTTACCAAAACGGCATCAAAATTCAATAATGAACACCATGCATATATTGTCAATGAAGTTGGTTTCAAATTGAGCAAGAGGAAAGAAAAGCCGAGACCTAATCAGCTAGTTAGATTTGTATCGTCATCTGGAGAAACTGTTCAAAACCTCCACTTATGTGAAGAGGATTACAAGGTTGAAGTATCAAAATCTTATCCAGAGACCGTGCTTGACTTT
>CBDTTM010000238.1:0-3802 GCA_965363355.1 uncultured Selenomonadaceae bacterium | reverse complement strand
TTAGAAAAACTGGAAGCAAAAAATATTATTTGTTCGACGACGAATCCAAACAATAGATACATTCGATTGACCGGCATAAATAGAAATAATAATCGAAGAGATTTTTATATTCGTTCTATTGCAATTGGTGGACAACAAGAAGAACTATATAATGATGATGATCTTCAGGCAATGGGATATGCTTTTCGAAAAGCTGGAAAAAAATCAGAGAATGAAATACAATTATCTTCTTTTTCAGAAAAAATGCTCAATCGAATAAAGATTTTTAGTGAAAGTCCGGAAAAAGTAAGAGGGGATAAATAATTATGCAGAAGAAAAAGACTGTATTATTTATTGTTGAAGGTCCGTCGGATAAGGCTGCTTTAGAAAAAATTTTCCGTAAAATTTATAGAAATAGTAAAAACATTGATTTCAGATTTACGGGAGGAGATATTTCTAGTGACGAAAAAACGAATACTGATAATGTTTGCGACAAAATCAATGAAGTGGTAAATGAATATTTAAAAAGCAGTAAACTCATTCGAAGTGATATATATCAGATTGTACAGCTTTTTGATATGGATGGTGCATATATCCCGGAATCTGCTATTGAGAAGGGGGAGTCGGGGAAATTCACGTATAGTTTGACGAATATTCGTTGTAATCATATAGAAAGAGTGAAAATACGAAATGAACGTAAAATAAAGTTGATGGATTATTTGTTGCGAGTAGCTGCAATAAAAGCTATACCGTATGAAATGTATTTTATGTCCTGTAATTTAGATCATGTCCTATATAATGAACAGAATCTTGATCCTATGCAAAAACAGGCGTATGCAGATAAGTTTTATGAATATTTTATGGATAAAGAGAAATTGTTTATTGATTTTTTAGAAACAGATATATCCGATAACGTTCCTTCAGAGCATAGAGCTTCTTGGCAATTTATAAGGCAGGGGCTTCATTCATTGGAGCGGCATACAAATTTGCATATTTATTTTAAAGAGCATCCAATTCTTTGAATGGCTAATACAATTACGCTGGATATAACAATGCACCCACAGATTTATCATTGAGATGAATTCGTGGGTGCATTAAACATTATATGAGTTTTTTGTTATTCGTGAAAGTTTTTGGCGGCTAAAAATGCTGGTTGTTCCATGGCGTCAGAATTGTTATCGGGAATGATCGGGCAGTATGTACCTTGGTTTTTGATGAAGTATTCCATGATTTCCCGTCGGCGGATGATGCCGATGAAGGAATTGCGGTCGTCGAGGACCGGAACAAAATTCTGGACGAGTGCCAAAGAGAGAAGATCTTCCATTTGCGCATCGATATGGACAGGCGTGTTGATGATGTGCTGCGGGATTTCTGGTAGATGGATTTTACTAGTGTCTTTAAAGGTTAGCTCCTCGGTATTTTTCATTTTCCAAAGGAGATCGCCTTCTGTAATCGTTCCTGCATAGTGGCCCTTATCGTCAATGACGGGAACGGCACTGTAGCGGTGATATTCCATCTTCTCGAGTGCCTGCCGCATGGTGTTTTGTTGTGTCAGATATACGGTGTCTTCTTTGGCGATGAGAAAAAATGCTATATTCATTAAAAAACCTCCAAGTTCTTTTTGGTAAGAGTAAAAGTGGCTGAGGGGAATGTTTATTTGATCAATACTTGTATCTTATCATTATTTTTATAAAAATGAAGTCAATATTTTCTTTGCTTGTATAAATTTTTTGTAAATGTTTTTGTGGAATTTATTTGTTTTCTGTGGAGATATCTTATGATACAATGAAACAGGTTTTTGTCATTATAAAATGGATGAGTATAGGAGAAATGTTGATTTATGGTACAAGGTTTGAAACGGTATGTTGAGACGGCAGTCTGCGGTTTTTGGAGTCCGGTGTTTTCATTAGTGGCATTGGGCGTGTTGGCTGCTTTCTATTTTGGTACACTTGGAGCTGCTTGGGCGGTTACGGGTGAGTTTACGCGTTGGGGCGGACATTTTCTGCATTGGGTTGGTTTTGATACGAATGCATCAGGGTATTTGCAGTTGATCCATTTTACGGATTCACCGCTTACCAGAGTGGATGGCGTGATGGTCATCGGCATGTTTGCAGGGGCGTTTATCAGTGCGTTGCTGGGGCAAAATGTCAAATTGAGGTTTCCTTCTAAACGGCGCATTTTGCAGGCTTTGGCTGGCGGTATTTTGGCTGGCTTTGGCACGCGTTTGGCGATGGGCTGTAATCTGGCAGCTTTGTTTACGGGGATTCCGCAGTTTTCCTTTCACACATGGTTGTTTACGCTGGGAACAATCGTCGGTACGTATTTTGGTGTGAAAATCAGCCTCTTGAGCTGGATGCAGGGCAAGCCTAAATTGGTTGCTGCTGACAAGGCAATGGCCACAGAAATCAAGCCTTCAGCGTATTATCGCTATCAGCCTTATTTGGGCGGGATTTTATTGGCAGCCTGCATGTTTTTTGTCTTTGCTGAGTTTAAGGCTTCGTATCCTTTCAAGCTTTTACTGGCGATCTGTTTCGGTTTTGGGTTTGGTTTTTTGATCCAAAAGGGGCAAGTTTGCTTTACGTCAGCTTTTCGTGATTTATGGCTTACGGGCCGGTCGACGATGGCGAAGGCTTTGATCTGGGGGATCGCTGTACAGACTTTGATCACGGCATATTACCTGATGCAGGGCATGGCTCCGAATGTTATTTGGTGGGCAGGTCCGGCGGCAGTTATCGGCGGTATTTTGTTTGGCATCGGCATTGTTGTTGCTGGCGGCTGTGAGACAGGCTGGATGTACAGGGCGGTAGAAGGTCAAGTGCAATTCTGGTTTGTCGGTCTTGGCAATATCATTGGAGCGACGATTCTCGTTTTGGCATGGGATGGCGGTGTCTATCAGTCCTTTATTGAACCTTTTCCGAGAGTCAATTTAGCGCATGAGCTTGGTTTTCCTGGTGCAATCTTGGCAACGGCAGTGCTGCTTGCTGTGCTTTATTTTTGGGCGGATTGGCGTCAAAAGCATAAAAAAGGTTTTCTTTACGGGAGGGATGTGCGATGACATTGGCAAGAAACGTAGATTATGTACTCGATCTTCGCGGCGAGCCGTGTCCGTATCCGGTTGTTTTTTCGCTCGAAACTTTGCGTAAGCTAAAAAAAGGAACTGTTTTGGAAATACTTGCCGATTGTCCGCAAAGTTTCCGGGCTTTGCCGGAAGAGGTGACAAAGGCCGGTTTTAAGGTGCTGGAAAAACCACAGAAATCTGGCCCGACTTTGCATTTCTTTGTAGAAGCTTGATAGAAAATCCGTGTTAGGAGCTTTCTTTAGCAAAATTTGCTGGCTCCATATAAAAAGCAGAGCTGTATATTCGCCATGAATATGCAGCTCTGCTTTTTTATTTGGTTTTGCCATGAGAAGTGGGGTTGTCTTAAATCGCCCAGTCTTCGCAGTTCCAGACGTCAGTGACGATGTCTTTATAGAATTCTGGCTCATGGCAGACGAGAAGAACGCTGCCTTCGTAGGCTTTGAGGGCCCGTTTTAGTTCGCCTTTTGCATAGACGTCAAGATGGTTGGTCGGTTCGTCCAATACGAGGATATTGGTTGGTTTATTGATGAGTTTACAGAGGCGGACTTTGGCTTGCTCGCCGCCGCTGAGCCGGTTAATGGGGCTTTCGATGTGCTGGTGGCTCAGTCCACACTGGGCTAAGTTGCGGCGGACTTCACTGCGGCTCGAGTCGGGGAATTTGCGCCAAACATCATCGAGTACGATATCGGTGTTTTCTTCAGCAAGTTCTTGCTCAAAATAGCCGACGAATTGGTATTCGCCGAG
>CBDTTM010000237.1:0-3804 GCA_965363355.1 uncultured Selenomonadaceae bacterium | reverse complement strand
AGAGATTTCTTTTACTAAGGCTGATGTGGTGAAAGCTGTACCGTGGATGAAATGGTTTAATATTGTTTTTGTGTTTTGCATGTTCATGTACGCGATTATAAGCAATTTGTTCGCGGCACTACTCATATGTATTTGTGGCTGGATTACAAGCAAGATTTTGAAGATGAAAATTCTTTTTGCAGATATTTATAAAATCAGTATTTATACCTTGTCATTGCCATTGCTTCTCGAATTAGGTAAAGATTTATTGAAAGTGAATATTCCTTTTTTTGACTTGTTTTTTTATATCGTTGCCTTTATCTATATGGTGAGGGTATTAAAGAAGAGAAAGCATAATATTACCGAGTTGGAATAACGGAAAAATGAGTTTTCGTCATAAATAGTAAAAAGCTTTTCAGCATATCACTGAGAAGCTTTTTTCACGATGTATTCAAAATTTTCCTCCTTCCTTTAAGAGGAGGCAATGCAATTTAGTCGAATATAAAGCATAACAGATAGTGTTCGTAGTTTTCCGTTTTGGGCGTTTTATTTTTCTTTTGAAGATTTATAAATTTAGCGAAAACAAGGGGGAATTTCTATGCGAGTGCGTTTGACTATTACCAATAAAATGATTATTGCCATGCTGCTATTGTCTTTTGTGGCAACGATAGCAACCCTAGGCCCAGCTTTATATCAGATGGATCGATATATCGGGAAAGAGGCACAGGAATCGGCAATACAGGGAGCAAACGGCTTGCAGTACCTGCTTGAATCGCAGAAAAAGTCGGCACAGAATTTTGCGGAGGAAGCTGCTTTGAATCCAGATATGATTCGGGCAGTCGGCGCGAAGGATAAAAATGCCGTTTTGCAGACCATGGGGTTGATGCTGAAACATACCGATTTGGATTTTGTGACGATAACGGACGAAAAGGGCATCGTCATTGCCAGGACACATGAACCGGAGAAAGCCGGGGATAGTGTCAGTAATCAAAGCAATGTAGCTTCTGCACTAAAGGGGACATCTTTGGCTGCAGTTGAAAGCGGTACGGCAGTCAAACTTTCGGCCCGGGCAGGAGTTCCGGTGAAAAATGAGCAAGGCATTGTTGTCGGCGTTATTTCGGCAGGGTTTGATCTCAGTAATGGTAAGCTTGTCGATCAAGCAAAAAGCATGTTTCACACCGATATGACGGTTTTTTTGAATGATGTCCGCTTGACGACGACGATATTAAAAGATGGACAGCGCATTGTCGGTACGAAACTGAATGAATCGATTGCTGCAACTGTGTTGCAGCAGGGAAAAGACTATTCGAATAAAGCAGATATATTGGGCCTGCCTTATTACACGTCTTATTTGCCATTGTATGGAACAAATAAGGAAATCATTGGGGTTCTTTTTTCTGGACAAGAGCTTCAGGCATCTATAGCTCAACGCAATCAGCTTTTAGCATTGATTGGTGGAATATGGTTAGTAGTCTTGATTCTTTCTTTCGTTGCAGTTGTCTTTCTTTCTCGGAAACTGTTTAGCCCGCTCAAGGGTCTTATTGATGCCATCGAGCATGTCGCAGCTGGTGATTTGACACGTCAATTCAAAGTCGATTCTGGTGATGAACTTGAAGTTTTAGCCAATCATTTCAATAAGATGATTCAGTCTCTGAAGGATTTGCTTAAACAAATCCATCAGGCGGAGGCAAATTTATCGAGTGCCGCTCATAATATACATTTACAGAGCAGCCGATCAGCGGATGCCTCTGAGCAGGTGGCTCAGTCTATTGATGAGGTATCGGGGGCGGCTCAGAAACAATTGGATTTTGTTGTGACTACGGCGAAGACGGTGCAATCGATGTCGACTGAAGTGGACGCTGCTGTGACGAAAACAGAAAATGTCGTTGCGTATTCAGATAAGACAACGGCAGCAGCACAGTCTGGCAATGAAACCATTGAACAAGCGCTAAAGCAAATGGATGCGATTTCACTTGCAGTCGGGAGCTTGGGGCAAGCGATTACAAAACTTGATACGAAGTCTTTGGCAATTGGAACCATTATAAGCACAGTAGGAGAAATTGCCAATCAAACCAATCTTTTGGCGTTAAATGCTGCAATTGAAGCGGCACGTGCCGGTGAACAAGGCAAAGGGTTTGCTGTCGTGGCGGAAGAGGTCAGAAAATTGGCAGAGCAGTCCGCTGTTGCAGCGGATGAAATCAGGAATCTTGTCGATGAGATTCAGCTTGAAACCAAAAGTGCGGTTACGGCCATGGAAAAAAGCAGTGAGGAAGTTCGTGGCGGAGCAGAAGTGTTTGCAACTACAGGGAAGTCTTTCCATGAAATCATTAAACAAATTGAATCCATTTTAGAGAGGGTGCTGTCTATTTCAGATAATATGAAGATGCTTTCCAAGGATAGCCATCGTGTCATAGAAGAAATAACGGATATCGAAAGTTTGAGCAAAAATGTGAACGCACAGACGGAGACGATTTCGGCAGCGACGCAGCAGCAGGCTGCCAGTATGAATGAAATGGCGAATTATAGTGATGATTTGATGAAAATGGCAAAAGATTTAAAAGAAGCTTTGCAAAAATTTAAAGTATAGGTAAAAAACGTTTGTCATAAAAAGATCTTCAGAGCGATGTGCTTTGAAGATCTTTTTTTATGAATGAAAATAATAAGGCAAAAAAAATAACCATAAGTATTATTTTGGACGCGAAATCACATAATGAAAGATAAGTATCTTGGTTTTTAGACTTGATGGAGAAGGGTATAATTGCTTAAAAATAAGTAAACTTTATGCATGAAAATGTAAATTACTTAAATTTTTAAAAAAATATAAAAGAAAACGTTTACATTTAAGGAAAAAGCATTGCCATTATTTGGGCTTATGATAAAATCTGAATTACGTAAAGCGTATTTATTAAAACATAGAGAGGTTGATCCCAATGACAGCTAAAGAAATGAACCAGGCAGCAAGTGAAGAATTTTTATCTGGAGCCAGACATATCATCTATGATTTGAGTGTTGCTGAATTGGTCAGCGCCGCTGTAGAAAACAGAGAGGGAGTTTTATCCGATAAAGGGGCATTGTGTGTAAAAACAGGCAAACATACAGGCAGATCCCCAAAGGACAAGTTCATTGTCGATGTACCGGAAGTTCACGACAAAATCAGCTGGAGCAATAATACTCCTTGCAGCGAAGCAACGTTTGATCAACTATATGAAAAAATGAAGAAATACGCGAAGGATCATCCTTTATATGTAACCGATGTGTATGCAGGTGCCGATGCGGCAAATCGTCTGCCCGTTAGGTTCATCAATCAATTGGCCTGGCATCAACTGTTTATCAAGCAGCTTTTCATCAAAACGAATGCGGAACCCGCTAAACTAGACGGATTTACTGTGATTTGTATGCCGGCAGTCAAAGCGATACCGGCTGAAGATAAAACGAACTCGGAGACGTTTATTGTGCTCAACTTCACGAAAAGAATCGTTTTGATTGGTGGCGGAGAATACGCTGGTGAAATGAAAAAATCGATTTTTTCTGTGATGAACTATATTTTACCGCAAAAAGGAATTCTTTCGATGCATTGTTCTGCCAATGTGGGCAAGGATGGAAATAGTGCTTTGTTCTTTGGACTGAGCGGTACTGGCAAAACGACCTTATCCGCAGATCCTCAGCGTTCTTTGGTCGGCGATGATGAACATGGCTGGAGCGATGATGGAATTTTCAATATCGAAGGCGGCTGTTATGCAAAATGCATTAAACTCACCGAGGAGAGTGAGCCGGAAATTTATCGGGCCATCCGCTATGGCAGTGTATTAGAAAATGTCGTGATCA
>CBDTTM010000236.1:0-3821 GCA_965363355.1 uncultured Selenomonadaceae bacterium | reverse complement strand
CCGAGCCTGCCGAGTGCAATGCTTTTTTTTGGGCCTACACCTTTTATATACTGTATTTTTTCTTCTAGTTTCATCCGAATCATATCCCATCTGCAAAAAAAAGAACTTATATTCGTATTTTATCAAATCCCTGCCTTTCTCACAAGCCTTCGTATACAGCTCTTTGTATTCATGTATACTTTTTGTTTTCCGACAAAATCCGACGTTTTCCTATTGAAGATATATTGAAAAGCATTTAAGATATACATATGTTCTTATTTTAATTTTCGAAATGAGGGATTCCCATGAACAAATCTACAGATACGATGCACTCGCATAACAACGTGATTTTTATTTCACAAAAAATGAGCTCTGCTTGCCCTGATGTCGCAAAAGAAACATATCATTCGCTCCACAAAATAGAAAATGAACTCAATAGCAGCCGCAGCAGCAAACACAATATATTAAAAATCAATGTCTATGTTCCGGATATGACTTGCTGGCAGGCTATGCAAAAAGGGTATGAACAATTTTTCGGCTCATGTGCACCAAACTATACGATTATTCCAACGACAAAAGATCCGCAAAGCGTTGCCTTTGAAGTAATTGCTGAAAAGATCGACTATTACGCTTCTTAATGATGCTTTACACAAACAGAGCATGAACCATTCAACAAAAATGCCCAACCACCATCGTGGTTGGGCATTTTTTAACGCTATTCGAGTTAACGCATCCCCGTTTTGCACAAAACCTTTTCTTCCTCAAACTGCGGTCCAGCATTTAATATCTCATCTGGCATTTCACCTTTGAATTTTTTCACGTTTTCAGCAAAGCGTTTTACAAGCTTATTCGCCGTGATTGTATATTCCTTTTTATCGAGCCAAGTATTCGATGGCGTAAGCAGCTCGGTCGGTACACCCGGGCAGGATTTTGGTATATAGACCTTAAAGATTGGATCTTGTTTCCATTCCTCATTATCAAGATGCCCATCTAAAATAGCCGTTACCATGGCCCTTGTGTACTTTAAATCCATGCGGTGACCTACCCCATAAGGGCCGCCCGTCCAACCAGTATTAAGCAAATATACCTTTGTATTGTATCGATCAATCTTCTCACCGAGCAAGCGAGCATATTTTAGCGGCGAAAGTGGCAAAAACGGTTCGCCAAATCCAATGGAGAACGTTGCCTGCGGTTCGGTTATTCCTCGTTCTGTTCCAGCAACCTTACTCGTATAACCCGATAAGAAATGATACATCGCTTCTTCTTTCGTCAATTTTGAAATAGGTGGCAATACACCAAAGGCATCTGCCGTCAGGAATATAATGGCATTTGGATGCCCAGCTACGCTCGGATGAATCGCATTTGGTATGAATTCGAGTGGATAGGCCGTACGCGTATTTTCTGTATAACGCGAATCGAAATAATCCGCCTGTCGTGTATGATCGTGTATAACAACATTTTCTAGTACAGTTCCATAACGAATCGCCCTATATATTTCAGGTTCAGTCTCTTCGGTCAGTTTAATGCACTTAGCATAGCAGCCACCTTCAATATTGAAGATTCCTTTTTCACTCCAGCCATGTTCATCGTCACCAATGAGACTGCGTTCAGGATCCGCTGATAACGTTGTCTTTCCCGTACCGCTAAGCCCAAAGAATAAAGCGGTATTCCCATCTTTTCCAACATTAGCAGAACAATGCATCGACAAAATTCCCTTTTGCGGCAGGATATAATTCATGACCGAGAAGATGGATTTTTTCATTTCTCCACCATATTCCCCGCCGCCAATCAAGACCATTTTTTTATCGAAATTCAAGATGATGAACGTTTCGGAATGCGTCTTATCTTCAACCGGATCTGCCTTTACTTCCGGCATGCACATGACCGTAAAACCTTCGGTCTCTGTAGGTTTCGTACAAGGCTTTATAAATAATTGTTTGATAAACAGGTGCTGCCAGGCAAGCTGATTAATGAATTTGACCTGTAGTTGATTTTCTGGATCTGCACCGGCATAGACATCTGTCACATAAAGCTGATGATCCTTTGCATATTTTTTCATTTTAGCATAAAGTCGATTGAACGTATCTTCGCTGCAAGGCGTATTGTTCGTCCAACTAATCAAATCATGAACTGCTGGTGTATCGACAATGAACTTGTCCTTTGGTGAGCGGCCTGTGTGTTTTCCTGTTGTTACGCAAAACGCACCCGTATTGGAAAGAATGCCTTCCCGATTCGCGATGGCCTCTTCAATTAATTCTACAACACTTAAATCATAGGATACCTTTCTGGCTACAGATAGGATATCTGCACTAGATTGTGGAGTTGATAAATTATTTTCCATAGTACTCAACCTCTCTTTATGCTAGATTCATAATACAAATTTTCACTGCTTATGTATTACAATTAATGGTTTCTCCAAAAAAAAGGAAAGTCCTTCACAACTGAGGAAAAATATTTGTATATTCTTAATTTTTAGATTTAATTTGTAAAATATTACAAAACGGTTTCAATCGTTTTACTATTTTGCCCATAAACGAAATACGGCTCTATAGATAAGGTTGTTCTCATTATCTATAGAGCCGTATTTTCCCTTATTTTATTTTTGCTTCCACCGTTGCAGCCATAGCAGTTCTATCACATAGATCTGCATGCAAAACTGTCATCTCCTGCAATTTTGCCAACCCTACCGGTGCTTTCGTCTTATTGAAGCTTTCCAAATCTGCCAACAAAGCAAATTCATCTTTTCCTTCAACGTCTCTACCCAAAGCATTCAATACACTGTCATTGAATTTATATGGGCTCGCTGTCGATACAACAACTGTATGAGTTAAATCGCCCGTCGCTTTTTTATATTCTTCGGCAACTTGCCAAGCAACCGCTGTATGCGTATCCATCACATATTCATGTGCCGCATAGACTTCGCGTATAGTTTCTTTCGTTTTTTCATCATCGGCCCAGCCCGACCAAAAAATCTCTTGGATTTCTTTTATATAAGAATTCCCCACCGCATATTTCCCGTCCGTGCTTAGCTGCTTCATCCAGGTTTCAATTTGTTTGGTATTTCCGCCTGTCACATGGTACAACAAACGTTCCAAATTGCTGGAAATCAAGATATCCATGGATGGTGTTATCGTTTTAAAGAATTCTCTGTTTCTATCGTAAATCCCATTTTGCAAGAAGTCCGTCAAAACATTGTTGGTATTCGATGCGCAAATCAGCTTATGGATTGGCAAACCCATATTTTTTGCATAATAACCAGCCAAAATATTGCCAAAATTACCAGTCGGCACCGAAAAATTTATCTTTTCGCCCAAGGCAATTTTCTTTTGCTGCAAGAGGTCTGCATACGTGCTGAAATAATAAACAATTTGCGGTACAAGCCTGCCCCAGTTAATAGAGTTTGCCGAAGACAGCTGTACGCCTTTTGCCTTTAACTTTGCTTTAAAGGCCTGATCCGCAAAAATCTTTTTGACACCAGTCTGCGTATCATCAAAATTCCCATTGACTGCAACCACCGCCACATTACTGCCTGGTTGCGTAGCCATTTGTAAATACTGCATCTTGCTGACGCCGCCATTTGGATAAAATACAATAATGCGGATTTGGTCGACATCTTTAAATCCTTCTAAAGCTGCTTTCCCAGTATCACCTGACGTAGCAACTAAGATTACGATTTGATCTTTTTCCCCGGTTTTTTTCAAAGCCGTCGACATGAGTTGTGGCAACAGCTGCAATGCCATATCTTTAAACGCAGAAGTAGGGCCGTGCCAAAGCTCCAAAACTTCTGTTGCTCCAACCTCTGCCAAAGGAGCAATTTGATCCGTATCGAATCGATCCCCGCC
>CBDTTM010000235.1:0-3821 GCA_965363355.1 uncultured Selenomonadaceae bacterium | reverse complement strand
AAAATTTCGGGGGAATTAAAAATTTATGGCAGTGATTAATAATATAGAAAATACAAATAAAAAAACCATGTATATAGGAAACTACGGCTGTCAGATGAATATCAGCGATTCAGAGCGTATGGCTGGGCAGTTGATGAGTTTGGGATATACTGCCACAGAGGATATGAATGAGGCAGATATTATTTTGCTCAACACTTGCTGTGTAAGGGAAAGTGCGGAAGATAAGGTTTATGGGAAAATCGGTGAGATCAAGCATCTTAAAGAGGCAAAGCCGCATTTGGTGTTTGGTATTACGGGGTGCATGGCGCAAAAAGATGGCGATGCGTTGATTAAGCGCGCACCGCATATTGATTTTGTGCTCGGCACGAATAAAATCCATGAACTGGGTCGCATTGTTCTTGAAATCCAGGCATCGAACGGACATATCGTAGAGGTTTCGACTGGCGATGCTCCGTTGCCGGAAGAAGTGCAGGCGCAGCGCGGTGGTACGTTGTCGGCTTGGGTGCCGATCATGTATGGGTGCAATAATTTTTGTACATATTGTATCGTTCCTTATGTACGTGGGCGCGAACACAGCCGTGACCTCAAAGACGTTGTCAAAGAGGTTGAAGATATTGTCCGGCAGGGCTTCAAAGAAGTTACGTTGCTTGGACAAAATGTCAATTCCTATGGGAAAGACAGCAATGGGCCAGACTTTGCGGATTTGTTGAAGGCTGTAGATGAAGTCAAGGGAATCGAGCGGGTCAGATATATGACCTCGCATCCACGTGATCTCAGTGATAAGGCGATGGACGTAATCAAAAATAGCGAGCATATCTGTGAGCAGTTCCATCTGCCAGTCCAATATGGCAGTGATAAACTTCTAAAGGCGATGAACCGTGGTTACACGATAGATTATTACCGCAGTCTTGTGAAAAAAATTCGGGCAGCTGTGCCGAATGCGAGCATAACGACGGATTTGATTGTGGGCTTTCCGGGGGAAACCGAAGCGGACTTTGCTCAGATGATTGATTTTCTCAAGGAAATTCGCTATGATGCGGCGTACACCTTCCTTTATTCAAAGCGTTCCGGAACGCCGGCGGCTGAGATGGAAAACCAGGTAGAGGATGAAGTCAAGCATGCTCGCTTACAAGAACTGATGAAAATACAAAATCAAATCAGTTTGGAAATCAATCAAGAACTTTCTGGAAAAACTGTAGAGGTTTTGGTTGAAGGTCCTAGTCGCAAAGATGATCGTGTTTGGACGGGCAGGACACGAATGAATAAAATTGTTCTTTGGCAAAAGGTCGGCACGGAAAACGTTGGCGATTTAGTAACGGTAAAGATTATGCAGCCACAGACCTGGGTCCTTAAAGGTGAATTGGTAAATATATAAAAATGTGGAGAGGGCTGTTTTCAGCCCTCTTTTTTGGACGGAGGAATTTGATATGGCATTGACACCAATGATGCAGCAATACCAGGAGACAAAGCAGCGAAATCCCGAGGTGATTTTGTTTTTTCGTCTGGGTGATTTTTATGAAATGTTTTTTGAGGATGCGAAACTAGCATCAAGAGAACTTGAGATAACACTTACGGGCAGAGATGCAGGAATGCCGGAGAGAATACCGATGTGCGGAGTTCCTTATCATGCGGCGGAAAATTATATCAATAAGCTCGTTGGCAAGGGTTATAAGGTAGCAATATGTGAGCAAATCGGCGATCCTAAAGCCAAAGGGCTCGTAAAACGCGAGGTCATTAAGATCATCACGCCGGGAACGGTGTTGTCGGAATCAGCATTGTCGAGTTCAAGCAACAATTACATAGCGCTTCTTTATGAAAAGGGCGAAGAAATTATTTTGGCCGGAGCGGATATATCGACAGGTGAGTGCTTTTATGGCGTGTACCGAGGTGCGGATCGCCAGCAGATGATTTTTGATGAATTATATCGTTTGATGATGCCGGAAATTGTCATTGTCGGAGAATTTTCCTACCGTGAGCAATTGCAGGAGTTTGTTGATTTGCGCCTTGGCACTTGTTCGTTTACTGAGGTTGCAGGGGTATCAAAGGCGGTAGAAGATAGAATCATTCAGCACTTTGATGTAGAAAATCGTCCCAAGGAGACAGTCGCCTGCGATGCGGTGGCGACATTGCTGGATTATTTGCATGAAACCGTTAAGACGGATTTGTCACATTTGAATAAACTCACGTATCTGGATGCTTCAGAGAATCTGGTCATTGATACGTATACCCTAAGAAATCTTGAAATCACACGAAATCTTCGCGATGGCGGGAAAAAGGATACTTTGCTGGATGTCCTTGATTTTACGAAAACGGCTATGGGTACGCGTCTTTTAAAGAAATGGCTGGAATACCCTCTGCTCAGCAGTGAAAAAATAAATAGACGACTAGATGCTGTTTCGGAACTGGTCGATGGGTTTTCGCTGCGAGGCGGGCTAGAAGCCCAGCTTAAAGATATTTACGATTTTGAACGTTTGCTCACCAGGATAGAAGTTGGCACAGCCAATGCGCGGGATTTGATTTCCCTTAAAGTATCGTTGGCTTCGCTGCCACAGATCAAAGAAGGTTTGGCAGCGGCTAAAAGTCCACTGCTTTTTGAATGCTATAATGGCATTGACCTCTATAAAGACACCGTAGATTTATTGACGCGGGCAATCATGGATGAACCGGGACTACTGCTAAGAGATGGCGGAATCATAAAGAAAGGCTACAGCCAGGAACTTGATGAATATCGCCGAATTGCAAAAGACAGCAAACAGCTCTTGCAGGAAATGGAAGAAGCCGAAAAAGAAAAGACGGGCATTCGGTCTTTGAAGATTGGTTATAATAAGGTTTTTGGCTATTATATCGAGGTTCGCCATAGCGGGGCGGATGCGGTTCCAGATACTTATATCCGCAAGCAAACGCTGGCCAATGCAGAACGTTATATCACGCCAGAGCTTAAAGAATTTGAAACAAAAATCCTTGGGGCCCAGGAAAAAATCGTTGCGATAGAATATCAGCTTTTCAGTGAAGTACGCGACGCGATAAAGGATAAAATCAGCAGCATCCAAAAGACGGCACATAAGATTGCTGTCGTTGATACCTTGGTAAGCTTGGCAGAAGCCGCAAGCCAATATAATTACACGCGCCCTAATATCACGCATAATGGCGAGATAACGATAAAAGATGGCCGGCATCCATTGGTCGAGCGGATTTTATCACGGGACCTATTTGTACCGAATGACACTGCGCTCAATCACCGCGACAGCGAAATCATGATAATCACAGGGCCTAATATGGCGGGGAAGTCGACTTATATGCGGCAGACGGCATTATTGACGCTTTTGGCGCAGGTGGGAAGCTTTTTACCGGCTCGCGAAGCGAGTATATCGCCGGTTGACCGCATCTTTACAAGAATCGGTGCCAGTGATGATCTAGTCAGCGGACAAAGCACGTTCATGGTTGAAATGAATGAGGTCGCACAGATCTTAAAATACGCAACCAAGAACAGCTTGGTCATTCTCGATGAAATCGGCCGTGGGACGAGCACCTACGACGGCCTGTCGTTAGCATGGGCAATCGTCGAACACCTGCACAACGAAATCGAATGTCGAACATTGTTTGCGACCCACTACCATGAACTGACCGATTTGCGGCAGTCGTTGCCGCAGGTCCGGAACCTCAACGTCGCTGTCAAAGAGTGGCAAGACAACGTGGTATTTTTGCACAAGATCGTCGACGGCGCCGCGGACAAGAGTTACGGAATTCACGTCGCACGATTGGCAGGCATCCCGGGCCAAGTCAACGAGCGAGCCAAGCAAATCCTCGCTCGCTTAGAAGCC
>CBDTTM010000234.1:0-3853 GCA_965363355.1 uncultured Selenomonadaceae bacterium | reverse complement strand
TTCGATTTTTATCCATATCTTTATAGCTCCGTTAGGTTGGCTGTTTATAATAAAGGAAGAATAGGTCATAAGCTTTGCATGCTTATACCAGACGACAGGATCTTGGGTAAAGTTTTTTAGATCATCAAAAGAAATCGTAGACGATGAAGAAAGTTGTTCAAGAGCTTTTTCGTATCGAATTGATTCATAACCCGCTTTGTCTGGATTGAACTGTAAAAGATCATCTTCTAGATAGTGATTTGTGTGAGCTAGAGTACCGTTACTGGTTGATTTTATCGAATACATGCCATAAGGACCGAATTCTATATAAGCGATCTTTTGGCTGTCGGCAATAGCCAAAAATTGTGGATGGGTGTGCCAGTTTGCATTTTTCAAGGCAGCTAGGGTTTCGTCGACAGAAGAATAGTGCTCTAGGATCCAAGTTATATTGAATTTAGTTAGATCATCAGTTGTAGTGAGATCTTTTTGATGAGCCCAATGTGCAGGGGCAGAGAGGGAAAGAACCGATAAGCCTTTTTCGTTGACGCCGCCTTTATTACCGGTATTGGCATACAGACCGAGGAATTTATAGCCGCCATTGTCGACAACCTTTAAATAATTATATTCTCCATACGTGTAATCTCGATTCTTTGCAAGCAAAGTTCCGGTGCCGTTAACATAATCGCCGGCGACTTCCCAAGCAGTACAGGCATTGACCAATGGGATTGAACAGGTAAACGATAGAAAATAGACAAGGCAAATCAGAATAGTATTTTTTATAGAAAAAGTTTTTATGCTATAGAGTAAATCCTTGTGTTTATGCAAATGAATGCCTCCTTTGATGATAAGGGATACTGTCATTATAATGGGAAATAAAGAAAATACAAGTGGCAATCTCGGTGGTCTTTTTGTTTTAGGGATATAAGATTTTTCCAATGGATATAAATGGACGCATAAGGGATGTCTGTGCTATGATTTTAAGTATATATTTCAAATTCACAGGTGAATCATCTGTAAGAAAAGAGGACTGTCTTTGTCAGTATATGGAGAGCAAGGAAGACAAAATAAAATAAAATATTTGAAATTGATGGTTTGTCTGTTCATCGGTATCTTATATGTTGCTTTTTCCTTACAGGTGGTTTTTGCAGGAGTGTGGCGACTCGATGCTCCGGCAGAGTCGAACTGGCCACGCAGTTTCAGGATGGCCGCAGATGACCTTAGCACAGATGGTACGGAAATCAGCGAGGGGCTGGCCTCACTTAATATTTCAGGTAGTGCACAGCCTTCGGTTTTAGGCTTGCAAAACCTTTATCGCTTTTTAGAAGACAAGGTGTCTGGTCCTATTTATATTGTGGATCTCAGAGAAGAATCCCATGGATTTTTTGCGGGTGCCGCAGTAAGCTGGTATGAAAATCATAATTGGGCAAATCGCGGGAAGAGCAATGAAGCGTCCTTGGGCGATGAAAATGAAAGAATGGCATCACTCACAGGAACTATTGAAGCTGTGCCGTTAGGGATAGAAGATAAGGCCTCATGGAATGAAGCTGTTTTAGAAGGCTCAACAGGGATAACAGAAGAGCAAGCGGCAAAGAGAGCGGGATTTCAATATGTCAGATTCACCGCAACAGATCAATGCTGGCCAGAACCAGCTGTAGTGGATGCCTTTGTAGAATTTTATCGATTGTTACCGAAAGAGCCTATATGGCTGCATTTTCATTGTCAGGCTGGACACGGCAGGACGACTATTTTTATGGCCCTGTATGATATCTTGAAAAATCCACGGGTACCGCTTGAAACGATTGTTCTTCGGCAAAGACTATTAGGTGGAGTGGATCTTTTTGCTCAAGCGGAAGGTGCGGATTGGTTAGCCGTCGAGTCACGCCGCAAAGTAGCGTTTTTATATCTTTTCCATCGCTATGTAGCAGAAGAAAAGGATAATGGTTTTGCGGTTCCGTGGTCTTTGTGGCTCAAATATCAAGCAGTGGCGAATGATTTATCTTAAGAAAGGATCTCTCAATAAAAAAACGTCTCATCCGTTAACGGATCGAGACGTTTTTGTTTAAAAAATAAGACGTTCCGGTTTATAGCCATCGGGTAATTCTTCTTCAGTTAAAAAAGTGAAGGAGTCATCGTTTAGAATCGGGATAAAAATTTCACAAGGAATTACTGGGAATTCACAAGAATAGTTGCTCGCGCCGAACCACATGCCGGATTTATTGCTTAAGTTGAGGCTGCGGGCAAATTTCGTATGGTTTGAACAGTCATGGACCACTAAATCCCAGTGCTCATCATCGGCAATCTTCATGAATTTTAAGGTCAATTCTCTGCTCCAAGTAGGTGAGATATAACCTTGGCGACAAATGTACATGTTTTCGCCGTAATAATTGTTGATGTTGTTTTCATTTAGATGGAGTTCAGCGCAATTGATAAAGTCAACATGGGTCTTGAAGATTGCATCTTGTTTTTTGAAGAAGGTTTCAAAAAACTCTGGTGTCATTGGGGTTTCAATGCCGACTTTTTTGATGTATTTTTTTGCCAGGCCGATGTTTTCAATTACTTTATCCGAACAGTTCGAAGCACCGAGGTTGAAACGGATTTCATCAAGTCCGGCTTCGCCTAAAGCTTTAAGTGTTTCTTCGGTTGCGAGTGTTCCGTTTGTATACAGATGCTGATGAATCTGTGCTTTTTTGAATTTTTTTATGATTGGGTAATACTTTTCGATTTCCATAAAAGGTTCAAGGTAAACATAGGAAATACCAGTAGGCTTATCATGAATCGAAAGAAGCAGATCAATGTCCTTTTCATAAAATTTGGTGCCGCCAATATCCCATAGACCTTCGCCAATCGGATGGATGTTTTCGAAATCTCCATAGTTGTAGCAAAACTTACATTCTAGGTTGCACGTATTCGTTTTGCGGATTGCACTGAGTCCGGTGCCCGACAAACAGGAGCGACAGCCTTGCGGGAAATCATTCTCATTTCCAACAAAAAAAGTTTTGTTATCGAGTGTTTTTAAGTTCTTGATTTGTGCCATCAGCTGGTCGTTCCGGTGATCGATAGCTTCTTCTATTTGGGCAAAAGTCGAGTAGATGATTTCTTCGTGTTTGATGCTGAGCTCATCCTCTTCTTCCATTTGTGAAAAAAAGTCAAACCATAATAATGCATCGCTTTTTGAAATTTTCATGATATACCTGCCTATCTGCTAATCTATTACTTCGCGTCATATAAAACGTGAATGTCATTATTGGGGACGAATTGCTACAGCTTTGCCAGTACAGCAATCGGCCTATGCTGTCTAAATTATACTGGTTAATGCGTCTCTTTGCAACAAAGGCTGAGAAATAGACATGCTATGTAGAGTTGATTAAAATTTATTCCGCATAAAAGCAGGACGTGGTTAATATCGGTGAAGCTTTTATGCGGATGACAATAGGAGTATACTCGATACAGGTGGATATTTTATGCACTTTAGTGGCTATAAAACTTGAGGGGATTGGGGAAATATATGTTTTCATATGATATAATTCAAAAATTCAATAAGACCGAGATTGATATTTATAAATTTGTTATGGCTCATATTGAAACAATTCCTTATATGAGTATCCGTGAATTAAGTAGTTCAGTCCATGTTTCTACAGCAACGATCCTTAGGTTTTGCGATAAAACAGGATGTAATGGATATAAAAACTTTAAACAAACTTTAAAAGAATCGCTCTGTGAACGAAATGAAACGGATATGGGAAACGACTTAGAAGAACTATTGAATTATTTTGGCCGAATTAACACGCATTCTTTTGAAGAAAAAATAGAAAGGGGAGCTTCTCTTATAAGAAAGGCAGACAAGGTCATCTTTATAGGTGGCGGATCTTCGGGG
>CBDTTM010000233.1:0-3859 GCA_965363355.1 uncultured Selenomonadaceae bacterium | reverse complement strand
GTCATTCGTCCTGCAGATGCCAATGAAACCGCACAGGCATGGCGCACAGCAATCCTCCACACCGATGGACCAGTAGCTATTGTGTTAACACGACAAGGCATTCCCATCCTTGATCAGAAAAAATATACCAGCGCCAAAGAATTGGAGAAAGGCGCCTATATCCTTTCGGAGGCTGAGGGGAAGCCAGAAATTATTTTGATAGCCACAGGTTCTGAAGTCCATTTGATATTGGAAGCACAGGAACAATTGAAAAAAAGTAACATTCAAGCGCGCGTCGTGAGCATGCCATGTTGGCGTTTATTTGATCAACAAAGTGCTGCTTACCGTGACAAGGTTTTCCCTAAAAACCTTCGAAAACGATTGGCAGTAGAAGCTGGTTCGTCTGTAGGATGGTTAAAATATACAACGGATGAAGGTGATGTGATCGGGATCGACAAATTCGGAGAATCAGCACCGGGAGATGAAGTCATGAAAGAATATGGGTTTTCTGTAGAGAATGTCGTAAAACGAGCGAAGGCATTGCTTTCAGAGAAGAATTAAATCGCTAAAATCGATTTTTAATACAGACGGAAAATCTGATAAATTCGTGTCATGAGGAGTATTTAATATAAGCATGATGGCAAGTAAAATGGATTTGTGAGAATTAGTGTCTTAAAAATTATGCTAAGTCGCATAATAATTCCAACACCCGTCTTTGCGGTCCTAGCGTAAACCATTTGCGCCCTTTGCGGTTAAAAACAAAATGCAATGCAAAAAAAATCACATAAAAAAATAGGAATCTGTGCAGATCACGGCGGTTTTGAACTCAAAGAAAAAATTAAAACATTTTTGACAGAGCACCAATTCCTGCCCGTGGATTTTGGCGCAAAACGATTGGACGAAACCGACGATTATCCCGATTTCGTCATTCCATTGGCCAAAGCAGTCGCTGCTGGAGAAGTTTTTCGGGGCATTGCCATTTGCGGAAGTGGCGTGGGCGCCTGTATTGCAGCCAATAAAGTTTCTGGAGTGAGAGCTGCATTGATTACCGAATATTTTTCGGCACATCAAGGTGTCGAAGATGATGATATGAACCTGATTTGCCTTGGAGGTCGGATAACGGGATATGCCAGCGCAGAAGAATTTGTTCTGACATTTTTAAACGCCAAATTCATCGGGGCAGAAAGACATATCCGACGCTTGCGGAAAATTCAGAAATTGGAGGAGAGGGATTAGGGATTAGGGATGAGGGATGAGGGATGAGGGATGAGGTAGGTAAAAATCAACTGCTTTCTTTGTCTAATAAATAGTAATAAAACTTGATAACTATTCAGGTTTAAAGAAGAACAAACAATAAATAATAACAATAATAAATATTTTCACAATATGAACCCTCTAAATAAAATACAGCAACACGGTCAGAGCATCTGGCTTGATTTACTCGATCGCGAGATTATGAACTCTGGTAAATTGCAAAGTTTAATTGATGACGACGACTTGCGCGGCCTTACCTCCAACCCTTCCATTTTTGAAAAAGCCATTAGCGGAAGTGATGATTATGATGATGACATTGCTTTACTCTTCAAAAAATACGACAATAATTCAGCCATATTTTTCGAGATGGCGATTGATGATATTCAAAGAGCAGCAGATATTTTCAAACCTGTGTTCGACAAAACGAAAGGGAAAGATGGCTTTGTTAGTTTGGAAGTATCTCCCTATTTGGCGTTGGATACTGACGGCACTATTGAACAGGCCCGAGAGCTATGGCGAAAAGTAGATCGTAAAAATGTCATGATAAAAATTCCAGGTACAAAACAAGGCCTGCCTGCCATACGCGAATGTCTGCGTGAAGGCATCAACATCAATATCACACTTCTTTTTGGGCTGCCACGCTACCGAGAAATTACCGAAGCTTTTATGGGCGGACTTGAAGACCGACTCAAAGAAGGCCATTCCATAAAGGACGTCGCCTCTGTAGCGAGTTTCTTTCTCAGCCGGATAGATGTGATGGTCGATCCCATGTTGAAAGAAAAAGGAGCCGACCATCTCGTTGGTAAAATCGCTATTGCATCAGCAAAAAAAGCCTATCAAATCTATCTCGACATGATTGCGAGCGATCGTTTTAAAAAGCTTGAGGCAAAAGGCGCACAAACCCAACGTGTGCTTTGGGCAAGTACGAGCGCCAAAGATCCATCGTTCAGTGATGTTATTTATGTCGAACCTTTAATTGGAAAAGACACCATCAATACCTTACCCATGGAAACCATTGATGCTTTTCGAGATCACGGCAAGGTAGCAGATACGATTACCGAGGACATCGAGAACGCGAATAAAGCTTTAGAAGAGTTAAAGAATCTAGGTATTGATATCGATGCCATAACTCAAAAATTGGAGAACGAAGGCATAGAGAAATTCAATCAGGCTTATGATAAATTACTCAAAAGTATTGCCGATCAAAAACACAAAAAGAACTAATGCCATGACCGATTTTGATGTCTCGAAAATAAAAGTGGTGCTTATGGATATTGGGGGCGTATTGCTCACTAATGGCTGGGGACATGAATCGCGTCAAAAAGCAGCAAAGGTTTTTGGATTTGATTATGAGGCCATGGACATCTTGCACCATTTTATATACAATGTTTTTGAGATTGGAAGCATTACTTTAGAAGACTATCTCGATACAGTAGTTTTCAACCAATCGCGCAATTTTACTAAGGTCGATTTTAAACAATTTATGTACGAACAATCCGTAGAATTACCCGAAATGTTGTCATGGGTGAAATCATGGAAAAAACATACCCAACTACCAGTATTTGCGCTTAATAACGAAAGCTTGGAACTCAATGATTATCGGATAGCCAAATTTAAGCTTCATGAGGTATTTAACGGCTTTTTTTCATCCTGTTATCTTGGTTTCCGAAAACCGGATCCACGTATTTATCAAACAGCTTTGGAAATCACTCGGGTAAATCCGGAAGAATGTCTTTACTTTGATGATCGGCCCATGTTGGTCGATGCAGCAAAAAAGCAAGGCATACATGCTGTTCTTCATGAGAATTTTGAAAATACAAAACAGATTCTTGAAAATTTAAAAATATAATAATGAACACAGAACATAAAAATGCATTCGGAATGATTGGTCTTGGCACCATGGGTTCCAATCTTTTACAAAACATTGCCGATCACGGATATAAATGCGCGGGTTATGATATCAGCGCTGAAAAAGTAGCAGCACTGAACAAATTAAACCCTAAGGCTATTCAAGGTTTTACGGATATGAACGACTTTACCGATAGTTTGTCTTCGCCAAAAGTTGTGATGTTGCTTGTTCCAGCAGGTAAAATTGTTGATGGCGTGATTGAAGAATTACTTGAGGTTCTTGATAAAGGAGATATCATCATCGATGGTGGAAATTCACATTTCATAGATACCGATCGGCGATTTAAGGATTTGGAACAAAAAGGCTATCATTTTATTGGCATGGGCGTCTCTGGCGGTGAAGAAGGTGCACGACGCGGACCGAGCATGATGCCCGGAGGCGATAAAAAAGCTTATGAGATTGTAAAACCTATTCTAACCAAAATCGCTGCGCAAGTCAATGGCGATCCTACTGTTGCCTATATGGGCGAACGGTCGGCTGGGCATTTTGTAAAAATGGTGCACAACGGTATCGAATATGCCATCATGCAACTGATCTCTGAAACCTATGAAGTTTTAAAAAATGGTCTGCATATGGAACATGAGGCCATACATACCATCTTTGAGAAATGGAACGAAGGCCGATTACAATCCTACCTCATAGAGATTACCCGAGATATCCTGGCTTACAAAAAGAAGGGTTCAGACCATCTGTTGCTCGATGATATCAAAGATGAAG
>CBDTTM010000232.1:0-3892 GCA_965363355.1 uncultured Selenomonadaceae bacterium | reverse complement strand
GATGCACAAAAAAACATGGAACAGGAAACTCGTTTAAAGAAACGGCGGGCAATGCAAGAAGCAATCAAGCCTTATTTGGAAAACCTGCTGTTCTTTTTTTTCATGGTACTGATCATGTTGAACCAGCGCGGTTCTGTCGTAAACATGGACATTGGTTTGGATTTTAATTACGTGTATATAGCGATTATGGGCCTCTTATATGGAAAAAAACAATCGCTGCCGGCAATGCTGCTATCAACTTGCCTGCTCGTGTATGTTTTGCTTCATAGTGGAGCTGACTGGGTGGCTTTATTCTATATGCCGCAGCATCTACTTCATTTTGCCTCTTATCTTTTTGTCGGGGTGCTGACCGGATATATCACGGACAATAAAAATCATCAGATTGAAGATGAAATCTATCAAAAAGATCGTACAATGGAACGGTATCATTTTTTGGAAAATGTATATTTAGAAAATGTCGAAGTGAAAAACAAACTGTACCATCAAATCGTCAATTCGGGGGACAGCGTGGGCTGGATTTATCGTGTGATCAAAAAGCTCGATAGCGTAGAACTTGAAAATATCTTCACCCAGGCAGCTGCTGTGACAGCCGAGATCATGAAGACGGAGAATGTAGTTCTCTATATCGTCGGTGCCGATGGCAGATATCTTAGACAGAAAGTCCGGCGTGGCGAGGGCATGGAACAAGTTCCGCGTTCTTTGAAAATAAATAATACGCCTTATCTAGAAACGATTTTTGCGAAAAAAACAATTTTTATCAATCGTGATTTAGAGCCGGGATTGCCGGATTTGGTCGCACCGATTGTTTATGATGGCAAAGTGATCGCTGTCATTGAACTCTTTGATATGGATTTTGAGCAATGGAGCCTCTATCAACAAAATATGCTGGCCGTGACCGCTCGTCTGATTTCGACGGCACTAGGAAAAGCGTATCAATATGAAGCGAGCATCCAAGGCAGAAAATATATTGGAACGACACGAATCATGTGCGAGCCGGAATTTGAGAAAATATGCCAAGAGATAGAACAGCGCTATCATTTGCAACCAGCTGATTTGGGGAAAATGCTTCTGCGGGTAAAAAAAGAAAAATGGGATTATGAGGTATTGGATGATAAGCTCTCCAGTGCGATACGCGCGGAAGATTTCATTGGCGTGCGAAGCGGCAGTGTCCATATCTTATTGATCGATACGAATGAAGATATTATGCAAATGGTGAGAAAGCGTTTGTCGGAACAGGGAATAGAGACGGTAAACGTAGGTGACGAATGATGATAGAATTGATCTTTTGGGGAGTGCTGCATCTGGGGATAACCCTTATATACCATCTCATTGTCGCTGCAGATAAAAGCCGGATCGGTCGCTGGACGGAGACGTGCATTGTATTTATGCTGCCATTTTTCGGTGCAGCCATTTTAGGCGGAGCTAAGCTTTTGAATCGGTCTAGAGTTTATGAAAAACCAGATCCACATAAGCTTCAAAATGATGCAATCGTATTTTCTGACAATGTAAAATATGATGCGGATATCATTCCTTTGAATGATACGTTGTTTGTCGACAGCGGTCTAAAAAAACGCCGTTTTTTTGCGGATGCGATAAAACAAAATGTGCTGGACAATCAGGAGATTTTGCAGCAAGCCATCCATGATGAGGACCGGGAAGTTACTTATTATGCGATTTCGATGATTACAACGCGATTGGAAGAAATCGAATCGCAGATGGCGGTTTTGAAAAAGAGGCTCGACAATCGACCGGGAGAAGAAGAAAAAGCTTTGCTGAAAGAGTATGCTGAAAACATCAAGGCTTATATCGGACAGCGCTTCATCGACCCGTTGTCGCGCCGCCAAAAAGAAGAGATATATTCAGAAGTTCTTGAGCGATTGATCGCTTTGGAACCGGGTGGACAGGATTATTATGAAGAAAAAATCCGACAGGATATTTCCTTGAAAAAGTATCCAATAGCAAAGATGTTTTGTGATAGATTCCAAGAGCTGCATTCGGAAACAGAGCTGCCTTTATTGATGTACATTCATTTTTACCAGGCAACGCATGACAAGGAAAATTTGCAGAAAAAGATTGTCGAATTAAAGTCATATCCTGGCAGGCTTACGGGTGAAGCCTTAAGAGTGATCCGTTTTTGGGATGAGGAGGCGGCTGAACATGAATAATCGAAGTATTGCCGCTGTATTTATTTTAGTGTGCATTTTGGGGCTGTTTTTTCAATATAATCGTTCGGATGGGTTTGTTCGGCTGAGCAAAAACAAAAATATTGATGTAATGGATACGGCTCCGGAAAACAGCATGAAAGATAAGGCTGCATTGCCGCAGGATACCTTTCTTATCATTTATGATCCGGAAAATGTACGCAGTACGTTTTTGAAGCATGTTGTAGAGCAGCTGGCGGCCTATGAAAAGAAGAAAACGACGGCCATTACTACTACGGCTTCGGTAGAGAAAATCGATGATGCGTACACTGGTGTTTTATTGGCGACTGGAGATATTTCAAGCGTTGCGGCATTGCCGCAAATTGAAAAATATGTTGAACATGGCGGAACCGCGCTCCTTTTGCAAGGATTTTCCGCAGAGACGCTGCCCGCGCAATTGCAGCCCAAGCTGGGTCTTGCTAGAATAGGCGAGGTACGCGATACGATCGGTGTTCATATGGAAGATGATTTCCTGTTTGGCGCAAAAGGATTTTCGATGAAAGATCCTTCCTATGATACGAGTGCAAGTCAGGTCAGCTTAGATTCGTCAGCGGTACTGCATGTATCTTCGTCTGACGGGGTACCGCTTTTATGGGAAACCGTATCGGGCAAAGGAAAATATGTCGTGTATAACGGTACCGATCTTTATGCAAAAATAAATCGGGGATTATTGACCTCAGCTTTGACGCGCACGAAGCCGGATTATATTTATCCGGTGGCAAATTTTAAGATCTTTTGCATTGATGATTTTCCAGCGCCTGTCCCAGAAGGTGATTATAGTAAGATTTACAATGAACTGCACATGAGCACGGCAGAGTTCTTTCGTAATGTTTGGTGGCCGGAAATGCTGGCAAATGGTAAGAAATATGATGTGAAGTACACAGGCTTTATCATTGAAGATTATAATGACAAGGTCAAGGGGCCTTTTACGGAGCTGCAAAATCGTGATACGAAAGATGGCCTGATTGTCTATGGCCGCGAACTCATCAAAGCCGGCGGCGAACTTGGCATCCATGGCTATAACCATCAATCGCTTGCCCCCGCCGGGTATAACCAAGAAAATCTCGATTATATCCCCTGGGAGAGCCAGGCGGATATGGTAGAGTCATTGCGTGAACTTCATCGCTATGTCAATGTTGCTTATCCTGGCTATGAAATCAGAGCCTATGTCCCTCCTTCGAATATTTTAAGCCCGGAAGGAAAGGCGGCGGTCAAAGAAGCTTTTCCGGGGATCAAGGTCTATGCCTCTTTATTTAGCGGTTCAGCCGAAGAGCATGCCTATTATCAGGACTATAAACGAAATGCGGATGGGACATTTGAGATACCACGCGTGACGGCAGGCTATATTCCAAGTGATATCACAAAATGGGAAGGCATCAATGTACTCAATTATATGGGCATCTTTTCTCATTTCGACCATCCCGATGAGCTTTTTTATGAAGAAAGTGCAAATCTTAGTTGGCATGAAATGAAAAAAGGCATCGAAGAATTTTTGGCTGATGTACAAAAAAAATATGGGTGGCTGCGCGCTTGTACAGTATCTGAGGCCATGGAATATCTCAATGATTATTTTGATATGGAGTACAGAGTCGAGCAAAAAGGCAATGAAATCGATCTGTATTGTTGGAATTATCGCAAGCCATTGAATTTCATTCTTCGTACGGATAAAGAAGTTGAGAAGGCAATAGACT
>CBDTTM010000231.1:0-3895 GCA_965363355.1 uncultured Selenomonadaceae bacterium | reverse complement strand
GACTCAAAGATAAGAGTGAGTTTGGTGCTTTGTCAAAATCGATGAACCAAATGAACCAAAATATCCGTTCACTTATTAAACAGTTACTAAATACATCGGAACAAGTAGCGGCAGCTTCTGAGCAGCTGACAGCAAGTGCTGAACAATCAGCGCAGGCTTCACAGCAAATAGCAGAATCCATTACAGAAGTTGCAACAGGAGCAACTCGTGAACTGGAAATTGCCGTAGCAACCAATCATATCGTCGAAGAAATGGCTAAAGGAATCTTTCAGGTGACGCAAAATACGTCAGGTGTTGCAAGAACGGCAGAAGAGACAGCCTCATCTGCTATGGAAGGTGGGCAGGCGATAGAAAAAACGGTAATGCAGATGGGGGAAATCAACAAACGGACAGAAGCAACCGCAGATGTAATCGATGAACTTGAAGCAAAATCAAAAGACATCGATAAAATGGTGGTATTGATTTCTAATATAGCCGATCAAACCAATTTGCTCGCTTTGAATGCTGCAATAGAGGCTGCTAGAGCCGGTGAACACGGCCGGGGCTTTGCGGTCGTTGCCGAAGAAGTCCGGAAACTCTCCGAACAATCTGCAGGCGCATCAAAAGATATCCAGGTTCTGATCAAAGATGTGCAGACAAAAACGCAAACTGCTGTTACATTTATGAAAGAAAGCAAACGAGAAGTCACAAGCGGAGCAGAGCTCGTAGATATCGCCGGAAGGACATTCAATGAAATTGTTACGATGATTAAAGGAATCACTGAAGAGATTACCAGCATTTCGGCTGCTGCTGAAGAGTTAAGTGCGGGAACAGAAGAAGTCGTTCATTCGACTGAAAACATCAAAGAGCAAAGCCAGCATATCTCAGAGGAAACTGAGACAGTATCTGCGGCAACAGAGGAACAATCTGCTTCGATGCAAGAGATTGCAGCTGCTAGTACACATTTATCCAAATTGGCTAGCGATTTACAAAATGAAATCCAAAAATTTAAGATCTAAGCATTTGTCCGATTGCCCATAAGATAAATGGACAGTCCGGCTTGCCGCAGGCGTTAAAACCGCTTGCGGCAAGCCGGAATATAGAGTTTACATTTATAGCGCCAGATGCTATAATAAATGCATAGTAAATTTAAGGTATGGTATTTTAAAGAGTGGGTGCAAACCCACTCTTTAGTCTTATTTAGGCCATCATTATGAATTTTACATGAAATTTAACTAACAGGAGGTGTTTTAATGGCAAATCAAACAGAACAGCTAGTGGAAAAAATTGTTTTGGATTTATTGAAAGATAAGAAAGATATCGAATTGGTCGACGTCGAATACGTAAAAGAACAACATTGGTATTTGCGCGTCTTTATAGATAAAGACGGCGGCATTGAAATCGATGACTGCCAGGAACTTAGTGAACAACTTGAAGAGCGTCTCGATCAAACGGACCCAATCAAAGAAGGCTATATATTGGAAGTTTCTTCGCCCGGCTTAGATCGCGTGTTAAAAAAAGAACGTGATTTTGAACGAGAAACGGGTAAAATGATCGATATAACAACCTATGCACCAATTGATGGCAAAAAAGAATTTGTCGGTAAATTGACAGGTTTTGATAAAGAGACTATCACGATAGATGATAATCAGGTGTTTTCATTGGATAAAGTGGCAATGATTCGATTACATATCGAGTTTTAATCTCACAATTGAATAAGGAGGATTTAAATGAGTAGTAAGGACAAAGGATTTATGGAAGCATTTAAGCAGCTGGGAAAGGAAAAAGGCATTACTCCTGAAGTACTGTTTGATGCAATTGAGGCGGCGCTGATTTCTGCATATAAAAGAAATTTCAGTTCAGCCCAAAACGTGCGCGTTTCGTTAGATCGCACAACCGGAGAATTTCATGTATATGCCCGAAAGACGATTGTTGACACAATCGAGAGCGATATCACTGAAATGGATTTGAAGGAAGCACGTGAAATCAATGCTGCCTATGAAGTAGGTGATATTGTTGAAATAGAAGTTACACCGGCGGATTTTGGCCGTATTGCAGCGCAAACCGCAAAACAGGTCGTTGTGCAAAGAATTCGTGAAGCTGAGCGCGGTATTATATATGATGAATTCTCAAATCGTGAAAGCGATATTTTAAATGGTATCGTCCAACGAATCGAAGCAAAAAATGTATTTATAGATTTAGGTAAGACCGAAGCTGTATTAGCACCATCGGAGCAGATTCCAATGGAACAATACAATCATGGAGATCGTATCAAAACCTATATCGTAGAAGTGAAAAAGACTTCTAAAGGTCCGCAAATCATGGTTTCTAGAACCCATCCAGGCCTTTTGAAACGTTTATTTGAATTAGAAGTTCCTGAAATTCATGAAGGCATTGTTGAGATTAAATCCGTAGCACGTGAACCTGGAATGCGTTCTAAGATAGCAGTGTTCTCTAAAGACGAAGAAGTCGATCCAGTCGGCTCTTGTGTCGGACATAAAGGTATGCGTGTTCAGGCGATTGTTGACGAACTTAAAGGTGAAAAAATCGATATCGTAAAATGGAATACAGATCCAGCGAAATATATTGCAAATTCCTTGAGTCCGGCTAAAGTTGTTTTGGTAACAGTCAATGAAACAGAAAAAATATCCAAAGTCGTAGTTCCTGATTATCAGTTGTCACTTGCTATTGGTAAAGAAGGACAAAATGCCCGATTGGCGGCTAAGCTTACTGGCTGGAAAATCGATATTAAAAGTGAATCACAAGCAGCTCTTGAGCAAAATGATGAAAATTTAGTTGCGGTAGAAATTCCTGAGAGCGAAGCGTTCTCTACAGAAGGTGAATGATATGGTCAGCCCGAAAAAAACTCCTACGAGAATGTGCCTTGGGTGTCAGCAACTGCGCAGCAAGCGCGAGCTGATTCGGATTGTTCGCAGTCCAGAGGGCGAATTCTCACTTGATCTCACTGGCAAAAAATCAGGCCGGGGAGCCTATATTTGTAAAAATGTAGAGTGTTTTAATAAAGCGGTTAAAGAACATCGTTTTGAAAAATCGTTCAAAAGCGTAATCGATGAAAAAATTTATGATGAATTGCGAACAGGAATTTTTAATGCAGACAAATAATATAGAGCAAAAAATAATGAATTTACTCAGTATGGCCCAAAGAGCAAATAAGTTAGTTTCTGGTGAATTTGCCGTAGAAAAAGCTGTTCCAACAGGGAAAATCAAACTCTTGTTGGTTGCTTCAGATACTTCAGAAGCCGGAAAGAAACAATATAATGATATGGCGCTAAGTTATAATGTTCCCTTGTATTTCGTCTTGACAAAAGATGAACTGGGACAGTGTATTGGCAAAGCGCATCGAGCTGTGGCCGGAGTTTTAGATAACGGCTTTAGCAAAGCCTTAAAGGAGCTTTTGAATACTATGGATAAAAATTAACGGGGGTGGATCGATGTCCAAATATAGAATATATGAATTGGCCAAAGAGTTTAATACCACAAGTAAAGTGGTTCTTGACATATTAGCACGCAATAACAATACTGTCGCAACAAATCATATGAGCAGTGTAGGTGATACGGAAAAGACGATTATCCAACAGGTTTTTGCCGGAAAAAAGACTACAGAAAAACCTGCTGAAAAACCGGTCGATCAAAGCAGCCGGATACGAAGTGCTGAAGCGGCTCATAAGCCGGCTGTGGGAAATAACGACCAAAGGAAGAATGCCATGAATACAGGAAATAAACCAAACACAACGAATAATGCAAACCATACAAATAACAATAATAAAGCTGCGGGAAATCGCAACACAACAACACATACGAATCGTCCGAACAACGGCCCTACAAATACTATGAACCGTCCGAGCAACGGCCCTACAAATACTACGAACCGCACCGCTGGCAGCACTGCTACTAG
>CBDTTM010000230.1:0-3897 GCA_965363355.1 uncultured Selenomonadaceae bacterium | reverse complement strand
CTGGGGGTCTGATTGGGACGGTAGGCATCACAGTTCTTTTGGGATATTTATTTTCCTTTTCACTTATACATATGGTTGCGTTAGGCATTTTACTCGCATTGACGGCAACTCTTGGTGATTTAGTCGAATCTTCGTTTAAACGTTATACGGGAATTAAAGATTCGGGGGCACTTATTCCAGGGCATGGCGGTGTACTAGATCGTTTTGACAGCATTATGTTCACGGTGCCATTGGTTTATTATTATGTGCAGATTTTTGATATTTTAAAGTGAGGAACAGGCAATGAAAAATATAGCAATATTAGGTTCGACAGGTTCCATTGGGACGCAAACGATTGCTGTTGCAAAGGCAAATCCGGAATTATTTCGAGTAGCTGTCTTGGTTGCAAATGTAAGCGATGTGATGCTGGAAGAACAGATTAAAGCACTTTCTCCAGATCTTGCTGTTTTAGTTGATGAGGACGCAGCTTTGCGATTGAAAAATCGTTATAATGGGCCAACGCGTATATTGTCTGGGCGAGAGGGGCTCGTGGCTGCTGCGATATATGAAAAAACAGATATTGTGGTGACTTCATTGATGGGGTTTGCCGGACTCGAACCGACGATTGCAGCTATAAAGGCGGGCAAAGATATTGCTTTAGCGAATAAGGAAACGCTTGTTGTTGCTGGTGAAATCGTCATGCGACTGGCTAAAGAACATGGTGTGTCTATATTGCCTGTCGATAGTGAACACTGTGCGTTATTCCAGTGCTTGCAGGGTGAAGAACCAAGTGCAGTTGAAAAACTTATTTTGACTGCATCTGGAGGCCCGTTTCGTGGTAAAACCCAAAAAGAGCTGGAAAGCGTATCAATAGCGGATTGTCTGGCCCATCCGACTTGGTCAATGGGGAAAAAGATTACAATCGATTCAGCTACGCTTGTCAACAAAGGTCTTGAAGTAATAGAAGCGCGGTGGCTTTATAATGTCGATTATGATCATATCCAAGTAGTTGTCCATCCACAGAGCATCATTCATTCTATGGTGCAATATCAAGACGGTGCAGTTTTGGCACAGCTTGGTTCGACGGATATGAAGCTGCCAATCCAATATGCACTGACTTATCCGAAGCGAGTGAAAAGTGCATTTGACCGTCTCGATTTTTGGCAGATGCAGTCGCTGACTTTTGAAAAACCAGATACCACGACATTTCGCGGTTTGGCACTGGCTTATCAAGCCGGAAAAATTGGCGGCACAATGCCATGCGTGCTCAACGCAGCAAATGAAGTTGCAGTGGCTGCGTTTCTCGCAGGAAAAACTGGATTTTTGGCTATATATGAAATTATTGAAAAAACGATGCAGGCACACACAGTTAAAATGGATCCGAAACTTGATGATCTCTATGAGGTCGATATTTGGGCACGTGATTTTGCTGTAGGGCTGCTAGAAAGATAGGGGAGTTGAGAAAATGCTTCTTACAATTGTAGCAGCTGTATTTGTATTTGGTCTGCTGGTTTTGTTTCACGAGCTTGGGCATTTCATGACGGCAAAGCTCACCGATATGCGAGTCGATGAATTTGCTATTGGCTTTGGGCCTAAGTTAGTCAGCATGAAGTATGGAGAGACGGTTTATTCATTAAGAGTATTTCCGTTAGGTGGTTTCAACCGAATTGCTGGTATGGATGGCGATGATGATGATGCCGGAGAACGTTCTTATGCAGCAAAGCCTGTAGCGGCAAGGATGCTCGTCATTTTGGCGGGATCCATTATGAATTTCATTTTGCCGATTTTGTTGTTTTGGGGGATATATTTCTTTTCGGGAATACACACCGCCTCGACAGAGCCGATCCTGGGCGAAGTCTTGGCACATAAACCAGCAGCGCAAGCTGGGCTATTGGCTGGTGACCGCATTGTCCGCATGAACGATAAAGATGTTTCTTCTTGGAAAGACATTGTTGAAGATCTTCAAGGCAGTGAGGGCAAGGTTTTTAAAGTGGAATTTGAACGCCAAGGGCAAGTGAAGGCGACAACCTTGATTCCAGAATATGAAGAAAGCTCAAAAAAAGCAATGGTCGGAATCGTTGCATCTGTGACAACCGTCAATCCAAGCTTTACAGAATCCTTCCGTTTTGCCGTACAAAATACTTTTAATACGATGTACCGTATGGTTGAGGGTTTGTGGCAGATTGTGGCTGGCAAAACTGCAGCGGATTTGGCTGGACCGATCGGCGTTGCTCAAATGGCAGGAGAGATTGCTCAAATTGGTTTTGTGCCTCTTTTGCAATTTGCGGCTTTTCTCAGTATAAATCTGGGAATCATTAACTTGCTGCCGGTTCCGGCACTAGATGGTGGCCATTTTGTGACTCTTTTGTTTGAAGCTGTCCGCGGGAAACCGCTTTCACCAAAAGCATTGCAGTACGCACAGGTTGTAGGGTTTGTCCTTTTGATGTCATTGATGCTTTTTGCGACATTCAAGGATATTACTCGTTAAAAATCTGTGCTTAGAATAAATGCCTTGTCTGTGGCAGAGTTTATTTTATGTAGGGAGCACGAGAATATGATTATACGAAAGAAAACGCGGGGAATTCATATTGGCAAAGTCAAAATCGGTGATTTTGCTCCGATTTCCGTGCAATCGATGACAAATACAAAGACGAATGATACCGTAGCAACTGTCGGACAAATCAAGGCTTTGGCTGCAGCTGGCTGTGATATCGTTCGCTTGGCCGTTCCTGATATGGAAGCGGCAAAAAATATCGCTGCGATAAAAAATGAAGTGGATGTGCCGCTTGTTGCGGATATCCATTTTGATTATCGTTTGGCACTTATGGCAATGGAACAGGGAATTGATGCACTTCGCCTCAATCCTGGAAATATTGGCAATGAAGATGGGGTCAAGGCTGTCGTACGTGAAGCAAAACGTCGTGAGGTTCCAATCCGCATTGGCGTAAACGCCGGCTCGCTCGACAAATCGCTTTTACAAAAATACGGAAAAGCGACGCCGGAGGCTTTAGTCGAAAGTGCGATGCAGCATGTCAGACTCTTGGAAAATTTGGATTTTCATGATATGAAAATTTCATTGAAAGCTCATGATGTACCGCTTACGATAGCAGCTTATCAACTGATGTCACAGACGGTCGATTATCCGCTTCATTTAGGAATTACAGAAGCTGGAACGGTGAATACGGGTGTAATCAAGTCTTCCGTCGGTATCGGGGCTCTTTTGGCACAAGGGATTGGCGATACTTTTAGAATATCTTTGACAGGAGATCCTGTCGTTGAAGTGCAGGTTGCCAATGAAATCTTAAAATCACTTGGTCTTAAAGAATATGGACCGACGCTTGTCTCTTGTCCGACTTGCGGCCGTTGCAACATCAACTTAGCCGGTATTGCCGATCAGGTTGAGCAAAAACTTAAAAATATCGAACGGCCGATACAAGTGGCAGTCATGGGCTGCGTGGTGAACGGGCCTGGTGAAGCCAGAGAAGCTGATGTTGGTATCGCTGGGGGCAAGGGTGAAGGCTTGGTTTTCCGTAAAGGCGAGATCATTCGGAAGGTTCCAGAAAATATATTGGTTGAAGAATTATTCAAAGAAATCGATCGGATTTTAGAGGAGGAAAAATAATTTGCGTACTACACAACTTTATGCACCTACATTGCGCCAGACTCCGTCTGAGGCAGAAGTCGTCAGCCATCAGCTGATGCTGCGTGCCGGCATGATTCGTAAGGCGGCAGGCGGGGTTTATACATATTTGCCGCTGGCTTGGCGTGTTTTGAGAAAAATAGAAAATATCATTCGGGAAGAAACCGATGCCGCTGGCGGTCAGGAATTGGCAATGCCAATTATGCAGCCGGCAGAACTTTGGCGTCAAACTGGTCGATGGGATGTCTTTGGCGAAGAGATGTTTCGTCTCGAAGACC
>CBDTTM010000229.1:0-3925 GCA_965363355.1 uncultured Selenomonadaceae bacterium | reverse complement strand
TCTGCACCACTCATATCGAGGATTGTCCGAGAATCGATTTGCGAAGATACGGAAAAAGATATTCGAGATGGAATATTTGCCTTGATGATTCCCGTGATTACATCTACTGAAGGACGCTGCGTCGCTAAAATCAGGTGCAGCCCCGCAGCGCGAGCTTTTTGCGCTAGACGACAAATCGCATCTTCTACATCATGTGGTGCTACCATCATCAAATCAGCTAATTCGTCAATAATGATGACAACAGCGGGCATCTTGTCTTCTGGTTGGCTGCGATTATAGCGCTCCATATCACGCACGCCATGTTTAGCAAACTTGGCATAACGGTTTTCCATTTCTTGAACAGCCCAGTTAAGCACAGACGCCGCTTTTTTTGCATCCGTTACAACGGGGACCATTAAGTGCGGTATTCCATTGTAATTCGATAGTTCGACCATTTTAGGATCGATCAAAATGAATTTAACTTCATCTGGTTTCGCTTTGAACAAAACGCTGGTAATAATGGTATTTATACAAACACTTTTGCCCGATCCCGTCGCCCCCGCAACTAAAAGATGCGGCATTTTGGCTAAGTCAGCAAAAATAGCTTGTCCGCCAATATCCATTCCCAGCCCCACAGTCAATTTTGACTTTGCAGCGTCAAATTTATCGCTTTCCAAGACCTCTCGCAATTGCACGCCTGCTAATTCTTTGTTTGGAACCTCGATTCCAATCGCAGCTTTTCCTGGTATGGGTGCTTCTATACGAACCGAAGGCGCTGCGAGCTTCAATGAAATATCATCCGCCAAATTGACGATTTTACTTACTTTGACCCCAGCTGCCGGCTCTAGTTCATAGCGCGTGACGGCTGGCCCATGGCAGGCATTTACCAATTTTGCTTTAACATTGAAACTATTTAATGTGGCTTCTAATATTTTTGCATTATCGGCAATTTCTTTTTCTAATTGGTTGTTTTTCCCTTTGACTTTTTTGCTTAGGATATGCCGGACTTCTGGCAATCGATATTCCGGAAGTTTTTTTTCATCGGCAACTGAATCAAGTGGCAAAATTTCTTTTTCTGGTTCTTTTATAAAAGAAGTTTCTGGTTCTAGCGGTTTTTCTGGAAAAGTTTGCTCTGAAACCTCCGAAGAAATATCTTGTGATTCGGTTTCCATAAACTGGATTGAAAAATCTGCGGCAACGGGCTCTGCCAATTCTATTTTATCAGCTTTGAGCGGCGGCGTTTCAATTTCTGTTGCAACTGGATTTTCACTCGTATCTGTCGCTGTTTTTTCAAAGGATTTCTCCGGCACTTCTACATTATCTTCTGCTTTGAAATGCTGATCTTTTTCCTGGTTGTACACTGAATGGCGAACTTTTTGTTCTACTTCGACAATTTTTTCATATGTTGCGGAAATTGTTTGCTTGGCTGTGACCATTCCACTTTGGGCTTGTTTTTTGGTCTTCAAAAGACCTACCGCCAAAGACCACGTCGTAGATAAAAGCACCGAACCAATCAGCCCGGCGAATAAAATAATAATCGCCCCATCCACCCCAAAAAATTTGCGCAAAACAAATAAAATCGTACCACCGATCAATCCGCCACCAGCTGGCAAGCTATCCGGTAAAATTTCATTGCCCGGCAAAATCATGAAATGATGATAGATTGCCAGCTGCGTGAAAAACAAAGCCACTATGCCAAAAAAGCGCATAGAAAACGCTATTCTTTGATGGACACAAATATACCTCCAGCCCAAAAGCATTCCAAAGAGCGGAATGATATAGGCACCAATGCCAAACATATATAATAGCACCTTAGCAAAATAAAAGCCAACAAAACCGACATTGAACCCTAGCAAACCAACCATAGAAATAAGTGCTATTGTAAAAAAAGCGATGCCCAGCAATTCGTAGTTTCGATCATGATTGACTCCTGCTGTCACGGTTTTTTTCTTTAATTTTTGTGTAGGTTTTTTCTTTCGCATTCGGTTCACCACTTCTACTTATAAATTCATATTAAATATCCAAGGCTTTTTTTGCCAATTGATCAGCTAATTCATTGCCTTCGACGCCTGTATGTCCACTTACTTTTCTAAAACGGACCCAGCCAAGATAATCCGCCATAAATCGAGCATATTCCTGTGTCACGACAGTATTGGTCTTCCAGCGGCGTTCAGCCCATTCAGAAATTCCTATGTAATCGTGAAGAATCAACACCGCTGGCAATTTTTCCTGTTCAGCCCATTTCACAGCTTGTATAGTCGCTTCGACTTCACCTGCTACATTATGGAGTTTGGCAGCTTCCACAGAGGAACCGACACCATTTTCTGTATGCAAGAGCTTCCCTTGAAAATATACAGCAAAGCCCCAGCTATAGCGATTGTTGAAATACGATCCATCTACATAAATATGATAGCAATCATTTTCTGTATCAAGTGAATTTTTTTCTGGCTGTGTCGATGATGCACTCTGTGTCCCCATATAAGTTTGGGCTTCTTCTAGCGTAACAAAACCTTTGAATAACGCTCCTGGAAAACCTTGCACCTGTTTTTGACATTCAGCCCAAGTGCTGAAAATGCCAATTTTTCGGCCATTTTTCACCGCGTAGAATTTCTTTTTCAAGGCCAAAAAAATCTCTCCTTAAAAAAGCCCTGCGATTAGGCAGGGCCTTTTCTTTATTTTGTAAGATGTGCTGCAGAGCGATTCGCTTCAAAAATAATGCGTTCTTCATCAAGCGTCAAAAGATGTCCTTTTTCTAATAACATCTTGCCATTGACAAAAACCGTGTCTACTGAACTTGAATTTGCTGAATAAACAAGCAAAGAAACAAGATCATGTCGCGGCGACCATTGCAGTCCTGATACATCAAGCAACGTAATATCGGCTTTGTATCCTGGAGCAATCTTGCCTGTATCTTTTAGCCCAACTGCCATAGCCCCATATTCTGTTGCCATCTGCAGACTTTCAAAAGCAGGCACTGCCAGTGGATCAAGGGTATCAACTTTGTGCAAAAGCGCCGCCAAGTTGATTTCTTCGAGCATATCAAGGTTGTTATTGCTTGATGCTCCATCAGTGCCGAGCCCTACGACGATTCCTGCCTTTAAAAGTTTTGGCACCGGTGCGATACCACTGGCCAACTTCATATTACTGCCAGGATTATGTGCGACGCGTACAGCGTGTTTTTTCATAATAGCAATATCTTCCTCGGAAAGATGTACCGCATGTGCTGCTAAAACACCAACATCAAAAAGCCCGAGCTCTTCCATTAAGGCAATTGGCGATTTGCCATGTTCTTTAAGACAATTTTCTACTTCACCTTTTGTTTCCGATAAATGCATATGAATTTCAGCGCCTAAGTTCTTTGCCTCGGCAACAACTTGACGAATAAAATCAGGCGGACAAGTATAAGGTGCATGAGGTCCAAGCATCACTGTAATACGGCCATCTGCTGCCTTATTGAAGTCTTTGAAGAGAGTGCAGTTTTCTGCCAAAGCAGCTTGTCCGTTTGGTGCAGCTCCAATAAGACCCCTGGATAAAACCGCACGGATTCCGGATTCTTCAACAACTTCTGCGACCTTTTCCATATCTGCATACATATCAGCAAAAGTCGTAGTCCCGCTTTTGATCATTTCCGCAACCGCTAGCATTGCGCCCCAATATATATCATCTTTTTTCATTTTTGCTTCAATTGGCCAAATCTTGTTTTGCAGCCAATCCATTAATTGCATATCATCTGCATAACTGCGCAGCAAAGTCATCGATGCATGAGTATGTGCATTAACAAAACCTGGTACGGCAAATTTTCCCGAAGCCTCTACGATTTTATCGCAGTGCCAGCCTTCTGCTGTTTCACCAACAAAGGCGATACGATCATTTTCTATTGCAATATCTATAGTTTTTACCGTTCCATCGGGCAATAATACAGATGCATTTTTTAACAAAGTATTCA
>CBDTTM010000228.1:0-3926 GCA_965363355.1 uncultured Selenomonadaceae bacterium | reverse complement strand
CTTCTTCATGTGTATAACCTGTCTTTAAAAGGTTTATTGAATTTTGATATCATCAAGACTGATGTCATCTTCATCCTCTACACCTGTTTCCTTTATTACTTCACGCGGTACATCTTTTTTGATAATGGCATAGACGACGCCTGTTACGAATATATTCACTAAAATAGCCATAAGACCATACAACGGATGGGACATCGTCGGCAGCATCAAAAATCCACCAAAAGGAACGGTTGCATCTGCACCATAGACCATAGTCACAGCACCACCACAAGCACCGCCGATTACAGCAGCTATAATTCCACGGACAATATCATTCATGACAATCGGAATCGATCCCTCTACAATATTCACTACGCCCATTGGGACAGCCGATTTTAAAGTCTCGATTTCTTCATTATTATAAATATTTTTACGGAAAAGTTTTGCCACAAAATAGGCAAAGCCGAAGCCGATAGGTGTTGCTGTGTTGACTAACTGAAGTGCTGTAACAGGCTCATTGACGCCTTGTGCCTGCAACGTCAAGACAAAGGCAAAGCAAGTCTTGTTGATCGGCCCGCCAAAATCCAAGATACATAAACCACCGATAAGTGCACCAACAATGAGATTAGATGAAGTGCTCATGCTTCTAAGGAACGAGGTCAACGCATCGGTAAATGCACCGATTGGGGTACCGATAATATAAATCATGATCAAACCACTGCTCAGCGATGCTAAAAGCGGCACAATAAGGGTTGGCATAAGGCCTCTTGCCCAGTTTGGTACCTTAACTTTTTTAATAATTCCTAATGCAATATAACCTGAAAGATAACCACCGATCATGCCGCCAATAAAACCCGCACTAATCGCATTTGCTGCAAGCCCTACGACAAACCCCGGCGCAATCCCTGGTTTTCCGGCAATCGAGCCAGAAATACCACATGCGATTACAACTGGCAAAAGCCCTAATGCTTTTCCGCCCATGGTTGCAAGCGACTGCCAAAAATCAAACTTTCCCGGGACAAGCGCATCTTGTGCGGTTCCCCCAAGAGCCATACCTATCGCAATAATGAAGCCTGCACCGCAGACGATTGGAATCAAGAAGGAGATCGCCGTCAACAAATGGCCTTTCGGATTTGCTGCTTTCCAAATTTCTTTTGTAGTCATAAAAATACCTCCTATTTTTACTTTTTACGATACGATGTTTTTAATCAAAACAATTACTTTCCTGCTAATTCATGCAATTTAGCAATCAACTTATTGGGAGACTTTATCGCGGTCTGCGTCGGCACCTTCACGATTTTTTTACCGCTGAACCGCTCTTCTCCGGCAACCTGAACGTCTACTGCCAATAAGACAATATCTGCCTTTGCAATATCTTCTTCCGTTAATGGATTTTCAATTCCAATGGTTCCCTGTGTTTCAATTTTAACCGTGTCACCAGCCTTTTTAGCTGCAGCCTCGATTTTTTCCTGCGCGATATACGTGTGCGCAATCCCCACCGTACAAGCCGAAATCCCTACAATATTCATAAAAAATCCTCCTTATATTCAACCCTTAAAAATCAATTTTTAAATGCGTCACGAACATCTTCTGCCGTGTCAGCTTTGATTAAATCTTCGACAACTGTGTCATTTCCAAGCTTTCTGGCAAATAAGGACAAGAGCTTAAGGTGATCCTTCGCCGCTTCATCATCAGCACCGACTGCAAAGAGTACAATGACGCGAACGCCATGATCATCGAGTGTTTCCCATTCAATTTCTTCATCAAGCGTCGCAATCGCTACACCAATTTTTTTAACTGCATTGCTCTTACCATGAGGAATCGCTATATACCCCCCAATTCCAGTCGAGCCACTCGCTTCTCGAATGTACACATCCTTTAGATAACCTTGCGTATCTTTAAGATAACCTTCAGACATCAAAACCTCTGCCATTTGCTGCAAAGCTTCCTCTTTATTTTTTGCTTGTAAATGGGTGTGAATTGTTTTTAAATCAATTACATCCAAGACACTGACCTGATCTGCCATGCTAACCATTCCTCTTTTATGTTTTTTTGACTAGTCTAAAATTTGCAAATTTATTTTCTATACCCGTATTATAGCATGAAGATTTCACTGAATTTCTTCACATATGACTAAAGCAATGGTCTTTTTATCATGTCCATTGCTTTGGACATAATAAATTCATCCCACCTCCATCCGCTTTTGAATTTTCTGCCTATACGTAAAAACGCAAATAAAAAATCACTAGAACTTAAACCATTTCGGTTTAAAGATCTAGTGATTTTTTATAATATTTTATTTCTACAAAACATTACATACAAATCTCAAATTTCCACTTATTTTCTATTGCATAAACCTTATACCTCATCCAAAAATAAGGTCATATCATACCAACAAACACCACCATGCATAGAAGTGGATTTCCCTTCATTTTTATATCCAAACTGTTCATAAAACGGAATCAAACGTTCTTTGCATGTAAGCGTAATCAGCTTTTTTCGCCTATTTTTTGCTCGCACAATAAAATCTTTCATCAAAAGTGACGCGATGCCTTGGTGTTGTTCCTCCGGCGACACGGCTAAACCAAAGATCATTTGGTTTGGAGCTGCATCATCGTGCAATTTCGTTGACTCATACAATTCATCCATCAACTTACGCTTTTGGGTAACACAACCGTTGACAAATCCTACGATTTTGCCTGCTTTCTCTGCTACAAGAAAAGAATATTCAAATGCCTTTAAACGAGCGCTTAAACTGCTTGCTGTCGCGGCTTCTGCCAAAGGAAAGCATTGTCCTTCTATCTCAATGATCCGATCTAAATCACTTTCTTTTGCCAGCCTGATCACCATTTTCATTCCGCAAAGCTCCCTTTATCATCTTAGTCATTAAGCGCATTAACGGTTAAGCGGGTTAACAGTCAATATGAAGATTGTCAACTACATCTAACCTCATATACAAAACGAATCAAATCGCATCAACAAGCGCGTTTGCTGCCCTTTAGCCGAGAAGCTGTAATACGAGCACCGACTATTTGTCCAAACACCGCACTGCTCACAGTCAAAGGAACCAGCCACATTCCAAAGCCAAAAAATCTCCGCAATAAAAAAATCAATGGTATCGATATATGTACAGCCAAAAACCATGATTTCGAAAATTTACGGCACTTAACGCGCCATTGCCCTAAAGCCACATTCATAAGAAATGCGGTAATTAATACGATTAACACTTCTTCCAAACTTCATTTCACTTCTTCCACCAAAAATATAATACACACCTGTTAATTATAGTGCATTTCCTAAAATAAAGCATTTAAATATAAAAATTTTCTTCAATTCCTAAAAAAAAGTCAAGCGAAATCCATCACTTGACTGTAATTCAACACAATATATTTACCTATAAAGTTCTAGCCGTACATCATTTATTTCAATTTTCCTGAAACGTAATTTTTTCAACCAATTCTAACGGCCGATTCAACAAAACAGCAGCACCATGTTCTTCTAACTCATCTTTGTCACGAAATCCCCATAAAACGCCAACTGGCAGCATTTTCGCATTCACAGCTGTCTGCATGTCGACCTGTGAATCTCCTATGTAGACAATTTCTTGTGGCAAGATTCCCATCTGATCGGCAATTTTCAGCACTTTTTTCGGATCTGGTTTACGCGGCTGACCAGGTTCGTCACCAACCACTTCGATAAAAGTATCTTTTTCAAACAAGACTTCTACGATCGTGTGCGCAGCTCCCGTCGGTTTATTGGTACAGATAGCCAAAGGAATACCGCGTAATACCAATTCCTTGAGAAGATCTAAAATACCTTCATAGGAACGCGTCTTTTCTAGAAAACGATTTTCATATATTTTTTTATAGTACGTAACGCCTTCATCAATCCGAGCAGCATCTGTTCCTTCTGGCATACACCGTACAATTAATTCATGTGAACCGTTT
>CBDTTM010000227.1:0-3927 GCA_965363355.1 uncultured Selenomonadaceae bacterium | reverse complement strand
AACAGTGGGAAGCTGATGGCGCTTCGCCTTAGAAAGTGCGATATAATGATGATATATTGCCTTATTGATATAGCTAATGATAGCACCGTCTGTGCTTATAGTCAACTCATTGAGTTGTAAATTTTTGGCGAACGCTAGTAAGAAACATTGGAAATCCTGCAATGCATCCTCTGATTGCAGGAAGAATGCATATTTCTTGAGCAGGGGAGAAAACTTCTCCAAAAGAGCGAGTGCCTGCTCACGGTCACCATTTTGAATATCCTGAATACAAGCGTAAAGAGATGATTTCATTTTCTTCTTCCCCTCCTGAAAGGGAAAAGAGAAAAATCATCTGCAAATGTAAACCGAAATCAAAAATATTTTTGTGTTAGGTGTCGAACGATTTAAGTAAAATAGCGCGCGCCCGATGTATACGGGTTTTAACGTTTGATTCACTCGAATTTGTGATTTGCGCGATTTCGCGGATAGAGTAACCCTTTACGCGCAGGACTAAGGTTCGGCGGTAAATTGAAGGCATATCGGAAAGAATGCTGACTGCTTTGTTTAGCTGCAGATTTGTCAATGCGATTTCTTCCGGCTCTTTAAAATTGTCAAAGCTGGTGGAGCGATTTTCGTAGTCCGTCAGAACACCTCGTCGTCGCTCCCATTTTCGAAGAAAGTCAATCGTTCGCTCACGAGTTAGGATATATAAATAGGATTGGAGAGACTTTTCATTGTCGATTCTTAGTGAATCAATTTCCTTGAGAAGCTGGACAAAAGTCTCGTGTACTGCATCCTCCGCAAGAGAGGAATCCCGAATGATTGATGATGCGGTTCGCAGCATAAACCGATAATATTTGTGGTATATGTATTCGAATTTGTTTTTGCTTTCATCGTTATCGATTGCGGCAAGATAGAAAACCAGCACGAATTTTCCTCCCGTGAAATAATCATTTTGCTTGAAGTACACTGTAATCCGCTTGCAATCGACATTTGGTTACAGAATAAACAAAAAAATCCTCGGCTGCAGAAGCCGAGGATTCTAAGAGGTTCTTATTTTGATATTATGATGGGGAAATTAGCACTTCTTTTCGAAGGTGTTACTAACGGTTTCGCTAGAGCCATTGCGTGTGACGGTTGCAGTAGTCACTAGCTTGTAAGTGGTACCGGATTTGATATTGGCTGTACCAGAAAACTCATGTGTGTGTCCATAATAGGTGGAGGAAGAACGAGAAACTTCAGAATATGTTCCGAATAACCCTTTTTCATAAAGAACAAGGGTGCAATCAATTTTGGTTGTGCCAGAGAGACAACTGATTTCACATGTGTAGCTGTTGTCACCTGCGGAGATGCCAGGGTAGATAGATGCGACATTACGCCACCGTACTGCGGCAAATGCGGATGTGGCAAAAACAGTAAGCGCAACAAACGCAACAAGAACTGCCCAAAGTTTCTTTTTCATTTCGACTTGCTCCTTTATTTTATACGAACCTCTTATAAAGGTATTCGTATGGGTAAGGAGAAAGGTTACATAAAAAGAAAAAATTATTGAACTTCTATTCCTTCAGATATTTTGATGAGTTCAGTAATATTTAGATTCCCGCGCACTTGAAATGCTAAGAAATTGCTCTCCCACAGCAGAGTATTGGAACCATCGTCCATGATACCCCAGATGGCTTGATTGCTATCAAAACTTATAGAATAGTAAGAGGAAAACTCGTTATCCCAAGAAATTGTTTGTGTATTTTCTACAGGAAAAACTCGCAAGGAAAACCAATCTCCAGCAGAGTTTTGAAATTGTCCGTAGTAATGTCCGGTAGATTCACCGGAAGATTCTATTTGAGAAAACCCTGATGGAATATATGATGGCGTAATATGGAATGTGGAGACAGGAGATTCTTCATTTACATATATAATCGATACAAACTTATCGTGCCACTCAATAAGCGTTGTGATAACAGCCTCGCGCACGGCTTTGACGGGGAGCATGGTACATGAAAAAATGGAAATGGCAGCAGTAAGTGTGATGAAGAAACGTTTGACATTCAAAAGTCGCTTCTCCCGCTCGGCCTTACGCTTTGTGTCACGAACAAGGGCTTCCATTTTTCGCTGGAATTTTTCTGAGGGCTGGAAGTCTTCGTTCATCTCTTCCAAACTCGGCATCCGCGCAAGTTCTCGATCCTGTGCCTCGGTTACGATCATTGCGATAAGAGCGTCTGGGGAAATACGGATTTTGTCATCATTCATTACCATTTTCCTCCAATCCGGTCAGAATGATTTTACGCGCTCTGTGCAGACGAACTTTTACATTTCCGGGAGAAATGTTGAGAAAATCGGCAATCTCGCTGACCTTGTAGCCCTGAACTTTTAGAAGAAGCGGTGTCTTGTATTTCTCGTCCATGGACTGAACAAGCAAAAGCATATTTTCATAGTCGATTTTATCGAGTACAATGGTTTCCACATTTACATCTGACTTTGAAAGATCGAGATCTTCGATTTCGGTATCAGATTTCTTTTGGCGGGTACACTTGCGAACCATATCAACAGCTTTGTGATGGGTCAGAACTCTTAGAAATTGCGATAGTTCCTTTTCATTGTTGGCGCGTATACTATCTATAATCCGTATTATATCCAAAAAGGTTTCATGGACAGCATCTTCTGCCAAATAAGAATCTTGCAGGACACCTTTGGCAGTATAGAACATGAGCCCACGATATTTTGTGTAGATATGTTCAAATTTACTTATCTGATCTTCGGTATCCAGCAGAGAAATATATAGTGCAAGCATCAATATTCCTTCTATAAAATGGGTTTATTCACTAAACGGAGTTGACTGTTGGAGAAACCAAGAAATAAAGCTCATCAAAAACTGTTGCTGTTGCGGAGTACAACTGTTGAGTTGACTGGCAAGCTCCTGAGAGAAGAAACTGGTAGAAGCGCTGGGTGCAGTGGATGGCAGTAAAGAATAAATAGGGCATTCCAGTGCGGCAGATAGTCTATATAAAAATTCGAGAGATGGACAAACTTGCCCGCGCTCAATACGGCTGATATATTGTGCAGATGTTTCGACATTTGCGGCTAGGGACTCCTGAGTCAAGTGCTTTTCTTTACGCCGACGGCGGATGTTTTGGCCGATGGAAATATAAATATCTTGCATAATAATCACCTCAAAATAAGGGTATCAGTTTCGAACGCAATATTTGAGGGCTAAATAGTGCTATAAATAGACCCATGAGTGTTTATTATGGGCTTTTTTTATACAAAATAGGTCGTGAAAGAAACTTCATAGGGATAGAAATACAAGAAAAGAACTTGTAACCATTTCAAAACAGAAACCGTACATCTAGTAAAGAAAACAGGTCATGCGTTTATAGCAAACGCATGACCTGTTTTCTTTGGATATGAGCAGAGCAGAAAAATTTCAGAAAATTTTAGGATTGTGCGGGGGTTTTTAGCACAATCGGTAGTAGGCTGAATATAGAGCCAGCAGGAAGGAGGTGACTGAGTGATAGATACTCCGGCACGCCGCCGTGAAATCATTGAAATTTTATATTTCGCAGATGATTATGTCAAAATACGACCCTTGGCAGTGCGGTTTGGAGTATCTTACGCGACAATCCGAAATGATGTCGATGTATTATCACTGAGTTACCGCATATCGTCACAAACTGGGCCGAATGGTGGAATTAAGTTGGAAACTAAAAGAAAAAACCTTAGATTCCTTGACCCGGATGAAACGGCGGCGTTATTGAGAATTATGTATATAGTTCCAGAAGAAGAACGCGTTTACATACGGTCAATCCTTCGAGACTTGGCTCTGATCGATGATAAATAGTCATCGTCTTGTACCTTGACAATCAAATATCCAGCATAACAGGTACTTTTCTTTCCCAGCAAGCCCCAGTGGGCGGTCCGGCAAACCGGAATTGCGGCGGGAAAGACCATAAT